>NZ_JADGRI010000060.1 GCF_017881085.1 Bradyrhizobium sp.
GCTATTGATGGCCGAGGCCTTCCAGTTCGCGGGCGCGCGCCTCGGTCATGCTGCGCATGCATTCGCCGGCGTCGATGCGGGCGATAGTGCCCTCGCCGAGGCCATAATAGAGGCAATTGGCATCGCGATATTGAATCCATAGCCGCTGCGCCGTGCGCAGCTGGTCATGCTGCTGCGGCGCCGCGTCCTTCAGCGCCTGCTGGTAGGCGATGGTCATCCGCTTGTCCAACTGCGCGGTCCTGGCCTTGAGACATTCGACCATCTCATAGGTATTGCCGTCGCAGGATCTTTCGGGATCGCCCTGATCGCCGGCATAAGCGAGCGATGCCGCAAGGCAAATCGCGGCGGCTCCAAGGACGGCTCTGAACATGGCACGCTTCGCCACGCTCATGCCGGGGGAGTCAATCCGAGGCGCTTGGCGATGATCCTGTCGACCGTCCGCTTCGGCAGTAGCCCCGTGATCAGATGCCGCATCGGGTCCGGCGTGATCTGGTAACGCACTTTGGGGCTCGCCGATGTCAATGCGTCGGCGATCGCTTCGGCGATCTTCTCCGGCGGCAGACCGATCTCGCTCAGGTGCCGCGTGAACTTGCGGACCCGTTCGAGTGCCGGAAGATACGGCGAATTCTGGTAGCCGGAAATATCGACCTCCTCGGCCTTGCTCCAGATCGGCGTCTTCACCGCGCCAGGTGCCACGATGATGACGTCGATGCCGAACAGCATCATTTCGCGGCGCAGGCTTTCCGACAGCCCCTCGATCGCGTGCTTCGATGCCGAATAGGCCGCCGACATCGGATTGCCGTTCCTGCCGGCCACCGAGCTGATCATCACGATCCGCCCCTTCGGTCCCTTCAGCGACGGATCGGACCCGAGCAGCGGACCGAAGGCCTGCGTGGCGATGATCGGTCCGATCACGTTGACGTCCATCTGCCGCCGGAATTCGTCGGCCGAGAGCTCCAGCACCGGCCCTGCGACCGCGATGCCGGCATTGTTGACGAGCCCGGTCAGCGTCTCGCCGTTCAGCGCGGCGCGGACCTCGCGGGCGGCCGCCAGCACCGCGGCTTCATCGGTAACGTCGAACAATAGCGGAATGAAATTCGCGCCGAACTCGGCCTTCAACCGATCGGCGTCGGCTTGCTTGCGCACGCTGCCGAACACCCGAAACCCGCGCCCCAGCAACAATTTTGCGGTAGCCCAGCCAATGCCGGTGGACGCCCCGGTAATGACAACAGATTGCACAGCTCTACTCCCCGATCATGGCTCGCGATTGTTCCGTACGCTCGTCCGCTTAGCAATACCGTTTTCGTGTGCGAGGCCGGCTCAAATATTGTTCTTGCGACCGGCGTCGCTTCGGCCACCATCACGGCTGAATAGATCGGTGAAACAGCCGTGGTTTTTACGTTTCCCAATCGGGATCGATTGACCTACCCTTCTCCGGTTGACGGATGGGGTGACTGCATCATGGCAAAGAAAGCGAAGAAGGCAGGGCGAAGGAAGACACCGGCGCGGTCGGCGCGCGGCTTTCAAATCCTCGCGATGCATGTCACGGAAGAAGGCGGCCGCCGCGCCTTCGAGGCGCTTCGAGCGGATCGCCCGGCTTCCAACACGTTCGCGCTGGCGGAAAGCCTGCCGAAAAACCTCGACCCGGAAAGTGCGGCCAAGCGCATCCTCGCCCACGCCTTTGCCAGCCGCGCGATGCCGTCGCTGACCGCGCCAAAGGTCGATGACGAGGAGTGCGATTTCAGGAGCCTCGGCGTCGAGACCGTGCCGCTGACCGGAACCAGGGTGGTAAAATTCCGCCAGCAGATCAATGGTATTCCGGTTTTCGCATCGCTCGTCAGCGTCGAGCTCGACGACGACAATGAACTGGTCTCGCTCAATTCCAGTCTGGCGAAGCCGGAGCTTGCCTCCTACGTCGCAAGAATTTCGCCACTCGACGCGCTGAAGAGAATTGCCGCCCGGGCCGGTTACGGACGGAAACTTCCCGACGGCGTTCCGGCGCTTCATCTGTTTCTCGACCACAGGGGCAAATGGCATCTCGCCTATATCGTGGAGGACGTGCGCAGCCGGAACAAGGGCAAAGCATCGTCGGCCCGACACCAGATCCCACTGATGTTCGACTACGTCATCGACGCGCTGAACGGCGCGTTGGTGGCGGAATTGCCGCGCACCCCGGCCCTCAGGCACGGCACCGCCAGCGCCCGCGACGAACTCGGCCGGATGCAGACCTTCAACATCGAAATCAAGGGCGGCAAGCGGATCATGCGCGACGCCATGCTGAACGTCGAAACCTACGATTTCGCCTACCGCGACCCGGTCGGGGGCAAGCTGCCCGGCAACCTCGCGGCCTCTCCCTGGTCTCCGGCCGCCGTCAGCGCCCATGCCCACGCTGCCGCAGTAACGACCTTTCTGCGCAAGGTGCTCAAGCGCAACAACATCGACAACATGGGCGGGCGCGTGGTCTCGACCGTCAACTGCCTGGTGAAGCAGTTCGAGCAGCCCCCCGGCAGCAAGGTCTGGCTGAACGCGTTCTGGGACGGGACCCAGATGCTGTACGGCCAGGGGCGGTTCGACGGCAAATTGCGCTCGATGGCGTCCTCGCTCTCCGTGGTGGCGCACGAACTGTTTCACGGCGTCACCGGCGCCACGGCACGGCTGATCTATCTGGGCGAGACCGGAGCGCTCAATGAATCCTATTCAGATATTTTCGGCGCCCTCATCGCCAACGGCGCGCGGCCGGATATCGCGAAGTGGGACTGGCAGGTCGGCTGCGGCGTCGCGGTCCGCGACATGCAGGATCCGACCCGGCACAACCAGCCCAGGCTGATGAAGGATTTCATTAACGTTCCGCTTACCCAGAAAGACGATTCAGGCGCCGTGCACGTCAACAGCGGCATTCACAACTATGCCGCCTTCAACGTGATGTCGGCGAATAACGGCCGCGCCTTCATTTTCAGGCCGAACGAGCTTGCGGCGATGTTCTATGTCGCGCTCACCCAGCAGTTGTCGCGCCAATCGACCTTCGCCGACAGCCGGCGCGGCGTGGTGTTGGCGACGCGGTCGCTGTTCCGCAAGCTGTCGCATAAGCAGATCGAACTGCGCGTTGCGGCGGTGGAAGCGGGCTTTGACGCGGCCGGAATCAGATAGCGGATCTGGCGGTAGGCTTCCGTTAAGCACGATTTTCGCCGCTTCTGCCCCGGCCCTGACACCCGGCCGAGGTCCGGTGGCGGTTTTCCGGATGTCCGCGCATTTATTGAGCAAGCCAAGCCTGTATTTTTACGGGTTCGGCTTAACGCGAGCGTAGGATTGCGAGGCTATCATCTTTGCTTGAAGTGCCGACACTTTCACGAACGTGCCAGAACCGGACTCGCGCCGGAAAGTGTCGAATTAAGCAGTGGGGCATGTCTTGCAGAAGCTCGAACATTCCATCATCGCCGAACTCGAAGACGCCGTCAAAAGCGGTTCGTCCGAGAGGCGCGTCGATACCCTTCGCCAGGTGACGAATCTTTTCCTGCATGACGGGGACCGGCTCAGCGAGGAACAGATCAAGGTCTTCGACGACGTGCTGTGCGTGCTGATCAGCCGCGTCGAAAGCCGCGCCAGGGCCGAACTCAGCCAGCGCCTGGCGCCGATCGACTACGCGCCGTTCGAGGTCATTCAGCATCTGGCGCGGGACAATGAAATTGCCGTGGCCGGAAGCGTGCTGGCCCACTCCAGCCGCCTGAGGACGAGCGATCTCGTCGAGATCGCCAGCACAAGGGGGCAGGATCATCTGCTCGCCATTTCCGGCCGCACCAACCTCCCGGAAGCCGTTACCGACGTCATCGTCGACCGCGGCGAACGCACCGTCATTCGCAAGCTTGCCAACAATGCCAGCGCGCGCTTTTCCGACACCGGCTATTCCACCATCGTCGCGCGCGCTGAAGCCGACGATGAACTCACCGAAATCCTCGGCCTTCGGATCGACCTTCCGCTCAAATTCCTTCGCGACCTGTTGAAGCGCGCGACCGACGCCGTGCGCGCCCGGCTGGCGGCCATCGCGCCACCCGAACTTCAGCAGGAAATCGCGCGGATCATGAAGACCATCGCCGCCGCCGTGGGAGAAAACAGTCCCGCGCTGCGGGATTTCAGCCGCGCCGAAGCGCTGGTGAAGCTCCTCAAACAGCACAACGAACTGGACGACGCGGCCATCATCAAGTTTGCCGGCGCCGGGAAATTCGAAGAAGTCGCAGCCTCGCTCGCCGTCCTCAATAACGCGACGACCGACATGATGATGCGGCTTTTGGAAGGCCCCCGGTCCGATCTTATCCTGATCCCCTGCAAATCCGCGGGCCTGAACTGGCTGGCGGTGGAAACCCTGCTTTCCCACCGTCCGCTGCAGCAGCCGCTATCCGAACAAACGCTGAAGCTCGCCTGGAAGGATTACGGCAAGCTGTCTACGGAAACCGCCCAGCGCACGCTGCGGTTCTGGCAGGTCCATAACAAGATCGAGAAGTAGCTCTCGCGCAACGGCGCAGGCCGGAAAACCCGCCCTTACTGCACCGGACTTCGGTTCGCCTGCTCGCGCTGCCGGTAAAATTGCAGTGCGGTCTTGGCGGTCTTGGGCCGCAGCCGGAAGAAACTGGCGAGGCATTGGTTGAGCCGATCCTTCGCCACGCCGCCGCGGCCGGCCTGCAGAGCGAGGATGGCCCTCGTGGTTTCCCATTGCAGGTCGATGGCCTTGGCAAAGACAAGCAGTTGTTCCGGTTCGTTTTGAACCAGCACGCGCTCGACCAGCCCGATCGGAAGATCGCACATGAGCGAAAGCGCGACCGCGGTTCGGTCGAAACTCCCCTCGCGCGCGAAGAGGAGCAACCGCGCCTCGTCGAGCTGCCCGAGCGAATGCAGCCTCTGCACGTGGGCCAGCGCCTGCACATGCTGGCTGGAGCCGGCCCGCGCCGTCGCCTGGATGGTGTCGGATGCCTGCGCAACCGCCGCCCGGACCAGCGTGGCCCGTCGCCGGTCGGCCGCCTCAAGCTTGCCTCTGACGATTTCGGACGCTTGCACGAACAGTTTCACGAGATCGTGGCGCGGGATGTCGGGGCGTCCCCAGACACACAGCGCGAGATCGCCGTTGTCCTGCGCTCTCCGGACCAGAATCGACATGCCGGACGCCGAAAACCTGGCGCCGCTGTTGGCGGCGGCGCCGCTGACGACCTCATGGTTGCCCCGCTCGACCAGAATATCCGTCACGGCCTCGGCCAGAACGCTGCGGCCGGAAATGGCAAGCAGGTGGCCCTGGCTCTTGGTTCGCGCATTTTCCACCAGCGCAGCGTCCTCGAGCCGCCCCGAGTGCGCCAGGACCGGCGCGGCCACGTCGATTGCATCGTCGAATGCCAGCGTGCGGATGACTCCGGTGGGCGCGTCGGAGACCAAAGCGAGGCGGCCGCCGAACTCCGCGCGGGCAGCCTGCTCGATAGTCCCGACGAGCCTGCTCATGACGTCGCCGAACAGCTCGATCTGATCGTCGGTAAACCTGCCCGAGCCGTGGACGAAGAGGTCGGTGACGCGGCGCAGGATCTCGGCGCGCGCCGACGGATCCTTGCTCGCCAGCACATCGTCGAGGTCACCGATCAGATGTTCCTGCGCGTTCATCAGGCGACGTTCTTTGCCAGGGGAAACACGGCATCCAGGTCAAGTTCGGAATGCGGAACCGGCCGGCCGAACAGGTAGCCTTGCGCGAAATCGACGCCGGCGGCCAGCAATGCCTCGTACTGCGTGCGGCTCTCAATTCCCTTGGCCGCCGTCGCGATATCGAGGCCGCGCGCCAGGGCCAGCACGGAAGCGACGAGCGCCGCACAGTCGCGGCGGTTCTCGAATCCCTGCGCGACCGATTTGTCGATCTTGATCTTGTCGAATGGAAAGCTCGCCAGGTAGCTCGCCGAGGAGTATCCCGCCCCGCAATTGTCGAGCACGATCGAGACGCCGAGATTTTTCAGTTGCCGGATGGTTGCCAGATGTTCCGCCTGATCCTTCTGCAGCAGCGAGGTGTCGGCGATTTCCAATTCGAGCCGCAGCGGCGACAGGCCGGAATCGACCAGCGCCGCCAGCACGAGCTCGAACAGGTTTCCGTTTGCGAATTGAACGGCGGAGACGTTGACGGCAATCCTGATATCCGCCGGCCAGGCGGCGGCATCCATGCATGCCTGCCGCAGGATCCATTCCCCGAGCGGCTGCATCAATCCCGTCGATTCCGCAAGCGGGAGGAACCGATCGGGCGCCAGTAGCCCTCTCGACGGGTGATGCCAGCGTACGAATGCCTCCACGCCAAAGATGCGGCCGACCGTTGCATCGATCATCGGCTGATAGTGCAGTTCGAACTCATTGCGCGAGATCGCGTCGCGCAGTTCGCCTTCTATCGACCGCTGGATGTCCGCAGCCTCGGTCAATCCGGGCTCGAACACCCGGAAAGCGTTTCGCCCGCCCGACTTGGCCGCATATAGCGCAAGATCGGCCTTGTGCAGCAGCGTCTCGGCATCGACGCCGTGCTCCGGCGCGAACGAAATTCCGATGCTGGTTCCGACATTGACCTGCTGGCCGCCGAGATCGAACGGCTGTTCGATCAGCCTGATGATCCTGAGCGCGAGCGCGACGGCGCCCTCGCCCTGGACATTCTCGTTTTCCTGGATGATGGCGAATTCATCGCCGCCCAGACGGGCCAGCACATCAAGGTCGCGAATCGACGTCCGCAGCCGCTGCGCCACCTCGACCAGCAACTGGTCGCCGGCCGAGTGTCCCAGCGTGTCGTTGACATTCTTGAACTTGTCGAGGTCGAGCATCAGCACGGTAAAGGCGGTGCCATGGCGTTGCAGCCGCTTCGCGGCGTCCTCGAGTTTTTCGGAAAACAGCGCGCGGTTTGCCAGGCCCGTCAGCAGATCGTGCTGCGCCAGGAACGCGATGCGCTTTTCATTGCGCGCCCGATCCGTGATGTCCTCATGCGTGGTGAGCCATCCCCCGTTCGGCATGGCGTGACGGGCGATCGCGACCACGCGCCCGTCGGCGAGTTCCAGTACCTCCTTTGCCGCTTTCACGTTCTGCGTCAGGTAGGTCTCCGGCGCCACATTGAAATTGGTTCCCATCGCGCGGCGGTATTCCAGAATCTGCCGCAGCGAGGTTCCGGGCTTTATCTGATCGCGGCTGAGATGATAGATTTCGCCATAACGCGCATTCGACACCACGACCTTCTGCTCCGCATCGAACATGCAGAGCCCCTGCGACATGTTGTTGAGCGCGGCATCGAAGCGCAGGTTGGTGGCCTCGAGTTCGGTGGCTTTCTCGGCCAGCAATTGCTCGGCGCGTCTTTGCACCGTGACGTCTTCGTGGGTCGCGACCCAGCCGCCATCCGGCGTCGGGGTACGTTGAATATCGATCACGCGGCCGTCCGCCCGCTCGTAGCTCAGCCTTGGCTGCGTTGCGATCAATTCGAGGCGTTGATCGACGGTCATGTTTCTGGATTCGCCGCGATCCGCGTAGAACTGGTAAATCCGTTTCAACGGCGTGCCCGGCAGCACCAGTTCGTCCGGCAGGCCGTACATCGTCTGGAACCGGCTGTTGGAGATCACCAGTCGCTTGTCGGCATCGAACAGGCAGAGGCCCTGCGACATGTTGTTGATGGCGCTGTCGAAGCGCGCATTTGTTCGCGCCAGCGCGTTGGTCCGCCGCACCAGAACGAACGTGCCCAACATGATGATCGCGACAAAAGCGGCGACCAGCACGCCGAACGTATAGAGGTTTCGATACCATTGCTGCAGCACTTCGCTGCGGGCGTAGGTAACGGCCACCACCAGCGGCAGCCCCGGGACGGCCTTGTAGCCCACAATGCGATCCACGCCGTCAACGACGCTGGTGGTCTCGTAGGCGCCCGTTTCCGACGCGGGCAGATATCTGGTCAGCAGCGGGCCATTGGCAAGCGACGTTCCAAGCGCGTCCTTCAACCCGGGCTCCCGCGCCAGCAACTGTCCGTTGCGGTGCACCAGCAGGATGGATCCGGCCTTGCCGAGATCGATCGAGCGATAGAGCTTGGTGAAATAGGATTGATCGAGCGGCGCGGTGACGATGCCGGCGAAACTGCCGTCGGGATTGCTCAGCCGGCGCGAAGCCGCGGTGAACCATCTATCATCCGTCAATGAACGAAACGGTGGCGCGATAGACAGCCGGTCGCCGGTACTGTCGCGCTGGGCGATGAAATGCGCCATACCGGATATATCGGGACGTGACGGCGCGTGATCGAAGGAGTGGGCGACGACTTGCCCCGAGGCGTCAGTCCATCCGATGGCGATAATGACGGATGAGCTGTTGTGCAGCTGACGCAGCGCGGCAGTGGCGGCAGTGGAATCGAATCTCCCCGCCAGGCTGGCTCTGCGAATGGATTCCGCCTCGCGCAGCGCCCGGTCGATATCCTCGAATGTCAGCACCGTATGCTCGGCGAGAATGTTCGCAAAACTCAGCGCATCGGACTTTGCCGCCGCGATCCTGTCCGAGTAGCGGGCTTCCACACCCAGGACAAACAGAACGACGGCCGCAAGCGAAAGCAGGACGCCAAGCGCCATCAGCGAAGAACCCGGCGAATGGGCCAGCCTTCGATAAGTTTCCCGCATCGCGATTCCGCGCCTACAACCAGGGGCCTACCGTTGCTCGGCATCCGTTAATATTTCGTTCATAATTCTGCTTGGCGCCGGTCGATGGCGCCGCCGGGCGGACATAGCTCCGTATTCCCACGGGTTTTGCGTCGAGCCCCATGGCGATCGGATCGCTATCTGCGAATGCTCGGCACGCTTTGCTTTGCCCACCTTGCGGACTCTCAACCATATGCATGACGTAAGATTCTTGTCGCAAGCGCGACGCTCTAGACGCAAAAATATGGATTAAGTAACGGCGCCTTGAATCTGAAACTGCAAGGTTTTATGGCTTCAAGAAATCACTCGAAGTACTTCAGACGAAGAATGTGATTTAAGCGTCAGTTCTTCACTTTGGGGGGCGCTTCACGCGGCGCATGAGCGGCCAAGACGACAAAGGCGAGAACGCGTTTTGCGCTCTCGCCTTTGAATATGCCGGTCGGGGCTTAATTTTTCGTTGCGGTGCAAGATGCGTCTGCGCGCCCCTCGCAACCGCCAGCGAGCCTTAGTTCTTGGTCTTGTCGACCAGGGCGCCCTTCTTGATCCACGGCATCATGTCGCGGAGCTTGGCGCCGACTTCCTCGATCGGGTGCCGGGCGAGTTTGGCGCGGGTCGCCTTGAACGAGGTCTGGTTGACCTTGTTCTCCAGCATCCAGTCGCGCGCGAACCGGCCGGACTGGATGTCGTCGAGCACCCGCTTCATCTCGGCCTTGGTCTCTGATGTGACGATGCGCGGGCCGGTGATGTATTCGCCGTATTCGGCGGTGTTGGAGATCGAATAGTTCATGTTGGCGATGCCGCCTTCATAGATCAGGTCGACGATCAGCTTCACCTCGTGCAGGCACTCGAAATAGGCCATCTCGGGCGCGTAGCCGGCTTCCACCAGCGTCTCGTAGCCGCCCTTGATCAGTTCGACCAGGCCGCCGCACAGCACCACCTGCTCGCCGAACAGGTCGGTCTCGCATTCTTCCTTGAACGAGGTCTCGATGATGCCGGCCCGCCCGCCGCCGATCGCCGAGGCGTAGGACAGGCCGAGGTCGTGGGCATTGCCCGAAACGTCCTTGGCGATCGCGATCAGGCAGGGCACGCCGCCGCCGCGCTGGTATTCCGAGCGCACGGTGTGGCCGGGGCCCTTCGGCGCGATCATCAGCACGTCGAGATCGGGACGCGGGTCGAGCAGGTTGAAATGCACATTGAGGCCGTGGGCGAACACCAAAGCCGCACCGTTCTTCATATTGTCGTGCAGGTGCTCGCGGTAGATGTCACCCTGCAATTCGTCGGGGGTCAGCATCATCACGAGGTCGGCCCATTTGGCGGCCTCGGCGACTTCCATCACCTTGAAGCCGGCCGTCTCGGCCTTCTTGGCGGAGCTTGATCCCTTGCGCAACGCGATGGCGATGTCCTTGACGCCGGAATCCTTCAGGTTCAGCGCATGGGCGTGGCCCTGGCTGCCATAGCCGACGATGACGACCTTCTTGCCCTTGATCAGGTTCAAATCGGCATCGCGATCGTAATAAACTCGCATCTTCGTATCCTCGTGAGTTGCCAAAATCGGCAGTTAAATCAAGCGTTTGGGCGCCGGTGAGCCGGGCATGCCCAGCGAATTTCCGGCGTTGTCTAGAGCATTTTCGCAAGCTTGGGAAACCCGTTTCTGCATGGTGCGCCGCCCGCTCATGCGTCCATGAATACCGGATAAAGCGAGGCCAGGAGCAGCCCCGCCATCAGAACGTTGAAAACCCGCACGGCCGTCGGCGAGGTCAAAAAGGAGCGCAGCGAACTGCCGAACAGCGCCCAGGTCAATGACGACAACGCCGCCATGACGAACATCAGCGCGGCCTGTACGGCGATATTCCAGGGAAAACTGGCAACCGCGGAATAGGCGGTAATGATGCCGATCGCCATCACCCAGCCCTTGACGTTGACCCACTGGAACAGCACCGCAGCCCAGAATGTCATCGGGCCAAGCTGGTTTTCCTGCCCCGGCGTCACCGACCCGGACATCGCGATCACACCGGCCAAATAGATCAGATAAGCGATGCCGACATATTTCAGGATGGTCTGCAGCACCGGATAGGCAACAAAGATGGCTCCGACGCCGAGACCCACGGACGCGACCATAAGCGAAACCCCGATCGCGATGCCCGAGATATGCGGGAGGCTGCGGCGGAAGCCGTAAGTCAGCCCCGAGGACAACACCATGATGTTGTTGGGTCCCGGCGTGAACGCCATGACCGCGCCGAAAACGACGAAGGCGACGACAAGCGACTGCGACATGTTCCCTCACGCGATTTCGGGCAGGACGGCCGGCCGTTTCGACAGCAGCATGACGGCGATGCCGCCGACCACGGTGACCATCCCGGCCAGCCGCAGCGGGCCGAACGTTTCGCCGAACACAACGCTCGACGCCGCCGCGCCGACGAACGGCACCAGCAGCGCGAACGGCACGACTTGCGCCGCGGTGTGGTCGCGCAGCAGCCGGCCCCACAGCCAATAGGCGACGCAGGTGGAGATCGCCCCGACGAACAGCATGCTGATCCATCCGGTCGCCGACATCTGCGACAGCGACAGCCACGTCGCGCGTGGTCCATCGACGGCGAACGCCAGCGCCAGCAACGGCAGCGGCGGTATCAGGCAAAGCCAGGCGAACAGGTCGAACATCGGCACCTCCCTCGCCTGCCGCAGCAGCAAATTGCCGATCGCAAAGCTGACCGGCGAAATCATCAGCACGGCAAATGCGCCGACGCTGAAATCGAAACCGACGGTGCCGCAGATCATCAACAGCCCGATCGCGGCAACCCCGATCCCGACGATCTGGATCCGCGCCGGAACCTCGCGAAACGCCAGCACCGCGAACGCCACCGTGAACAACGCCTGGCTCTGCACGATCACGCTGGCCAGCCCGACCGGAACGCCATGCGCGATCGCCCAGGACTGCGCCAGGAACTGGCCCAGAAACAACGTGGCGCTGATCGCGATCAGCACGCTCCACGGCACGTTGGGCCGGCGCACGAACAGGCACGGCAGCGCGGCAATGGCAAAGCGCATCGCCGTCATCAGCGCCGGCGACAATTCGTCGAGCGCCAGCCGGCTGCCCACGAACCCAAGCCCCCAGATCACTGCCACCAGGACAGCGAGCAAGACGTCGGAAGGCTTCATCGGCCCTAGCCCTGCCCACCGGATTTCGGTTTCTGCAGCAGATAGGTGCCGTGCAGCGGCGCGTGATAATCGACCGAGACAAGCGTGAAGCCGGCATCGGTCAGCATGCGCTCGATCACCCAGCCGAAGGTCGAATATTCGTCGCGCATGTGGGTCATCACGCTGTCGCGGTTGAAATCGTGGTTCTTGATGCTGAAATCGGCCCATTGTTCGACATCGCGCTCGACGCCGTCGGGCGTAGAGACGAACACGATGTCGCGCAGATAAAAATTCGCCCCGGGCTTCAGCGCGGCATGGATCCGCGACAGCGCGACCGCCTTCCAGAAATCCGGCAAATGATGCAGCGTGAACTCGCTGACGATCAGGTCATACGAATTCGGCTTGTAGGCGAAGCTCAACAGGCCCGCTGGCTGGGTGCGGATCGCGACCCTGCGATCCCTGGCCTGGATCTTGGCCAGCGCCAGCATCGCCGGCGAAATATCGATCGCGTCGACCTCGGCGCCCAAGAGCGCCGCCTCGCAGGCCAGCACGCCGTTGCCGCAGCCGATATCGGCCACCCGCCATCCAGGCTGCACGCCCAGCATGGTCAGCGCCGCGCGGGCGCGGATATCGCTGTCGTCGTGGCGGTCGTAGATCGAGGCGACCGCGGAATCGAGTCCCATCCGACGCCGCTCATTGTAGTACCAATCGCGCGCCAGCATGGCTCACATCCCCTCGGCCCCGCGCCCGATGGCGGCGACGCCGGTTCGCGAGACCTCGATCAGGCCGAGCGGTCGCATCAGGTCGATGAACTGGTTGATCTTGGCGGAATTTCCGGTGATCTCGAACACGAAGCTTTCGGTGGTGGCGTCGATCACGCGGGCGCGGAACGCCTCCGCCAGCCGCAGCGACTCGACGCGGTGCTCGCCGGTGCCGCGCAATTTCACCATCGCAAGCTCCCGCTCGATCGAGCGCCCGGTCAGCGTCATGTCGACGACGCGGTAGACCGGGACCATGCGGTCGAGCTGGTGCTTGATCTGCTCGATCACCATCGGCGTGCCTGTGGTGACGATGGTGATGCGGGAGACGTGCTTCTGGTTCTCGGTCTCGGAGACGGTGAGACTTTCGATGTTGTAACCGCGCCCCGAAAACAGCCCGATGACGCGCGCGAGCACGCCGGGTTCGTTCTGCACGAGCACCGAAAGCGTATGCGCCTCGATCGGATCATGGCGGTCTTCCATGAAGTAGGCGGATGCGGGCTGGTTCGCGGGCTGGCTCATTGTCGTCGTCCCCAATTCTGCGCTCACACCAGCGCCTTGCCGCCGGCGAGGGCCGCGGCTTGTGGAATGATCCATCTATTGAACAGATCTAAATCGATATTGCCGCCGCTCAGGATCAGGCCCAGCCGCTTTCCCCGAAGCTTCGGCCTTTCCTGCATGGCGGCGGCGAGCGCGGCAGCGCCCGCGCCTTCCGCGAGGTTATGCGTATCGGTCCAGTAGGCCCGGATCGCCGCGGCCACTTCATCGTCGCTGACCTGCACGATGCGCGAAGCGCCCTTGCGGATGATCGCAAGCGCATCCGCATCGGGGACGCGCGTCGCCATGCCATCGGCCAGCGTATTGCTGCTGTTCGTACGCACGACCGTGCCGGCCGCGAACGACAGCGCATAGGACGGCGCTTCCGTCGATTGCACGCCGACGATCTCGGTGCGTAGCCCGAGCAGGTCGCGCGCCAGGATGCAGCCGCAGATGCCAGATCCCTGCCCGATCGGAACATAGAGAATTTCGAGGTCCGGCGCCTTGCGCAGGAGTTCGAGCGCGTAAGTGGCAACGCCCGTCACCAGATCGGGATGAAACGACGGCACGAATTCAAGCCCATCGCGCCGCGCGCGGCGTTCGGCTTCTTCGCGGGCGGCCTGGAAATCCTCGCCGTGCTCGACCAGCTCGGCACCGAACGCCCGCATCGCGCGGTTCTTCTCGACCGAATTGCCATGCGGCACATAGATGGTCACCGGCACGCCGTAGCGGCTCGCCGCGAAAGCCAGGCTCTGGCCGTGATTGCCTCTTGTGGCCGAGATCAGCCCGGGCGTATCGGGCCGCTCGCGCTTGAGACGATCCACATACACGAGTCCGCCGCGCACCTTGAAGGCGCCGATCGGGGTGTGGTTCTCGTGCTTGACGATGGCGGTGGCGCCGAGCCGTTCCGACAATAGCGGCCACGCATAGGCCGGCGTCGGCGGCATCGCCGCGCCGACGATGGCCTGTGCGTTTTCCAATTGCCGGAGATCAAACATCGGCGCACCAATGGTTGTCATCCCCGCGGAAGCGGGGATCCAGTATTCCAGAGACGCTCAAGATCAATCGAGACGCCGCGGCGTACCGGATCGCCCGGTCAAGCCGGGCGATGACAGCGGAATATGCGGCTTGCCTCGCGGCCACGGCGTTCATCCTCACACCAGCGCCTTGCCGCCGGCGAAGGCGGTGGCGGTAGCTTCGTCGGTGGCTTCCGCCGGCAGCAGCATTTCATTGTGCGCCTTGCCGGACGGAATCATCGGGAAGCAGTTTTCCAGCGCCGCCACCCGACAATCGAACAGCACCGGACGCTTGACGTTGATCATTTCCTTGATCGCGCCGTCGAGATCGCCCGGCTTGATCGCCTGGATGCCGACGCAGCCGAAGGCATCCGCAAGCTTGACGAAATCCGGCAACGCTTCCGAATAGGAATGCGACAGCCGGTTGCCGTGCAGGAGCTGCTGCCACTGCCGCACCATGCCCATATACTGGTTGTTCAGGATGAATATCTTTATCGGCAGCTCGAATTGGACGGCAGTCGACATCTCCTGCATCGTCATCTGCACCGAGGCGTCGCCGGCAATGTCGATCACGAGGCTGTCGGGATGGGCAACCTGCACGCCCAGCGCCGCCGGCAGGCCGTAGCCCATGGTGCCGAGCCCCCCGGAGGTCATCCAGCGGTGCGGCTCCTCGAAGCCGAAGAACTGCGCCGCCCACATCTGATGCTGGCCGACTTCGGTGGTGATGTAGACATCGCGGCCGCGTGTCGCCGCGAACAGCCGCTCGATCGCGAATTGCGGCAGGATGATATCGTTGTTCTGCTTGTAGGACAGCGAATTGCGCGCGCGCCATTTCGCGATCTCGTGCCACCACGGCTTGATGTCGGGCTTCTTCGCCTCCGCCTTGAACACCTGCAGCAGATCGCCCATCACGTTGCCAGCGTCGCCGATGATCGGCACGTCGACCCGGATGTTCTTGTTGATCGAGGACGGATCGATGTCGATGTGGATCTTCTTGGAGCCCGGCGAAAACGCATCGACCCGTCCGGTGATGCGGTCGTCGAAGCGCGCCCCGACGCACAGCATGACGTCGCAGTCATGCATCGCCATGTTGGCTTCGTAGGTGCCGTGCATGCCGAGCATGCCGAGCCAGTTCTTGCCGGATGCCGGATAGGCGCCGAGCCCCATCAGGGTGGAGGTGATCGGAAAGCCGGTGGCCTCGACCAGTTCGCGCAGCAGCCGCGAGGCTTCGGGCCCGGAATTGATGACGCCGCCGCCGGAGTAGATCACCGGCCGCTTGGCGGAGGCGAGCAGCGCGACGGCTTTTCGGATCTGGCCGGCGTCGCCCTTGACGCGCGGTGCGTAGGACACGTGCACATCGGCCTTGCGCGGCGGGTGATAGGTGCCGACCGCGAACTGCACGTCCTTCGGCACGTCGACCAGGACGGGCCCGGGCCGTCCGGTGCTGGCGACGTAGAACGCCTCGTGCAGCACCTTGGCGAGATCGTTGACGTCGCGCACCAGCCAGTTGTGCTTGGTGCAGGGCCGGGTGATGCCGACGGTGTCGCATTCCTGGAACGCGTCGTTGCCGATCAAATGCGTGGGAACCTGCCCGGTGATGCAGACCAGCGGGATCGAATCCATCAGCGCGTCGGTCAGCGGCGTCACCATGTTGGTGGCGCCGGGACCCGACGTCACCAGCACTACGCCGGGCTTGCCGGTGGAGCGCGCATAACCCTCGGCGGCGTGCCCGGCGCCCTGCTCGTGCCGCACCAGGATGTGCTCGACCTCGCTCTGCTGAAAAATCTCATCATAGATCGGAAGTACCGCGCCGCCGGGATAACCGAAGAGGTGCTTGACGCCATGATCGATCAGCGCCCGCACGATCATCGCTGCGCCGGTCATCTGGTTGGGATCGTGGCTGTTTTCACTCATGGCTTGCTCCGGATGCGCTGTTCTCGCGCGGCTTCTTGGTTTGGAGGTAGAGGCTTTGTTGTCTGGAAAATAAAAAGGGGCCCAAGAGGCCCCATGCACACCGCCCGAATGTGGATGGCCTTAGCCATCCCCGGCGGTGCGCCTGGGTACGACGACGATAAGGAGTTTGGTAATTTTATTACGCATTAGCCGCTCGGATTTCCCAAAGGTTGCGCGAAGATAGCGACCAACCCCAAAAAGTCAAGCCAAGGCGTCGCTTGGCGCGATTTGGAGAGTTTAGCGGGGTTCCGGGCGTTCGGCGAGAGCGAAAATTGGACTTTCTGATATGCGCTCTGCCTGGGCCCGCCATTCCGGGGCGCGCGCAAGCGCGAACCCGGATTCTCGAGATTCCCCGATGTGCAATAGCACATCTGGGGTTCGCTCGTTTCAAGGGCGCCGCGGAATGATTGTTTGAAGCCACCCCGCCGCCTGCTCCGGCTTCACCCATTCGAACTCCGGCAGCTGGTGCCGGAACCAGGTGAACTGCCGCTTGGCGTAATGGCGGGTATCGGCGCGGCCGATGGTGGCCGCCTCCTCCAGCGTGATCTCGCCCTTGAGATGCCGGATCAGCGCCGGCACGCCATGGGCCTTCATCGCCGGCAGCAGGGGATCGAGACGCCGCGCCGCCAGGGCCGCCACTTCCTCCAGCGCGCCGGCCATCAGCATCGCATCGAAGCGGGCATCGATCCGCGCATAGAGCGCGTCGCGATCGGGCGCGAGAAACAGCGCGCTGAACGTGCCCGGCGGCAACAGCGGCGGCAGACCGTCGCGATGCCAGTCGGTCAGCGAACGCCCGGTGGCTTCGACCACTTCGAGCGCGCGGGCAATGCGGGTGCGGTCGCGCGGTTTCAGGCGTTCGGCGCTTGCCGGATCGCGCTTGCCAAGCTCTGCATGCAGCGCCTCGGCGCCCTCGCGCTCCAGCCGCGCGCGGATGCACTCGCGGATCTCCGGCGGGATCGGCGGCACTGCCGACAAGCCGCGCGTCAGTGCCTTGAAATACAAGCCCGAGCCGCCGACGAAAATCGGCAAGGCGCCTTGCACGCGCACGTCCGCCAGCACCTGTGCGGCATCGGCCACCCAGCTCCCGGCGGAGAAATTCACGGCGGCGTCGACGTGGCCGTAGAGCCGGTGCGGAACCCGCACCTCCTCTGCTGGCGTCGGCCGCGCCGTAATGATGCGGAGGTCGCGATAGACCTGCATGGAATCGGCATTGATGACGACGCCGCCGGTTTTTTGCGCAAGGGCAAGCGCCAGCCCCGACTTGCCGCTGGCGGTCGGCCCTGCGATAAGCACCGCCTTGCTGTTGTCCCCTTGCGAATTCACCAAGATGTCTCTCGTCGCCACGCTGATCTGCAATCCCGCCAACCCCGCGCTCGATAGCACGGTGGTGGATGGCGCGCGCGCCATTTTGCCCTCGGCCGGCCCGGCGCATTGGCTGTTCGACGAAGTGGCGGTCGATATCCCCTTCGTCGCCGAGGGCCAAATTCTCTCCGAAGGCCTGCATGCCGTCGAAGCCCGCCTGCGCGAGGTGCGGGGCGACCTGCCGATCGACATCGTCGTGCAGCCACAAGCCGCGCGGCGCAAGAAGCTTTTTCTGGCCGACATGGATTCCACGATGATCGGCCAGGAATGCATCGACGAGCTGGCGGATTTCGCCGGGTTGAAGGCGCATGTTTCGGCCATCACGGAACGCGCGATGCGTGGCGAGATCGCGTTCGAGCCGGCGCTGCGTGAGCGCGTCGCGCTGCTCAGGGATCTGCCGGTCGGCGTGGTCGACGAGGTGCTGGACAAGCGCATCACGCTGACGCCGGGCGGCCGCGAACTGGTCGCGACCATGCGCAGCCATGGGGCCTGGACCTGCCTGATCTCCGGCGGCTTTACGCTATTCACCAACACGGTCGCGGCCAGGATCGGTTTTCAGGAGAACCGCGCCAACGAACTCGTGGTCAGCGGCGGAAAATTCACCGGCGAGGTCCGGGAGCCGATCCTTGGGCGCGCGGCAAAATTAGCGACCCTGATCGAGCTTGCCGAATCCTTCGATCTCGACGAGATCGACACGCTGGTGGTCGGCGACGGCGCCAACGACCTCGGCATGATCCAGAAGGCGGGCCTCGGCGTCGCCTATCACGCCAAGCCCGCGGTATCGGCCGCCGCCGCCGCACGGATCGACCACGGCGACCTCACGGCGCTGCTCTATGCGCAGGGCTATCGAAGGGACGAGTTCGCGGAGACGTGATCGCTCGGCGCATTCGTCGTCATGCCCGGACTTGATCCGGGCATCCATCATCTTCAAAAAAATCTCGCGAAGCAGATGGATTGCCGGGACATCTAGCGTGAATACGCGCTTCGCGCTTTTGCCCGGCAATGACGAACAATATCTATTGCACGCTCAGCGCCACGAAGCGCAGCTCGCCGTCGGCGTTCGATACCAGCAGCAGCACCGATTTCTTACCGTCCTTCTTCAGCTGATCGACGCGCTTCTTGACGTCGGCGGCGTTGCTGACGGCCTCCTGCGCCACCTCGACGATGACCTCGCCGGGGCTCAGGCGCTTGTCGGCGGCGTCGGAAGTGCTGTCGACATTGGTGATGATGACGCCCTTCACGCTGTCCTTGATCTTGTAACGGCCGCGCAGGTCCTTGGAGAGCGTGGCGAGATCGAGGCCGAGCGCCTTCTGGGTCACCGGCTTTTCCGCGGGCTCGTCCTTCTTGACCGCGGCCGGCACCGCCTTGTCGGTATCCTCGAGGCGGCCGAGCGTGACCTTCCTGGTTTCTTCCGCGCCCTTACGGATGATGACGACGTCGACTTCCTTGCCGACGGCGGTGTCAGCCACCACCCGCGACAGATCCTTCGGTTCCTTGATGTCCTTGCCGTCGAACTTGATCACGACGTCGCCGGGCTCGATGCCCGCCGGTTTCGCCGGGCCCTTGTCCTCGACGCCGGCGATCAGGGCGCCGCGCGCGGGTTTGATATTGAGGCTTTCGGCGATCTCGTCGGTCACGGTCTGGATGCGGACGCCGAGCCAGCCGCGGCGCAGTTCGCCGAACTGCCGGAGTTGATCGACCACGCCGGCCACCGTCTTCGAAGGCACTGCGAAGCCGATGCCGATCGAACCGCCCGAGGGGGAGATGATCAGCGTGTTGACGCCGATCACTTCGCCGTCGAGGTTGAACAGCGGGCCGCCGGAATTGCCGCGGTTGATGGCGGCGTCGGTCTGGATGTAGTTGTCATAGGGACCGGAGGAGATGTCGCGGTTGCGCGCCGAGACGATGCCGGCCGTCACCGTGCCGCCAAGGCTGAACGGATTGCCGATCGCGATCACCCATTCGCCGAGCCTCAGTCTGTCGGAATCGCCGAACTTCACCGCGGTCAACGCCTTGCTCGGCGTGAATTTCAGCACCGCGAGATCGGTCTTCTTGTCGACGCCGACGACCTCGGCCTTGAATTTGCTGCCGTCGTTCATGATGACGCTGATCTCGTCGGCATCCGCGATGACATGATTGTTGGTCACGACGATGCCGGAGGTATCGACGATGAAGCCGGAACCCAGCGAGTTGGTCTTGCGCGGCTGCAGGTCGCCGCCCTTGCCGCCCGGGGCGCCGGGGCCGCCGCGGCGGTTCTTGAAGAAATCGTCGAAGAATTCCTCGAACGGGGAACCCGGCGGCAGTTGCGGCATCGCGCCCCTGCCCTCGGCCCCACCGCCCTTGGCCTCGACGGTCTGCGAGGTCGAGATGTTGACCACCGCATCGATCACCTTCTCGGCCACGTCGGCGATGCCGTCGGGGCCGCGCGCAAAGGCTGGCTCTGAAAAGACCGGCGCGGACATCAGGACGCTGGTGGCACCAAGGCAGATCGCGGCCAGCACGGGACGCAGGCGATGGCTCAGGGCTGGAATCGCACCGGTCATATCAGCTCTCTCTCCTCGCAAATCGGGCGGAATTTGAAGTCCACAGTGCGCCCGAACGGGGTTGCGGCGCAAGCATTTGAGCCGGACATTCCGCTCACATAAGCGCCGCCGAATACGGCGAAAAGCGGGACGCCGCCCTCAGGATGGCATTGATAGCACTCGTCTTTCCGGGGCGGCGCGGTTAGCGCCGAACTTCAGATGTGCAATTGCACATCGGGGAATCCCGAGATTCCACCATCCGGGAATGACGGAAAGCTAGCGCCGGACCACCCAGATCAGGATCAGGCCGGCGACCGCCGATCCGATGCCGACGGCGCGCAGAATGTTGTCCGGCGTAGCCAGCGCGCTCTTCATCGCCCGCCGCATCCAGGCCGGGCTTGCCGCGAACATCAGGCCTTCAAGCACAAACAGAATGCCCACACCGATGAGGAAGTCGGCGAACGCTATGGACCTCATCGGACTGAAACCTCCCGTT
>NZ_JADGRI010000061.1 GCF_017881085.1 Bradyrhizobium sp.
TAGAATTTGCCGAGCGCGGTCAGGGTCTGGACGTAATAGGGCGAGGACGATTTCGCCCACGGCGCGATCGCGCCCTTGCGCAAGGTCAGTTCCTTGTCGGGAATGACCAGGTCTTCGTCGATATGCTGCTCGATGCCGAGGCCCCCGCAGGCCGGACACGCGCCGTAGGGGTTGTTGAAGGAGAACAGCCTGGGCTCGATCTCGGGAATGGTGAAGCCGGAGACCGGGCAGGCGAATTTTTCGGAGAACAGGATGCGCTCGGGCCCGCTCTTGTCGTGGATTTTTGCGGTCTTCTTCTTCTCGTCATGGCCGGGCTTGACCCGGCCATCCATCTCTTTTGAAGAAGATGGATCACCGGGTCTCGCGCCTTCGGCGCGGCCCGGTGATGACGAAGAGGGGACATCCGCATATTCGATCACCGCCAGGCCCTCGGCGAGCTTCAGCGCGGTCTCAAAGCTTTCCGCCAGCCGCTGGCCGATGTCGGGGCGCACCACGATGCGGTCAACGACCACGTCGATATCGTGCGGGAATTTCTTGTCGAGCACTGGCGCTTCCGCGAGCTCGTAAAAGGTGCCGTCGATCTTGACCCGCTGGAAGCCCTTCTTGAGGTATTCGGCGAGTTCCTTCCGGTACTCGCCCTTGCGGCCGCGCACGACCGGCGCCAGCAGATAGAGCCTGGTGCCCTCGGGCAGCGCCAGCACGCGGTCGACCATCTGCGAGACGATCTGGCTCTCGATCGGCAAGCCCGTCGCGGGCGAATAGGGCACGCCGACCCGCGCCCACAGCAGGCGCATGTAGTCGTAGATCTCGGTGACGGTGCCGACGGTGGAGCGCGGGTTCTTCGAGGTGGTCTTCTGCTCGATGGAAATGGCCGGCGACAGGCCGTCGATCTGGTCGACGTCCGGCTTCTGCATCATCTCCAGGAACTGGCGCGCATAGGCCGACAGCGATTCCACGTAGCGCCGCTGGCCCTCGGCATAGATGGTGTCGAAGGCGAGCGACGACTTGCCGGAGCCGGACAGGCCCGTGAACACGACGAGCCTGTCGCGCGGGATTTCGAGATCGACGTTCTTGAGATTGTGCTCGCGCGCGCCGCGGATCGTAATCGCGCGCATCGCGGAGCCGGTCTGTTGGCGCTTCGCCCTGATCACTTCATCCATATCGGCATTTCCAGGCGCTTGAGCCGCGCCGCGTTCAGGCGCGCATCTTCCGGAAACAGCCGGGGGATTGGACGCCAATGGGTGAGCTCGGAACATAGGAAGAACGGCCTGCGATTTCCAGTGCTCCGTTCAAACCATCAACGGTTTGTTGGATCGCGCGGCGTTTTCAGGCCCAAGCAGTTCCACGATGGCGGCAGCAGGCAGCAGGCCCTCCGGAACGCAAACAAAAAGGCCGGCGCTAAGCCGGCCTTTTCAAATGTCTTGAGTTGTCGCGAAGATCAGTACTTCGCAATGACCGGGCCACCCCAGCGGTAGTTGAGGCGAACGAGACCCAAATCGGCGTCCTGACGGATGCTTTCCGTTGTGGTGAGCGCGCCCGCGGGAGTCGTGAAGTTGATGCTGTTCCTACCCAGGAACATGTGGTCGTATTCGACGCCAACCGACCAGTTCGGCGCGAAACCGAATTCGAGGCCCGCGCCCACCGTGCTACCCCAGCGGGTCTGACTGGCGCGATCGTTGAGCACCCCGGTCGCAACGACAGTGGTGTTGTAGCTGTCGTTGACCACCGCAGCGCCGCCCTTGACGTAGAACAGGGCGCTATTCCAAGCGTAACCGACCTGGCCGGTCAGCAGGCCGAACGCATCGATCTTCGAGTTGTCCCGCAGAAGCGCGTTGGTCAGGTTGATGTTCGATCCCTTGAAGTCGGCCCAGTTGCCCTGGCCTTCCAGACCGAACACCCAGTTGCTCGACTGCCAGCGATAGCCGATCTGACCACCGACCGTTCCGCCGGTGGCGTCATGGCAGCCCTCAGGAGTCGCAACCGGCCCAGTGATGAGATCCCAGCACTTGTGGCTGGAACCGCCACCGCCGTTGATGCCGATGTAGAAGCCGCTCCAGTCGTAGATCGCAGCGATCATCGGGGGCGGCGCTTTGGTGTAGGGGCGGGCGGCCAGATCGGCCGCTGAAGCGGGAGCCGACGCCATGCCCAGCGCAACGAGAGCAACGGTACCCAGCAAGATTTTCTTCATCGTATCTCTCCGGCCTGGTTCGCTTCGTTTCTTGTTGAAGCGTTCTTGTATCGGGGGACCGTCGAAGCGATCCAAATCGTCGGGTCAAGATACCCCGATTTGAGCGGCAATGCCGTCTCCGAAATGCAACACTCGCGAGCGAAGTGAGGTTGCCGGAACTCAATGATTTATTGGAACTTTAGGGAACTTTGGGGAACCCGAACGTGTTCCAGTTTTTGCCACAAATCGGCGCCTGCGTCCCGGTACCGTTCATCTTCGGTTTTAGTCCCCGATCTGCTTTATTCTCCAGAACAAAACTGGAACATTGCCGGACGAAATGCTATATGTGGATAACCGGGGGATCGCCCCCGCGTGCGGCATCTGTAAGCGTATAGGGTCGGCTTCAGAGGCGTCCGGAAGTGGGTCCAATGGCCGCGTGCATGCGCCGAAGGTGAGGCGTCTGGCGGGTTCGGTATTTTTCGAGAGTGGAGAGCGGCGATGGCGGGAAGCGTGAACAAGGTGATTCTGGTCGGAAACCTCGGCAAGGATCCCGAGATCCGGCGGACGCAGGATGGGCGGCCGATCGCCAATCTCAGCATCGCGACCTCCGATACCTGGCGCGACAAGGCGACAGGCGAGCGGAAGGAAAAGACCGAGTGGCACCGGGTGGTGATCTTCTCCGAACCGCTCTGCAAGATCGTCGAGCAGTATCTGAAGAAGGGCGCCAAGGTTTACATCGAAGGCGCGCTGCAGACCCGCAAATGGACCGACCAGGCCGGTGTCGAGAAATACTCCACCGAAGTGGTGCTGCAGGGCTTCAACTCGGTGCTGACCATGCTCGACGGCCGCAGCGGCGCCGGCGCCGGTGGCGGCAGTTTCGGCCCGGAAGATTCAAGCGGCGATTTCGGCTCCGGCGGTCCGTCGGTGGCGGCCCCGCGCCGTGCGGTCGCGGCCGGCGGCAGCCGCAACAGCGACATGGACGACGATATCCCCTTCTGAGCCTGAGGCGCGGCCCGCCGCGCCAGGCGTTGCGCGGCGGATGCTTGATGTTCTGCAAATGGGCGGCCCCGCAGGGTCGCCCGTTGGCGTTTTTGCACATCGATGTTGATTGGAGAAGTCGACCTAACGGTCCCGTTGCAGTCGTCGCCGTGGCGGGCCAGACCGGCATTTTCGCGGCATCCGAACGCCATGCGCGGAGGCCTGTTCAGGGAGGGATTTCAGGCCGGCGTCGGGCGGTGCGGCGGACGGCGTAAGTCTCTGGAAAAACGAAGGGAAAATCGGCTCGCGGCTGATCAGTTAGGGGTGGTTTGGGAGCCCCCGATACGCTATATGATTCGAAGCAAGAACTGACCGGATTCCCCCTTTGTCTGAGCCTGAAGATAAGCCCCCCGGCGAGCCGCCGGCTCCTTCCGATATTCGTCCCGTATCCATCCTCGACGAGATGAAGCGCAGCTACCTCGACTACGCCATGAGCGTGATCGTGGCGCGCGCGCTGCCGGATGCGCGCGACGGTCTGAAGCCGGTGCACCGGCGAATTCTGTATTCGATGTACGAGCAGGGTCACACGCCCGACAAGAAGTACGTCAAGTCCGCACGCGTCGTCGGTGACGTGATCGGTAAATATCATCCGCACGGCGACCAGTCGATTTACGACGCGATGGTCCGGATGGCGCAGGAATTCTCCATGCGCGTCCCGCTGATCGACGGGCAGGGCAATTTCGGCTCCGTCGATGGCGATCCTCCAGCGGCCTATCGATATACCGAAGCGCGTCTCACGCGGTCGGCCATGGAAGTTCTCGGGGACATCGACAAGGACACCGTCGATTTCCAGCCGAACTACGACAATTCCGAGAGGGAACCGTCGGTTCTGCCGGCGAAGTTTCCGAATCTGCTGGTCAACGGCGCCGGCGGCATCGCGGTCGGCATGGCGACCAACATCCCGCCGCACAATCTCGGCGAAGTCATCGACGCCTGCGTTGCGCTGATCGACAATCCCGCGCTCGGCATCGATGACCTCATGGGCATCGTTCCCGGGCCGGACTTCCCCACCGGCGGCGTCATCCTCGGGCGTCAGGGCATTCGCTCGGCCTATCATCTCGGCCGCGGCTCGATCGTGATGCGGGGCAAGGTCAAGATCGACACCATCCGCAAGGACCGCGAAGCGATCATCATCACCGAAATTCCCTACCAGGTGAACAAGGCCACCATGGTGGCGCGGATCGGCGAACTGATCCGCGAGAAACAGATCGAGGGTATCGCCGATCTGCGCGACGAATCCGACCGCGACGGCTTGCGCGTGGTGATCGAACTAAAGCGCGACGCAATGGCCGATGTCGTGCTGAACCAGCTCTACAAGTTCACGCCGCTGCAGTCGAATTTTCCCGCCAACATGCTGGCGCTGGACAACGGCCGTCCGCAGACGATGAACCTGAAGGACCTGCTGACGCTGTTCATCGCCTTCCGCGAGCAGGTGGTGACGCGGCGTACCAAGTTCCTGCTCAACAAGGCCCGCGACCGCGCCCATATCCTGGTCGGCCTCGCCATCGCGGTCGCCAATATCGACGAGATCATTCGCGTCATCCGCACCTCGCCCGATCCGAACACGGCGCGCGACACCCTGATGTCGCGCGACTGGCCGGCGCACGACGTGGCGGCGATGATCACGCTGATCGACGATCCCCGCCACCGCCTCAACGCCGACGGCACCGCGCGGCTGTCGATGGAGCAGGCCAAGGCCATCCTCGATCTGCGGCTGCAGCGGCTCACCGCGCTCGGACGCGAGGAGATCGGCGAAGAGCTCGACAAGCTGGCGGTGGAGATCGCCGACTACCTCGACATCCTGCGTTCCCGCGCGCGCGTGCAGGCGATCATCAAGACCGAACTGAACGAAGTGAAGACCGCATTCGCGACCCCGCGCAAGACCGTCATCATCGACCAGGAAAACGAGGTCGAGGACGAGGACCTGATCCAGCGCGAGGACATGGTGGTCACGGTCTCGCATGCCGGTTACGTCAAGCGCGTGCCGCTGTCGGCCTATCGGGCGCAGCGCCGCGGCGGCAAGGGCCGCGCCGGGATGCAGACGCGCGACGAGGATTTCGTCAGCCGCCTGTTCGTGGCCTCCACCCATACGCCGGTGCTGTTCTTCTCCTCCCGCGGACAGGTCTACAAGGAAAAGGTCTGGCGGCTGCCGATGGCGGCGCCCAACGCCCGCGGCAAGGCCATGATCAACATCCTGCCGCTGGAGCAGGGCGAGCGCATCACCACCATCATGCCGCTGCCGGAGGATGAATCCTCCTGGGCCAATCTCGACGTGATGTTCGCGACCACCGGCGGCAATGTCCGCCGCAACAAGCTGTCGGACTTCGTCGACGTGCGCCGTTCCGGCATCATCGCGATGAAGCTCGACGCCGACGAGGCCATCGTCGACGTGCAGATCTGCACTGAACGCGACGACGTGCTTTTGACCGCCGCCGGCGGCCAGTGCATCCGCTTCCCCGTCACCGACGTGCGGGTGTTCACGGGTCGCACCTCGATGGGGGTGCGCGGCATCGCGCTGCCCGAAAACGACAAGGTGATCTCGCTGTCGATTCTGCGTCACGTCGAGGCGACGTCGGATGAAAGGTCGGCCTACCTGAAGATGCGCCGCGCCGTCGCCGGCGACGCCGCGGCCGAGGAGGTCGCCGAGCCCGAAGCCGAGGAGACCTCCGGCTCGATCCAGCTCAGTTCCGACCGCTATGTGGACATGTCGGCGCAGGAACAGGTCGTGCTCACGGTTTCCGTCAACGGATACGGCAAGCGCACGTCGTCCTACGAATACCGGACCACCGGCCGCGGCGGCAAAGGCATCGTGGCGATGTCGGTGAACGACCGTAATGGCAAGCTGGTGGCGTCATTCCCGGTCGAGGACAGCGACCAGATCATGCTGGTGACGGACAAGGGCCAGTTGATCCGCTGTCCGGTCGAGGGCATCCGGATCGCCGGCCGTTCGACCCAGGGCGTCATCGTGTTCGACACCGCCGAAGACGAGCATGTGGTCTCGGTCGAGCACATCGGCGAGGACGCCGAGAGCGGCAACGGAAATGGAGGCTAGGCGCCCGCCTGGCCTCCATTTAGTCAGATCAAGACTTAATCAGATCAAAACGATGAATTTGGCGACCAGTTTGGCTCGGACGCCCCGCGTTACGGTGTGCGGTCGGCGGTGACCAGCCGGGCTTGGCGGATGGCCATGGTCTTGGTGCCGGCGACGCGCAGGCAGGAAGCCTCGAAATTTGGCCAGGCCTGCTGCGAGCAGTCACGGCCGATCGGGCGGACATCCAGCCGGTCGGCCTTGGCGAGCGCCTGCGGGACGCTGGCTTCGACCTGCGGGGCAAAGCCTGGCAGAACGGTGAGGGCAGCAGCAACAAACGCAGCAAGAGCGATTGCGGAAAGTGCCTTGATCATGACGGTCCCCTGTCATTGGGCCTTTGCGGCCCGTTTCGTTAACCAACTGGTAGCCAGCGCCGGTTTCCGGATGTCTTCGCCGGGTCGGAAAATGGTTTCGTCCAGACCGGGTTTTGTTTCGTCGCCACCCGCGGGACGAAACATGATCGGCTTGCCCCGAGCAGACGCCGCTAACCCCGAAAGGGTTCAGGGCGGGTCGTGAAATAAATCGGCCGCTTTGGGAGGAACCGGTTCGGCTTGCGGGGCCGCCCGCGGCGCGGTAGACGGGTTTATGGCCCGTATCGCGCTTTATCCCGGCTCCTTCGACCCCGTCACCAACGGCCACCTGGACGTGTTTGGCCACGCCGTCGGTTTGTGCGACCGGGTGATCGTGGCCATCGGAGTCCATCCGGGCAAAAAGCCGCTGTTTACGGTGGAAGAGCGCGTCGCGATGGTCCGGGCGGTCTTTGGGCCGATTGCCGCCAAGGCCGGCTGCGCCTTCGACTGCACCACCTATGACAACCTCACGGTCACGGCGGCGCGCAAGGCCGGCGCCACGATCATGATCCGGGGCCTGCGGGACGGCACCGATCTCGACTACGAGATGCAGATTTCAGGCATGAACGAGACCATGGCGCCCGAGGTGCAGACGGTGTTCCTGCCGGCCTCGGTGGCCGTCCGCCCGATCACCGCCACACTGGTGCGCCAAATCGCCGGGATGGGCGGCGACGTATCGGCTTTCGTGCCGCCGGCGGTCGCGGCCAGCCTGAAGACCAAATTCGCCGGCTAACGCCAGGTATTTCGCAAAACTGGCAACCGGTTTTGCGATAAAACGACGCGCAACCTCGAAACGTTCTCACCTTTCACCTGATCCGGAGTTTTCATGATCCGAGCCCTCGCCTTCATCGTCGCCCTGATTTGCGCCGCACCCGCGATCGCGCAGCCGCTTCCAGCCGGTCTCGACAAGCAGAATGCGATCGTGATCGACACCACCAAGGGCCGCATCGTCATCAAGCTCAGGCCCGATATCGCGCCCCAGCACGCCGAGCGCATCAAGCAGCTGGCGCGCGACGGCTATTATAACAACGTGCCCTTCCACCGCGTGATCGACGGCTTCATGGCGCAGACCGGCGACGGCAAGAATTTCGACGGCACCGGCGGATCGAAATACCCGAACCTCAAGGCCGAGTTCTCCAACGTGCCGTTCAAGCGCGGCATCGTCGGCATGGCACGGGCCGGCTCACCGGACTCGGCGAACTCGCAGTTCTTCATCATGTATGCCGACGGCTCGTTCCTGAACGGCAAGTATACCGTGATCGGTGACGTCGTTTCCGGCATGGACGTGGTCGACAAGCTCAAGCGCGGCGAGCCGGTCGCCGATCCCGACAAGATGGTGAAGGTGCAAGTCGCCTCCGACATCAAGTGACCGGCGGTGGCGCGGCGTCGCAATCAGTCCGTCTGGTTCGTCGCGGCGCTGCTGCTCGTCTCTTCGGCCTGCGCGCAGGCCGAAGAGGGACAGGTCAACACCATCCGCGAGGCGATCGCGAGGATCGGAAGCTGCTGGAAGCCGCCGCTGCTCTCGCGCGCCAACCCCATCGACATCACCGTGATCGTGAGCTTTAACCGCTCCGGCGAGATCCTCGGCCATCCCCGGATCACCTATGAATCGGAACGGGCCACGGACAACGACCGGGTGGCGTACCGCATCGCCGTGATGGAGGCGTTGCAACGCTGCTCGCCGATGCCATTTACCGAAAGCATGGCCGGCGCGGTCGCCGGTCGGCCGTTCGCGGTCCAGTTCCACACCCGGAAACCTCCACCCCAACCGATAGAGAAAAGAGCATGGCTGACACCGAAAATACTTTGATCCTTGAAACCACGCAGGGGCCGGTCACGATCGAGATGCGGCCCGATCTGGCGCCCAACCACGTCGCGCGGATCAAGGAACTGGTGCGCGAGGGATTTTACGACGGCATCGTATTCCATCGCGTCATCGACGGTTTCATGGCGCAGACCGGCTGTCCGCAGGGCACCGGCACCGGCGGGTCCGGCCAGAAGCTCAAGGCCGAATTCAACAACGAGCCGCATGTGCGCGGCACGACTTCGATGGCGCGCGCGGCGAGCCCGGACTCCGGCGACAGCCAGTTCTTCATCTGCTTCGACGATGCGTCCTTCCTTAACAAGCAATACACGGTGTGGGGCAAGGTGACCTCGGGCATGGAGAACGTCGACAAGATCAAGCGCGGCGAGCCGGTCAAGGACCCCGACAAGATCGTCAAGGCGCGCATGGCGCTGGATGCGGCCTGAAGCCAAGCCGTCATTCCGGGGCGGCCCGCAGGGCCGAAGCCGGAGTTTCGAGATTTCGGAGTGCCGCGCTCCGGCGCGCCCTCCGGAATGACGTTGGGAGACATCGAGGGCATGCATCACGCGGTACGACCGCGTTTGCGCCGTCGAAGACGCGAGGCTCACTTCGCCGAGAGCTGGCGGACCGCGCCCAGCCAGTCCTCGATATGGTAGGAGCGCACCATCTTGCCGCCTTCGAGCGCGTGAACGTCGATCGACATCAGCTTGAACGACTTGCCCGTGTGGGGTGTGCCCATGAACTCGCCGGCCGGCGTGCCGGTCGCTTCGCCGCGAACGGTGACCTGGTTGCCCGCGACCAGGACTTCCTTGATCTCCCACTTCAGGTCCGGAACGGATCTGAGCCGTTGTCCAATCCCCGCGATGACTTCGTCGCGGCTGTTGCAGATATCGTTGCCGCGGCAGGACACCCAATCGGATGCGGTCGCCTGCTTGACGAGGTCGGGACTGTCTTTGGCGAACTCGGCATTCAGTGCCTTGTAGAATGGCGCGACGCTTGCCCGTGCGGCCTCGATACTCATTTCAGCCCGGGCCGGAGACGCCAGCAGTCCCAGCGCGGCAGACAGGATGCATGCGGCAGCAACTCGGTTCATTTCGTGGTCTCCGATCGCTTGATTGACGGGAGGCCGGTTTATGAATTTTATTCGGTCATCGATCCAATGAGTAATGATTTCATATCATGAACCAAATTGATTTACGCCGTTTCGATCTCAACCTATTGGTAGTGTTTGATATTTTAATGATCGAGCGCAGTGTGACGCGGGCGGCGGAGCGGCTGGGGCGCACCCAATCGGCCGTCAGCCACTCCCTGTCCAGGCTTCGCGAGCAATTCGGCGATCCCTTGCTGATCAAGAGCGGAGTGCGGATGCAGCCGACGGCGTTTGCGCTCGATCTGATCGAGCAGGCGCGGCCGATGCTCGGCGGAATCCAGCGCGTGCTGACGCCGCAGCACATCTTCGATCCCGCGAACTCGCGCCGCGTCTTCCGGCTCGCTGCACCGGATTTCATGAGCACGCTGTTCGCCGATCTCCTGCGCCGACTGCGCTCCGAGGCGCCGCTCGCGGCGATCGAATGGACCGCGCCGCGCGAGCCGACCCTGCTTGATGTGGCCGAAGGCCTGATCGACGTAGCGATCGTGCCCACGGAGCTTCGCTGGCCCCACGGAGTTACCGGCGAAACCGTCGGCGCATTGGGATGGCGCTGCTTCGGCCGTCGCGGACATCCGGCGTTTTCCAAATGGGGACGCGAGAATTGGGCCGGCTTCCCGCATCTGGCGGTGCGGGTGGGTGACAACGTGACCAGTCCGGTCAATGTCGCGGCCAAAGCCGCAGGTCTTGAGCGAAACATCGCCGGCTGGGTGCCGAACTTCACGGCGGTTGCGCCGATCCTGGCGGGCTCAGACCTGCTTTCGACCTTGCCAATGGCGGCGATGACGGAGACCCTTGCTGCCTACAGGCTGGTGGGTATGAAGGTTCCATTTCCCATTGCGCCGCTGCCGCATGCGATGGTTTGGTGCAGCGGCCGGAGCCGGGATCCCGGACTGGCCTGGCTGCGCGAGAGGCTTCGCCCGATCGTCAAACGCAATTTCGCGAGCTAATGCTGCATCGGATAAGCATGCGCACCGATCTCTTCGATTTCGAGCTTCCGCCTGGAAACATTGCGTTGCGGCCCGCCAGCCCGCGCGACTCCGCGCGGATGCTGGTGGTGCAGCCCGACGGCGTGCTGCGCGACCGCGGTATTGCCGACCTGCCGCAATGGCTGGAGCCCGGCGACCAATTGGTCGTGAATGATACCCGCGTGATATCGGCCCAGCTCAAGGGCCGCCGCATCGGCCGCGACACCGAGCCGAAGATCGACGCGACACTGATCAAGCGCCTCGATGGCTCGCGCTGGCAGGCCTTGGTCAAGCCGGCGAAGAAACTGGCACCGGGCGACGTGGTTCGCTTCGGCAACGAGGGGAAGGTCTGCCTGCTCGGCCATCTCGACGCCCACGTCGAGCACAAGGGCGATGACGGTGAGGTCACTCTGTCATTTTCGTTCCACGGGCCGACGCTGGATCAGGCCATCGCCGATCTCGGCAGCCCGCCGCTGCCGCCCTACATCGCCTCCAAACGCACGCCCGACGATCGCGACGCCGCCGACTACCAGACCATGTTCGCGGCCAATGAGGGCGCGGTCGCAGCCCCGACCGCGGGACTGCATTTCACGCCCGCGCTCGAAGGCGCACTCCGCAGCCGCGGCGTCGAATTGCATAGGCTGACGCTGCATGTCGGGGCAGGGACCTTCCTGCCCGTCAAGGTGGCTGACACGTCCGAGCACAGGATGCATGCCGAATGGGGCCGCATCTCCGCCGAGACTGCTGCCGCGTTGAACGACGCGCGCGCCAAAGGCGGCCGCATCGTCGCGGTCGGGACCACGTCGTTGCGGCTATTGGAGAGCGCCGCCGCCGAGGACGGCGTCATCCGGCCGTTTGACGCGGAGACCTCGATCTTCATCACCCCAGGCTACCGTTTTCGCGCGGTCGATATCCTTCTGACCAACTTCCATCTGCCGCGCTCGACTCTGTTCATGCTGGTTTCGGCTTTCAGCGGCCTCGAGACCATGAAGCACGCCTATGCCCACGCGATCGCGAGCGGTTACCGATTCTATTCGTATGGCGACGCCTGCCTCCTGTTTCGGACCCGCGACTAGGAGACTAGGCTGCTCAAGCCATCGCGCGCTCGGGCAATAATTCTGCGATCTGTATCGCGTTCAGAGCCGCTCCCTTGAGAAGCTGATCCGCGGCCACGAACATCGAGATCGAATGGCCGCTGGCGTCGCTGAGATCCTTACGGATGCGGCCGACCAGCACGTCGTCCTGGCCTGAGGCGTCGATCGGCATCGGGAAATAGTTCTTTGCCCGATCGTCGACGATCTTCACGCCGGGTGCATTCGACAGGATCGTGCGGACCTCATCCTCGGAGATCGGCTGTTCGCATTCGAAGGTGATCGCCTGGCTATGCGCGCGTAGCACGGGGACGCGTACGCAGGTCACGCCGATGGCAATGCCGTCATCCTCGAATATTTTCCTCGTCTCGCGGATCACCTTGGTTTCTTCCTCATTGTATCCGGTCTCGGGATCGATCTTGGTATCGTGATTGAAGACGTTGAAGGCATAGGAGTGCGGCAGAATCCTCGGCTGGTAGCTCTGCCCGGCAAGGTTTGCGCGCGTCGATTCAAGCAATTCCTCCATGGCCGCAGCGCCCGCGCCGCTGGCCGCCTGATAGGTCGACAGGATCAGGCGCCTGATGCGCTTCGTCCGGTGGATCGGCCACAACGGCACGAGTGCCGTGATCGCCGAGCAATTCGGAACGGCAATGATGCCCTTGTGCCCGGCGATGCGGCCCGCGTTGATCTCGGGGATGACCAGCGGCACATTCGGGTCCATGCGGAAGGCGGATGAATTATCGATGACGACGGCGCCGGCCTTCGCCGCGATCGGCGAAAATCGCCTTGAGACGCTGCTGCCTGCCGAGAACAGCGCGATGTCAACGCCATCGAACGAGTTCTCGTCGAGCTTCTCGATCACGATCGGCTGTCCGCGAAAATCGAGCGTCTTGCCGGCCGAACGGGCGCTCGCCAGCGCCTTCAACGTCCTCACTGGAAACCGGCGCTTGTCCAGCGTGGCGATGAATTGGGCGCCGACGGCGCCGGTTATGCCGGCAATCGCAACAACGGGATCGTTCTTCACGTGGCTCTATCCTCTTTGGTCGAGCATGATCCTTGAGGAAAACCGTACCCGCTTTTCCGGATCAAGCTGCAGGCAATAAAAAAAGCCCCGGACCTTTTCAGGCGGGGCTTCGGGTTCAGATAGTGCGATCGTCCGACTACGCGCGCATGCCTCCCGAAGCCCTGGCGGGCTTTGCGGTTTTCGCGCGTTTGGTGTTCGTCGTCATGGCGCGGGCTTATGCGGGAGATTTCGATTGGCGTCAACGGGTTTCGGACGGAAAATCGGCGCCAACAAGGTTGAAAAGGACGTCGTTGTTACGCGATAAGCTGACGCATGAGCCTTCCCAATCACTTCGATCTCGTCGCAACCGACGGCAAAGCGCGCAGCGGCAGGCTGACGACGCCGCACGGCGTGGTGCGGACGCCTGCCTTCATGCCGGTCGGCACCGCCGGCGCCATGAAGGGCATGCATTGGCGCGAGGTGCGCGATGCCGGCGCCGATATCGTGCTCGGCAATACCTATCATTTGATGCTGCGGCCGGGCGCCGAGCGCATCGCAGCGCTAGGCGGCCTGCAGCACTTCACCTGCTGGAACGGGCCGATGCTGACGGACTCCGGCGGCTTCCAGGTGATGTCAATGTCGGAACTGCGCAAGGTAAGCGAGAACGCGGTGACCTTTCGCTCACACATCGACGGCGCCATGGTCGAATTGTCGCCGGAACGTTCGATCGAGGTGCAGCGGCTGCTCGGATCCGACATCGCGATGCAGATGGACGAATGCGTTCGGCTGCCGGCGGCCCCGGACGATATCGAGCGTGCGATGCTGCTCTCGTTGCGCTGGGCCGAGCGCAGCAAGCGCGCCTTCGAGACCGCAGCCCCTGGATACATGCTGTTCGGCATCGCGCAGGGAGGGGACGTTTCGCAACTGCGGCAGGCCAGCGCCCGCGGCCTGGTAGAGATCGGTTTTCACGGCTACGCGATCGGCGGCCTCGCCGTTGGCGAACCCCAGGACGTCATGCTCGCCATGGTCGAGGAGGTCGCCGCGAACCTGCCAGACGACCGCCCGCGCTATCTGATGGGCGTCGGCACGCCGGACGATCTTCTGGAGGCGGTCGCGCGCGGAATCGACATGTTCGACTGCGTGATGCCGACCCGCAATGGCCGTCACGGGATGGCGTTCACCCGCTTCGGCCAGATCAATTTGCGCAACGCCCGCCACGCCGACGATCCGCGGCCGCTCGACGAGGAAAGCCTGTGGCCCTCCACGCGCAACTATTCCCGTGCCTATCTGCATCACCTCGTGAAGTCGGGCGAGACGCTGGGGGCGATGCTGTTGTCGGAAATCAACATCGCCTATTACCAGCGCCTGATGGCCGACATCCGGGACGCGATCGCGAAGGGAGATTTCGCGGATTTCCGCGAGCGCACGCGCGCCGGCTGGGCGAGGGGCGATATCGCACTGCGCTAGAACTGGGCGCGTTCGGCGATTGCGAAGGCGGGCGGAATCGTCCGTGCGTGCAGAATTCCTGAGGCCGCATCGGCATTCCCGTCATCACGGGCTGAACAGGGTAAACCGCTAAATATCAAAGCAATCTCCTAACAGGAGTTTTACGAAGTCACGTTCATTCTGCTAACTGCTGACGATCGCCTGGCCGATCGCAGCTGTTCCAACAATGGATGGTCATCATGATTGTTGACAAGCCGAGGGCGAAGGTACAGCGCGAACCGCGCAGGCATCTCAACAGACGTCCGACCTGGATTACGGTGGACGGCACGACGAAGAGCGAATGCTTCGTATTGGACGTCTCGCCTGGCGGCGCCAAAATCATGACAGACGCCGAGATCGATGTCAGGGACAGGTTCGGATTGGCGCTTGTGCCCGATCGTCCGACGCGCCAGCCGTGCGAGGTCGTCTGGCGGCGCGGCAACATATACGGCGTGAAATTCCTGCCCTGATATCCTCGCGCGCTTGATCGCCCGATGGTCGCAGGTTCGAATCCGGACCGGAAATCGATAAAATCAAAACTTATCCGATCATCAGACTTTAATGAGAAGCCGCTTATCTACACGCTGTGTGCAAGCGCACAACCGGAGGCGGCAAGTTATAATGTCAGCTCAGATTGACTGGGATTTTGCGGTCGACGATGACGCCAAGGCGAAGATCGGGGCTGCGGTGAGGCATCTTCTCAAGGATGCGAACGGCAGCGCGCGCGGGGATATCGTCCGGGAGATCATCGAGATCGTTCACGATGTTGCGAACGGACTGCTTCCGCCTCAGCATCCAAAGCAACCTCCGATGAGCGGCATTACCTACAAGGCCTATGTGATCGACGCTTTCCAGCGCGATACCGACAGATGGCGCGCGAACATCCGCAAATTGAACGGCAAGAAAATCAGGGTTGCCGTGCCCCCCTCGGTGCTCGACGAAGCCACAACCTCGGCCGATGCGCTCACGGCGGAGAAGGCGGTCGAACTCGCCAAGAAAGCGATCGATGCCGGCGGCCTGAGTTAATCCAGGAAACGTCTTGGCTGACATTCGCACGCGCGGGCAATCGCGCCGAGCGTTCCTCACCGACGTCATGCAGCATCGGTGTATGCCACTACGCTCCGGCAAACCCGCGCCAAATCACGACATATTCGTCTAGCTGGCAGCTATCGACGTCTGGCTGCGTTACACGCTTGGCGCGACGAACTGGAATCCATCGAAAGCGTCAGTTGCAGGCAAACCGCCGGAGGGCGTGCTTGGTCACGAAGCCGTAACCGCAGGTGTCGCAGGTCCAGAGATAGCTGATGACGTTGTCGGCGACATAGGCGGACGCTTCGGCGGCCACCATCGAATCGGCACAGACAGGGCAGGTCGGCAAATCACATCCGCGCGGATCGGGATTGGGCGCGACGGTCGGCAGGACTTCAGCAACTGCTGGCATCGTGACCTCCTTGCGATTTGATCCTCTAATCTAAGGCTACCATAGTCTAATTTGTTTGACGATGTCGCAACACAAATGCGTTTGTTTTACGTTATTTGACCGCTTGCAGATTCTATCGGGCCGCTTAAAGATTTTGCAGCGCAGCGAGTTTGTTCCGCCGGATTCCGACTTGCAGGCGGGCTCAAGCTACCTCTAATGAGAGAAGCGCCCGATTTCCACGCAGATTGCGATTACAGGAGTTTGTCATGGATGCATCGTCAACTGGGAGTGCAGTGCACCGTCCCGGCCGCGGCAGGGTTTTCGACAGCATTGTTGATGCGATCGGCGATACGCCGATCGTCCGGCTGCGCAATTTGCCGCAGGCCAACGGCGCGCATGCGACCATCCTCGCCAAGCTGGAATATTTCAATCCCGCGGCCAGCGTGAAGGACCGCATCGGGGCTGCGATGATCATCGCGATGGAAAAGGCCGGCCACATCAATGCCGACACCGTGCTGATCGAGCCGACGTCGGGCAATACCGGTATAGCGCTCGCCTTCGTCGCCGCCTCACGCGGTTACCGGCTGAAGCTGGTGATGCCTGAGTCGATGTCGATCGAACGGCGCAAGATGCTGGCGTTCCTCGGCGCCGAGATCGTTCTGACGCCGGCCGCCCAAGGCATGAAGGGCTCGATCGCGACCGCGGAAGAACTGGTGCGTACCACGCCCAACGCCGTCATGCCCCAGCAGTTCAAGAACCTGGCCAATCCCGAAATTCACCGCCGCACCACGGCCGAGGAAATCTGGAACGATACCGGCGGCAACATCGACTATTTCGTGGCCGGCGTCGGCACCGGCGGAACCATCACCGGCGTCGGGCAGGTGCTCAAGCCCCGCAAGCCGTCGCTGCGGGTGGTCGCGGTGGAACCCGAGGAAAGCCCGGTGCTCTCAGGCGGACAGCATTCGCCGCACAAGATCCAGGGCATCGGCGCCGGCTTCGTGCCCGATATTCTCGATCGCTCCGTCATTGACGAGATCGTCAAGGTCAACAGCGCCACCGCGATCGAAACCTCGCGCGCGCTGGCGCGCCATGAAGGCATTCCCGGCGGTATTTCCTCGGGTGCCGCGATCGCGGCTGCCCTTCAAATTGGCAAACGGCCGGAAGCCGCCGGAAAGACCATCCTGGCGATCGTGCCGTCGTTCTCGGAGCGTTATCTGTCGACGGCGCTGTTCGAGGGAATTTGAATCATTCGCGTTCGGCCTTGCGCCAGAGGGAAGCATTTCGATGTCTCAACCACCACGGCGGCCACGGACGCTCAACGACGCGCGCACCGAAGCCGAAGCTGCGTTCAAGCGGACCACGACCAAGGTGCCGGACGAACCGACGAAGCCGGCCGCGCTTCCCGGCGTGAAGGAACTGGTATCGCTGCGGATCGATCAGGACGTGCTGGAACACTTCCAGGAGGGCGGAGCCGGCTGGCAGGATCGCATCAACGACGCGCTGAGGAAGGCCGCGGGGAAATAAAAGTCCGGCGGTGAGGCGTGAGCTAAAAAAGCCCGGGATGCCCCGGGCTTTTTGTTGGCCGATGCCATATCGGGGCCGACGCTCAGTGCCGGAACAGGCCGCCCATCATGCCGCCCACCACACCGCCGACGAAGGCCGCGCCGGGATCCCCGCCGCCACGCTGGCCGCCACCGCCGCCACCACCGCTTGGGCGGGCACGGCGAACCGGGCGTTCCTCAGTGTCGCCGGAACTCGTTTGCGTGGTTGCGACGATCTCGGTCAACAGCGCCTTGTGCTGCAGCTTGTTGAGGAATCCGGACGAGGGATAGCCGCGCGCGGCCTGCCAGCGCGTGATCACGGAACGGGTGGAGTCATCGAACTTGCCGGTCACCTTGGTGTCGAAACCGAGCCCGGTCAGCCGGCGCTGCACGTCGCGGCGCTGGCCCTTGTCGAGGCCGATCTGGTCTTCCGTGGTCTGGTTCGCTTCCTGGGTAAAGGTCGCGGGATCGACGCCGGTGGTCAGGTTGCGGGTGGTGGTCGACGCGCCGTTCTCCAGCGAGGCGATCCGGGCCAGCGCCAGCGACTTGAACTGGCCGTTGGGATAGTTGGTCAGATAGGCGTTGAGCTCTTCCGGTTTGTTCGATTCCTTGACCGAACGCCAGAACTCGAGCTCCACGTCCGAACCGCCCGAGATTGAGGCAACCGCGGCCGGGGCCGAGGTGCCGGCTGCACCGGGCGCGGGCGCCGCCACCGGGTTGAGATAGACCGAACCGATCAGGTTGGTATGGCCCCAGGGCAATTGGCCCTTGTTGGTCTCTTCATTGACCTGGGCGCGGACCTCGGTCATCGCCTGCTGGATCTCGACGCCCGGCGTGGCGATGTGGGAGATCAGGGCGCGGGTGAACGGACTGTTGGTGCCCTCCTGGCCATCGAGCGCGGTCTGCCCGGGGCCGGTGGCGAATGCGATGAGCGTGCCTTCGCCGGACTTCATTTCCGCAAGGCCCGTCTGCACCGACACGCTGCGGGTCGCCGAGTTCGATTTGATCTTCGCCGCGAAGGGATTGTCGCGACAGGCATCGAGGAACACCAGCTTGACCTTGGCGTCGCTCATGGTCTGGTCGAGCGTGAGATCGATATTGATCGCCGAGCCGAGCTTGACGTCCATCTCCGATTTGATGTCGGCATCGACCGGCAACAGGTAATTGGTGCCGCTGATGGCGATGCCGTGGCCGGCATAGAAGAACACCGCGACGTCGGCGCCCTGCGCCTTCTTGCCGAATTCGAGCAATCGCTCGGTCATGGTATCGCGGGTCAGGTTGGTGCCTTCGACGACATCGAAGCCGACATTGCGAAGCACGGCCGCCATTGCCTTGGCGTCGATCGGCGGGTTGGGCAGCTGCGCCACGTTCTTGTAGGCGCCGTTGCCGACGACGAAGGCAACGCGCTTGTCGGCCTTGGCCGCGTGGGCCGTGAACAGCATGCAAAACAGGGAAAGAATGACGGTGAGATAGCGCATCTAAAATCCCCCGATGGAATCAAACAATTTGGGCGGCAACGCTTTCGACGCAGGTTATACGAAAATGCCGCACGTCGCGTCAGAAAAATCCGTCAGTGCCCAGCTTTGGCGAGCGCGGCCGTTGGTCGCGCAAACGTACGAAAACGCCGCGAAAGCTTGCGTGATTTAGATCACAATTTGCATCGCGACCGCGAAAAATCACGTGCTGCGAGCAAACCGCTCAGGTTCCAACGCGGGCGGGTACCGGACGGGCGGATCTCAGGTTCAACAGATTGCCGGTCAGGATCAACGCGGCGCCGAGCACGGTGAACAGGTCCAGCCGTTCGGAGTAGATCAGCCAGCCCATGGTGGCCGTCAGCGGAACCCGCAGGAAATCCATCGGCAGCACCACGGTGGCGTCGGCGTACAGCATCGCGCGCGCCATGCAGTAGTGGGTGAAGGTGCCGCAGAACCCAAGCACGGCCATCCAGCCCCAGACATAGGCCGACGGCCATTGCCAGACATAGAGCGCGGGAAGGAATCCTGCCGCCGACTGGATCACCAGCATCCAGAAGATGATCGACAGCGTCTTCTCGGTGCGGGTCAGCGACTTCATCATGGCGATGGAAATGCCGAAACCGACGGCCGCGCCAAGCGCGATCAGCTGGCCCGGATTGATCTCGCCAGCCACCGGCCGGACGATCACGATCACCCCGATCACACCGAGCACGATGGCCGCGACCTTGCCGAACGTCATGCGCTCGCCGAGAAAACCCGCGGCGAGGATCGCGGTCCAGATCGGCATGGTGAATTCGATCGAGACCACCTGGCCCAGCGGAATCAGCGTCAGCGAGAAGAACCAGCCGATCTGCGCGGCATAGTGGATGAGGTTGCGCCCGATATGCTGCAGCGGCCGCGACGTTCGCATCGCCGCGAACCCGCCCTGGCGGCGGATCAGGGGGTACAATATCAGCAGGCCGACAACCGAGCGCACCTCCATGACCTGAAACACGTTCAGCTCGCGCAGCGTTTCTCGGCCGGCGATCGTCACGATCAGCATCAAGGCGAGCCAGCCCGCCATCCACAGCGCGGCTCTCGGTATGGAAGGGGTCTTGTCCATCAGCGGGAAGCGCCAGGCATGCCCGCTTTCGCGGGAAGGTGAGGTGGGCCCGCCGGTATCGGCGACATCGGAAGGATTTGCAACGCGTAAATAGGGCCGATGCGGTGCTGCACTGGGCGCGCGATCGGTGCTAAGGGATCTCGCCGTCATTCCGGGTCTGGTCCTTCGGACCATCCCGGAATGACGATCCATAACTGGAGAACCTTCCCATGCGAGTCCTGCAACCTGCCGAATGGTCGAAGCCGCGCGGCTTCTCGCACGGCATCGAGATCGACGGCCCCGGCCGATGGATCGTGCTGGCCGGCCAGACCGGTGACGAGAAGGGCGAATATCCGTCCGACATGGCCGGGCAGGTCGGCGCGGCCTTGCGGAAGATCATCAAGCTGTTGGCGGAGGCCGGGGCGGGGCCTCAGAACATCGTCCGGCTGACCTGGTATTTGACCAGCCGCAGCGAGTACGAAGCCGCGGGCGCCGGCATCGGCGCGGCCTGGCGCGAGACGCTGGGCAAGAATTTTCCGCCTTCGACGCTGCTCTACATCGTGGGCCTGGTCGACGAGCGTGCGAAGGTCGAGATCGAGGTCACGGCCTTCGTGCCGGGCGCTTAAGTCGCTGCCC
>NZ_JADGRI010000296.1 GCF_017881085.1 Bradyrhizobium sp.
ATGGCCGCTGCTGGCACATGGGCAGTTGCCGGCTGAAGATCGCGCGCCGGCCACACGCCTTGCAGATGAAGCCGCTCTCGATATCGGACAGCCTTTTGGGGATAGCAAAAAGATACGGCCCCAGCGCGGGGAGCAGCTGAGGCCGTATTAGGGGACGTCGAAATTTTGGGGTCTCGACCATCCGAGAACACGCCAGATCGAATGTCGTTCCGAGGGAATGGCCAACAAAAAGTGTCGCCTTGGTGCGACTCTCTAAGGACCTCTTAAATTTTCAATGAGTTACTACTCAGGCTGCAGCCGCTTGCAGCCTGAGTAGCCGGGTGCTGTCTCTCTCACCTACCCCAGGGACGAGCGCTCGGCTATTTTGGCAGCTTCTGCGAGCCTGAGTCTGTGTCGCGCAGGACACACCCGAGCAGGTTCGTCTAGCGCTTAGAGGTGGGTCAGGGTTGTTCCGCCTGCTTGCCGCTCGGCGGTTTATAGCCCACTGGTTAGCCACGTTCTTTTCGTGATTTGCTTCGCACAACAGAAAAAACTTCATACAAAGCGGAATGAGCCCGGCCATAAGCAGGATGGCGGCTGGGATGCCGATCACGGCGACTGCATACATTTTAGAACCCGACGATCGGGACAATCGTTAGGCCTATCATTATGCCAATCGCGGCACGGGCGGAACGGAAAGCGCGGGCAATTCTGGATTTTCGCAGTGCTTACCGATAGCTTACCCGCATAGCGTTGCGGCCGACCTTGCGGCCTCTCTATAGCACAAATTATCCAATAATTTCACCATGGTGAGCGCGGAGGGACTCGAACCCTCGACCCCATGATTAAAAGTCACGTGCTCTACCGCCTGAGCTACGCGCTCACTTGCCGCGCTGTGTAGGGGTCCGCTTGGTGCGGGTCAATAGCGCGGCGACCGGCAAGACGGGGGGTGGGAGAAGCCGGATTATCGTGGTAACGCCGCCCGTTAGCCTGAAATCCTCAGGCGCAGGAGCGCACCGAAAACCCGTTTGCCTCAACTGGCTTCGGGATGAATCTTGGACGCCACCGGCTGCGAGCTGCCGACCACCGTCGGCATGGTCACCGGGCGCAGCCCGATCAGTTCGGCGGTCCGGACGCCGGTATTGCGCCAGAATTCGAACGCGTTGATGCGTGAATTCTCCAGGATCGCAATCGCCACCGCCGACAGGAACGGCAGGCTTTCCAGCACCAGCACGCCCGCGAAGATGTAGATTTCGCGCACTTCCTTGAAGCTGTTGGTGGCGACCAGCACGGCGGCGCCGACCAGCAGCAGCACGCCGATCACGGCTTCCCAGAACGCCTGGAACTCAATCGACATCCGCGACAGACCGCCCTTGGAGGTGCGGGCGAAAGCGAGGTGCTCGGTGATCAGCCCGTTGGCGACCGCGCGCGACACCGTCCACTGCACCGACATCGCCGCGATCATCGCGCCGAGCATCTGCCCCCATTTCACGGGCACCCGCAGCCGATACAGCGCCGTGAAATGCACCAGCGACACCACGAAGGAGGCGATGATCGGCAGCGTCAGGATCCTGTCGGGAATGGCGATATCGGCGAAGGCGACGATCGGCACCCAGATCAGGTTGAGGATCGCGACCAGCACGCCGAGGCTTTCGGCGCCGAGCCAGTTCAGCCAGCCGAGCGCGAATTCGTGCCGCTGCTGCGGCGACAACCGGCTGGCGCCCGGCAGGAACCGCCGCCAGTGCTTCTTGACGATCTGGAAGCCGCCATAGGCCCAGCGGTGACGCTGTTTCTTGAAGGCCTCGTAGGTGTCCGGCAGCAGGCCGTACCCGTAGCGGTGGTTGGTGTAATGCGTCAGCCAGCCGTGCTCCATGATGGCAAGGCCGAGGTCGGTATCCTCGCAGATGGTGTCGCCGGCCCAGCCGCCGGCCATATCCATCGCGGCGCGCCGGATCAGGCACATGGTGCCGTGCACGATGATGGCGTTTTCCTCGTTGCGCTGGACCATGCCGATGTCGAAGAACCCGGCATATTCGCCGTTCATGATGTAATGCATCAGCGACGTGTTGCCGTCGCGATGGTCCTGCGGCGCCTGCACGAGGCCGACGCGGGGATCGGCGAATACCGGCACCAGGTCCTTCAGCCAGTCCGGCTCGACCACATAGTCGGCGTCGATGATGCCGATGATCTCGGCATCGACCGCGGTCCGCTCCATGGCGATGCGCAGGGCGCCGGCCTTGAAGCCCTGCACCTTCTCGGCGTTGATGAACTTGAAACGCTCGCCGAGCGCGCGGCAGTGATCCTGGATCGGCTGCCAGAACGCCGGGTCGGGCGTGTTGTTGATGATGACCACGCATTCGAAGTTCGGGTAGTCCAGCCGCGAGACCGCATCGAGCGTCTGCTTGAGCATCTCGACCGGCTCGAAATAGGCCGGCACGTGGATCGAAACCTTGGGAAAGGTCACGCTGTCGCCCATCGTGGCGGGCGCCAGCGGCGCTCCCTTGACGATGAGCCGGCGCGGCTTGTGGCCGAAGGCTATCGCGGCGATCTCCTCGATCCGCGCCATCGCGATCAGCACCAGCGGAACCAAAAGGATCAGACCGAGCGTCAGCGCAAAGGCCGAGCCGAAAACGAAGTAGTGCCCGTTCCAGTAGGCGAACACGGTCGCGGCCCAGGCCCCGACGCCGTTCGACGCTGCCGTTAGCACCAGCGCCTGCATGACGGTCGGCTGCGCCAGCCGCAGGATCGGCAGCGACATCAGGATGCCGACCAGCACGGCGATGGTCGCGAGCTTCCAGTAGTCCGGATTGACGATCGGCCCGGTCCAGGCAAATTTCGGCTCGCGCGCGGCGTTCAGAATGCCCCAATAGGGACCGACGCCGCCCTCGAAGAATTTCCAGGGCTGATCGATCGCCTCGACGATGTTGTATTCCATGCCGATGGCTTCGGCGCGGCTGACGAAATTGCGCAGCACCATGGCCTGCTCGAACGGGCCGGGAACGGCATTGCGCAGATTGTAACCTTCGCTCGGCCAGCCGAATTCGGCGATCACGATCCGCTTGCCCGGGAACTGGTCGCGCAGCAGCTGGTACATCGAGACCGCCTGGTCGACCGCCTGGCCGGCGGTGAAGTTCTCCCAATAGGGCAGGACGTGCGCGGCGATGAAGTCGACGGAGTAGCCGAGCTGCGGATTGTCGCGCCAGATGTTCCAGATTTCGCCCGTCGTCACCGGGACATTGACGGATTTCTTGACCCGCTTGATCAGTTCGATCAGGTCGTCGACCTTCTGCTCGCCGCGATAGACCGTCTCGTTGCCGACGACGACGCCGATGACATTGCTGTTGCGTCGGGCGAGATTGATCGCGGAATCGATCTCGCGCTCGTTGCGGTCGGCATTCTTGTCGATCCAGGCGCCGACGGTCACTTTCAGGCCGAACTCGGCGGCGATCGGCGGCACCAGTTCGACGCCGCCGGTCGAGGAGTAAAGCCGGATCGCCCGCGTCAGCGGGGCCAGCCTTTTCATGTCGGCGCGGATTTTTTCGACGCTGGGAATATTGTCGACGTCGGGATGGCCGGTTCCTTCGAACGGCGCATAGGACACGCTGGGCAGCACACCCGTGAAGTCGGGGGCCTGCTGCTTTTCCCGGAACGCCCCCCACATCGCAGCGTGAACCGCGGTCACAAGCAGCACAACGGCGACGACGGCGCGCATCGCAACTAAACCATCTGGGGCAAATATGGCGGGGAAGCGGACCCGACCCCGAGATCCGACCGATTCAGCGGCAAATCGAGCATATCTCTGCCACGCGATTTAACAACTCTTATGACGCCGTGGCGTTTTCAGGGCGCGAACACTGCCAACCGAGAAAATTTCGGATCGTTCCGCCGCCGGTTCGGATTATTTGGCGGGCGCAGGCGCGGGCGGAGCCGCCACGGCTGGCGGAGCGCCCGCAGCGGGAGCGGCCGGAGCGTTGCCGGCGGTCGCGGGCGCGGCCGGCGAGGCAGCGGCAGCCACCTGCGGCTGCGCGTTGGGATTGATCCAGCAGGCGTGAACGCGGCTGTTGAGGGTGTCGGCGACCTTGGGATCGATCTGGGCGCCAAAACGGGTCAGGCAGCGGAAGGTCGCCTGGACGTGGCCGCCGGGACAGCCGAAGCGGTCGTAGAGATCGAGGTGCCGGAGCGCGGTGTCGATGTCGTCAAGCCACATCAGGCGCACCACGCGGCGGCCGAACCAGACGCATTCCGGGTTTCCGGCCGGGCCGTTGATGGCCTGCGCGGCTTCGGCGAATTCGTCGGTCTTGCGCTGATTGTCCTTGGCCACATCGGCCGGAGCCGCGTTGGCCGCCGGTTTGCCGGACTGGTCCTGGGCCTTGGGATCACCGCTCTGGGCGGCGGCGCTTCCGATACCGATCAGCAGTGCAAGCCCGGGGGCGGCGAGGTGGCGCAAAACCGCATTTCGAAGCTTGAACACCCGTCGACGCATAAATTCCCCGATTGGTTCCTGATCGCGCCCGGCAGGGCGCGGCTCGCGTTGATGCCGCCCAAATAGGTCCCCATTGCGGCGGAGACACGTGGCGGATTTCTGTGAGATTCCCATGACGGACATTTCGGATTTTGTCCAGTAAAGTCACAACTTTATCGCGTTGTGGTAAAGCCTCGGGCGCATGCAGGCCTGGGATTGCATTTGGGATAGCATAGAGCCTGCTCTTGGCAGATGGCCGGTGACCGGCTAATCGACGATCCCCGCCCGAAAGGATGGAACCGATTTCTCTTCGTACGCCGCTGGCGCTTCTCCTGATCTCTCTCGGTGCGATTGCCGCGGTGTGGTGGTGGCTGGCCACGCCGATTACGCTGTCGCGCGCGCCGATCGATCCCGACGCCAAGCTGATGTGCGTGTCCTATGCGCCGTTCCGCGGGGGCCAGACACCGCTGTCGCCGACGACCCACGTCGCGGCGGAACAGATCGCTGCGGATCTGGAGCAACTCGCCAAAATCACCGATTGCGTGCGGACCTATTCGATCGAAAACGGCCTCGATCAGGTTCCCGGGATCGCCGCCAAGGCCGGGCTGAAAGTCATCCAGGGCATATGGCTCGGCGGCAACCGGCTGAAGAACCTGGCGCAGATTGCCATCGCCGTGCGGCTGACCAAGGAATTCCCCAGCACCATCACCTCCGTGGTGGTCGGCAACGAGGTATTATTGCGGGGGGAAATGACCACGACCGATCTCGCCGGCACCATCCGCTCGGTCAAGGCGCAGGTCGACGTTCCCGTCACCTATGCCGATGTCTGGGAATACTGGCTGCGCAACCGCGAGGTCTATGACGCGGTCGACTTCGTCACCATTCATATCCTGCCATACTGGGAAGACTTTCCGATCCGCGCCAAATATGCCTCGGCCCACGTCGACGCCATCCGCCGGCGAATGGCGGTGGCATTCCCCGGCAAGGAGATACTGATCGGCGAAACCGGCTGGCCGAGCGAGGGCCGGATGCGCGACGGCGCGTTGCCGTCGCGCACCAACCAGGCCCGCGTCGTCTCGGAAATCCTCGATCTGGCGAAGCGGGAGAATTTTCGCGTCAACCTGATCGAGGCCTACGACCAGCCGTGGAAGCGCCAGCTCGAAGGCACGGTCGGCGGCTATTGGGGCCTGTTCGATTCAGTCCAGCGCGCGTTGAAATACCCGCCCGGCGTCGCCATCAGCAATTATCCGTTCTGGAAGCTGCAGATGGGATGCGGAATGGCGCTGGCCTTTTTCGTGTTCGGCGCCGCCTGGCTGACGCTGCGCCGCCGGCCATGGACGCCGCGGCTGGCCTCTTGGATCGCGGTCGCGATATCGGCGACCACGGCCGGAATCCTGCTTGGCGTTGCCGCCGACAAGATGTTCTATGAAAGCTACGGGTTTGGCGGCTGGCTTGGATGGGGCGCGCTGCTGACCGCCGGCGTGGCCTCGCCCTTGCTTGCAGCCAACGCGTTGATGTCGGGGCGGGCGCTGCCGACGTTCCTGGAACTCCTGGGGCCTCGCGAGTGGCGCAACCGATCGGTGCTGACGGGGGCCCTGGGCCTCGCACTCGCCGTGACCACATTGATCGGCGCCGAGACCGCGCTCGGCTTTGTATTCGATCCGCGCTACCGCGACTTTCCGTTCGCCTCCCTGACCATGGCGGTGGTGCCGTTCGCTTTCCTGATGCTGCTCAACCGCCCGCCGCAAGGCGTGCGTCCGATCGCAGAAGCGGTGTTCGCCGGGCTCCTGGCCGTGGCGGCGCTCTACACGATTTTCAACGAAGGATCGAACAACTGGCAGTCGCTGTGGACTTGCGCGATCTATTTCCTGCTCGCCGTTACGCTGTGGCAGGCGCGGGCCGTGCAAAGCCCAGAATGAGCAGGCCGATCGCAAGGCCTGACAACGCGATATTGTAAAGCACGATCCCGAACCCGGCGGCGATCAGCCCGCCCGTGAGCAGCACGATCGACGGACGGATGATGTGAAGCGCCGCGATGATCAGCGCTACCACGCCGAACACCGAATTGCGAAACAGGTAAGTCGCGAGAATCCGGGTCTTGCATATCATGGTCTGCAGACCGGCATCGCAGGCCAGCGCCACGCTCGAGAACTCGATCGCGAGATAGCGCAGATAGAGCGCGTAGCCGACGGTCAGGAAACCGACCACCAGCAGCCATTGCACCTGATAGGGCGTGAGCCGGAACGGAGTTTTTTTCATCTCGCGAATATGATCGGGATTGGCTGGCGGGACAAGCTGCGCAATCGGCGAGGCCGAAGCCGTCGCAAACAAGAGTGAGGAACCGATCCCA
>NZ_JADGRI010000062.1 GCF_017881085.1 Bradyrhizobium sp.
CTTCCGCGCGCTCGACGCGGCCCGCAAGGAAGGCGACAAGGCGAAGGAAAAGGCGCTGATCGAAAAGATCGACAACTTCCAGACCCATGTCGTGCCCGTCATCGCCGACATCGACGCTGGTTTTGGCAATGCCGAGGCGACCTACCTGCTCGCCAAGAAGATGATCGAGGCAGGTGCGTGTGCCCTGCAGATCGAGAATCAGGTCTCCGACGAAAAGCAGTGTGGCCACCAGGACGGCAAGGTGACCGTGCCGCACGAGGTGTTCCTGGCGAAGATCCGGGCCTGCCGTCATGCTTTCCTCGAACTGGGCGTCGAGGACGGCATCGTCGTGACCCGCACCGACTCGCTCGGCGCAGGCCTCACGCAGCAGATAGCTGTGAGCCACAAGCCCGGCGACCTCGGCGATCAGTACAACAGCTTCCTGGATTGCGAGGAAGTGACGGCCGCCAACTCCAGGAATGGCGATGTCATCATCAACCGCAATGGCAAGATGATGCGTCCGAAGCGGCTTGCCAGCAACCTCTATCAGTTCCGTGCCGGCACTGGCGAAGATCGCTGCGTGCTCGACTGCATCACCTCGCTGCAGAACGGTGCCGACCTGCTGTGGATCGAGACCGAGAAGCCGCATATCGAGCAGATCGCCAGGATGGTTGACCGCATTCGCGAGGTGATTCCGAACGCGAAGCTGGCCTACAACAACTCGCCATCGTTCAACTGGACGCTGAACTTCCGTTGGCAGGTGTACGACGCGATGAAGGAAGCCGGCAAGGATGTCAGCAAGTACAATCGAGCCGACCTGATGAAGCCGGAATACGACGATACGCCGCTGGGCATTGAAGCCGACGAGCGCATCCGCACCTTCCAGGCCGATTCAGCGAAGCGTGCTGGCATCTTCCACCATTTGATCACATTGCCGACCTATCACACGGCAGCTCTGTCGACTGATAATCTCGCGAGGGAGTATTTCGGCGAGCAGGGCATGCTGGGCTATGTGAAGAATGTTCAGCGCCAGGAGATCCGTCAGGGTATCGCCTGCGTCAAGCATCAGAACATGGCCGGCTCCGATATCGGCGACGTTCACAAGGAATATTTCGCCGGTGAAGCCGCTCTGAAGGCGGGCGGCGCCCACAACACGATGAACCAGTTCGGCTAACGCTGGAATTGATCAGTCTGGAGTCAGGTCTGATTCCAGGCTGATCACGCTACTCGGACAACAGGAGACTACGATGACCAAAGGCAGCAATTTCTGGGTGATTGGCGGCGAGTTCGGTTCGATGAACTTCCACAAGCTCGTGGAAGGCTCGGCTCAGGTGCAGGGTCCGTTCAAGACCCGCAAGGAAGCCGAGGATGCGTGGCGCGTGGTCTCGGAAGAGAACCGCCACAAGGCCGGCGTCCGCTTCTCCATCGTGGAAGAGCCCGCCCGCGTTTCGGCCTGATCGCGCTCAAGAAGACGTCCAAGGACGAAGCGGTCCCATCCGGCTTTCCGGCTGGGGCCGCTTTCGTCTCTTTCCGCCCTTCCGCTTGCGGGGGGATAAAGCTGAAGGCGTAAGTCGTTGGGAATAAACGGCCTTTGCGGAAAGCATGGTTACTGATAGGTTAAGCCGGTTCGGGACCCATCAGGACAAAGGCGATCCAGCGTATGTCAGACGCGGCAAATACCGGAAGCAGTGCTGCCAGCGAAGCCCGCCCGGTCCGGCTGCGCGATGCGCTCCGGCAGGCGCGGATCGAGGCCGCCGACCGCACCGGCGTCGTGGTCGACCTGCGCGACGCCGAAGTGGCGCGGCTGGAAATTCTCAACGAGGCGCTCGACCCGCTGTTTGGGCAAATTCCGGCCGAGGTCGACCTGTTCGATCGCGGCATCAGCCAGGGCGATACGCCGCGGCTGTGGATCGACGTCGTCGCGCATGTGATGATGGGTCGCGACAAGCGCATCTACCGTTTCGTGCAGGACACCCGCTTCGGCCGCATCGTGATCGCCGAGTCTCACGAAGTGGCAATAATCGTCGATGCCGTCACCGATTATGTCGCGCGCCGCATGATCGAGCGCGAGCATGCGCTGGTCGCGAGCCCTGGGCCGGCGCCAGCCGTGACCGGCAAGCGGCGCCGCGGCGGGTTCTGGAGCTTCGCGCTCGGCTTCATTGCCGGCGCGCTGGCGCTGTTCGCGCTGGCGCTGTTTGCGACCTTGCGCAATCTCTAGGAGAGCCGCGTCTTCTGCAATTCCTTGACGCCCGCTCCATCCCCGAATCCGCGCACCGTCTGCTCGACCCGCCAGGCCTCGCCGTCGCGCTCGATCGAAAACAGATTATAGGCGGCGCCGGGATAGCGGCCATGCGCGACCGCCGACGCCGACGGCACGCCGACGACGGGTATCGCGCCCTTCGGCCCGTCGATCCAGATCGTCGAATGCAAATGGTCATGGCCGTGCAGGACCAGCTCCACCCCATGCTGCTTCAGCAACGCGAGCAGCAGGTCAGAATCGGTCAACCGCTTCATGCGCGAATCCGACCGCAGCGGGTGATGGATCAGCAGCACGCGGAACGCCTGTTCGGCGGAAAGCCCGGCCAGCATCCGCTCGAGCTCATGCAGTTGAGCACGGCCGAGCCGTCCCGTCGCCATCAGCGGCGGCGTCGGGACGGCCGTCGATACGCTGATCAGCGCCAGCGGGCCGCGCCGGCGCAGCGACGGAAATGTGCCGGCGCCGGCTGCGGCGTCGCCGTCGAGATAGCTTCCCCAGGCTTCCGCAAAGCGGTGCCGGGTGACGCGAACATACGCGTCGTGATTGCCGGGGATCACCGTGACCCGATCGGGGCCGCCGACGCTTTCCAGCCACGCCCGCGACGGCGGAAATTCGGCTTCGAGCGCGAGATTGACGAGATCGCCGGTGATCGCGATGTGATCGGGCATCTCGGCCTGCATGTCCGACACCAGCGCATCCAGCACCTCGCGCCGATGGTACTTGTGCCGATTGCGCGTCCAGTTGAGATACCCGAACGCGCGCTTTCCCGCGAGATCGCGCAGCCCGGCTGGTGGCAGCGGCGGCAGATGTGGATCGGACAAATGGGCCAGCTTGAATGCCGCCATCACATTCGTCCCACTGGGGGAGCTGCGAGACCAGGCCGATGCGCGATCATCTCGTGATATCCTGAGCGTTCCGGGAATGTAATGACAAGCGGGTCGAGGCGATGCAAGGATCAAACGCGATGGTCGGAAACCCGGAAGTCAGATGGCAATGAGCCTGCAAGCCTTGCGAAGCCGCTTTGAGCCGGTGCTGCGGCGAGGTTTCCATTTCTACTGGCGCTTCGCCCGCGGCATGACGCTAGGGGTCCGTGCGGTCGTGCTGGATGCCGACAACCGGGTGTTTCTGGTGAAGCACAGCTATGTCGCGGGCTGGCATTTGCCAGGCGGCGGCGTCGAGGTCGGCGAAACGTTCCGCGACGCGCTCACGCGCGAACTGGCGGAGGAAGGGCGCATTGAACTTCTGCAAGAGCCGGCGCTGCATGGAATTTTCCTGAACCGTCACATCTCCCGCCGTGACCACGTCGCGGTCTATCTGGTCATGCATTTCCGTCAGGACCGGCTGCCCGAGCCGAACCGCGAGATCGCGGCCTGCGGCTTCTTCGCGGTGGGCGCGTTGCCGGCGGACACAACCCAGGGTACCCGGCTGCGGATATCGGAGGTGCTCGAAGGCAGCGCGCCGATTGCGACCTGGCGTTAGGTCTTGCGGGTATCCGCGGATTTGGCGACAAGCCTGTGTGAGCACCGTGCTCGAGGAAAGAGCGATGCGATATTTGAAGGCCTTCTGCGGCCTGCTGTGCTTTCTGGTGTTGGCGAGCAACGTCTGGTCGATGTCGCGCTGGAGCGAAGCCCGCGGCGTCTACGACGACATCTGCTATCTGCGGCAGGCTCATCTGTTCCAGCGATTCGGGCTTGGCGGCCTGGACACCGACATCTCCCGGGATGACGACCACTATCTGGCCTCTAAATTGAAACAGATCGGTTTCCCGGCCTCGAGCGATCCGGCCACGGTGCCCTGCCACAACTTGATGCCCGCGACGAAAAAGTGGGTGATCCAATATCCGCCGGGGACGGGTTTCTTGCTGGCGCTATTTCCGCAGGGATTTCAGGTGATCCCGCTCTACGCAACAGCGGCCATTATTGTCTTCGGCTTCGCGCTGGCCGCAGTCAACTACGCCTCTACAATTCCTTCGTTGATCCTTGCGACCGTTTTTGGCGATACGGCCATCTACCTGATGATCAACCCCGCCAAGGCGAGCTACTCGATAGCTCCCACCATGGTGGTCTGCGCCCTCTCAGGTTTTCTCACCGCCAGGCTCTTCCTTGCCAAGCGGCCGCGCGATCGCCTGCTTCTAACGGGGACCGTCGGTCTCCTGATCGGTCTGGCCGTCAATTTCAGATTGCCTAACCTGTTCCTGTCGTCCGGATTTTTTGTGTTCTTCTTCGCTGCATTCCTGCTGTCGCGGAAGATAGAGACCGTCCTGCAGGGCGCGATGTTCGGGGTCGCACTCCTGGTGGGCATGGCGCCGACGCTGCTTGCGAATGCGATCAATGCCGGCAGTCCTTTCTCGACGACTTATGGAGCCGTTGATGTGATGCCCCCCGAGCTCAGCTTCGGCGTCATCTGGCACTATCTCGCCGACATGCAATTCGTCCTGCTCGTGCTGGCGGGTGTGTGGACCTTCGTGACGCTGCGCCGGACCGGCGGCAACGCCGCCAGGCAAACGGCGCTGGTCACGGCTGCGAACCTGCTGGTGAATTTGGCCTTCTTCCTGACCCATCCCGTGTTCACGCCTTATTATACAATCCCTGTCGCAATGCTCTCGTTGTGGAGCCTGCTGTTCGCCGCCCTGCTGGCTCCGGCGGAAGCGGTGGACGATGGGCTGGCCGGGCGGGCGGCAAGGGCCTGACCATGCTATGGAAAGCTGAGTCGGCAGGCTTCGACGGGCAGGCGTTTCGGCCATGACACCATCATCGATGCGGATCGCGGTTCTGGTGCCGTGCTTCAACGAGGAGGCCGCGGTCGCAACCGTCGTTGCCGATTTTCGCAAGGCGCTGCCAACCGCCGGGATATTCGTCTACGACAACAATTCGTCGGACCGCACCGTTGCGGTGGCGCGCGAGGCGGGCGCCCAGGTGCGCAGCGAGCGCCGCCAGGGCAAGGGCCACGTGGTCCGGCGCATGTTCGCCGACATCGACGCCGATATCTACGTGCTGGTTGACGGCGACGCCACCTATGACGCCGCCAGCGCCCCGCGCATGATCGATAGGTTGATTTCTGATCATCTCGACATGGTCGTCGGTTTCCGCGTCGATCAGGTGCAGGCCGCCTACCGGCCGGGCCACCGCACCGGCAACTGGATGCTGACCCGCTTTCTGTCGGCGGTGTTCGGCCAGGCCTTCAAGGATATTCTTTCCGGCTATCGGGTCTTCTCGCGCCGCTTCGTCAAATCCTTTCCGGTGCTGTCGGATGGCTTCGAGATCGAAACCGAGCTGACCGTGCACGCGCTCGAACTGGCGCTGCCGGTCGCCGAAATCGAAACGCCGTATTACGCGCGGCCCGAGGGATCGTTCAGCAAGCTCAACACCTGGCGCGACGGCTTCCGGATTCTCGGCACCATCCTGAAACTTTATCGCTCGGAAAAGCCGCTGCGTTTTTTCACCGCGATCGGGATCTTTCTGACGCTGGTCTCGATCGGGCTCGCGATCCCGGTCATCGTCACCTACCTCGAGGAAGGCATCGTTCCCCGGCTGCCGACCGCAGTTCTGTCGATGGGGCTGATGATCGTGGCGGTGCTGTCGGTGTCGTCGGGGCTGGTGCTGGATACGGTGACGCGCGGCCGCCGCGAGATGAAACTGCTGGCCTATCTGTCGCAAGCTCCCCTCAACAAGAGCTGACGTAGTTCGAAATTGGCGGGGGCGGGAGATGGACCGCGCCTCCGCCAGATGCTATCCCGCGCCCCATGAGCGATCTCTCCCTGACCATACTGGCTGAAACCGCCAACGACGCGCAGGCGATCGAACGGCTGCACGAGCGCACCTTCGGACCCGGCCGCTTCGTGCTGAGCGCGTACCGGCTGCGCGAGCACGTCGATCATCTGCTCGATCTGTCGTTCACGGCCTGGATCGGCACGCTGCTGGTCGGCTCGGTGCGCCAATTGCCGGTTTGCATTGGCGACACCAAGGCATTGCTGCTGGGGCCGCTGACGGTCGAGCCGCCGTTCCGCAGCCGCGGCGTCGGGCGCGCGCTGCTCGATCGCGCGTTGAAGGACGCCAAGGCAAAGGGACATCGCCTGGTGCTGTTGGTGGGCGACGAGGCCTATTACGGCCGCGTCGGTTTCAAGCCGGTCCCGAAGGGCCGGGCGGCCATGCCGGGACCGGTCGACTACAGCCGTCTCCTGGTGGCGGAACTCGTCGATGGCGCGTTCACCGATGTTTCCGGCGCGATCCGTCCGGACTGGAGCCTGGCGCGAACTTCGTAAGCGCCGGCCTGCGTCACAGCTTCTGCGAAATGCCGACAAAAAAGCCGCGTCGCGGCCCGAACTGCGGCGCGAAGACGCCGATGCCCGAGCCATCCCTGATCTCGTAGATATGGTCGAACAGGTTCACGACGTCGAACCGCAGCGTGGTCGGCTTGGTCCATCCCGGGAAAAGATATTCGTGGGAGATGCCGAGATTGACCTGCGTGTATGACGGCACGTGATCGGTATTGGCAAAACCGGAGCGGTTACCGCTGCCGTAGACCATCGAGGCGGAGAAGCGGGTGCCGTTCCACAGATAAGAGGCGCCGGCCGATGCGGTCAGGATCTGGGCGTGGTCGGTGTAGATATGGTGATTGGCGATAAAGGCGAGTTCGTCGGGTGCGAACAGAAACTGGTTCGACACGATATTCGTGGCGATCTGCTTGGCCCAGGCAAGGTTGCCGTAGATCCTGAAATTGCCGTTGGTGTAGGACGATTTGAGTTCGAGACCCATGTTCTCCGCGCGCTCGTAGTTGAACGCGGTCAGCACATAGGCCGCGCCGAACTGGCCGTCGTCGAGCAGGCCGCGCGCGGTCTTGTAGTAGGCGTCGATGCCGACTTCGAGGCCCGGTACCGCGTGGATATTCTGATCGACGCCGACATCGAACACGTGGGAGCGCTCCGGCAAGACCGGATCGTTGACGGCAACGGCCGGTTGCTGCGTGGTGTTCTGCACCAGCGCGAGATTGGTCGGCGCCGCCAGCACCTGCGGCGGGGGTGTGAAGTTTCGCGCGTAGCCGGCGTGGAACGTGGTGCCGTCGTACGGCTTCCAGGTCAGGCTGGCGCGCGGGCTGAGCTGGTTGGCGTCGACATACTGGAACATCTGGTCGAACCGCAAGCCGGCGTTCAGGGTCAAATGATCAGTGATCTTCCATTCGTCCTGCAGATAGGTACCGAACAGCCAGCCGGTCTTGGCGCTTGAATCAAGCACGGAGAACGGCGCATCGACCGGTGCGCCCATGGCATCGAGCGGCAATACGGTGGACGTATTGTTGACCAGCGTGCGCTCGGCGCTTGCGGAAAAGCCAAACCGCAAAGTGTGGGAATAGCCGATGCGATAAGCGGTGTCTTCCTGGATGCCGTCGACCTGGCTGCGGCGGTAGACGTCGGAGGCGACGCCGTTGAACACGAGATCGCCGACCGTATCGGGCATGAAGTGCAACCGGCTGTAGCGGTTGAAATAGGAGATCTGGGTATCGAACCCCTCGGCCGATTTCTGATAGGCCAGAACGTTGAACTGGTTGAACTCGTTCTGCCGTTCGTCGAGCAGCGCCGAATTGAAATTGGATACGCCAAAGGCCGTGAAAGCCGGCGCCTGTCCGGGATTGTTCGGAATCTGGTACGCGCTGTTCGAGACGCCGCTGATAAAGGTCAGGCGGCTGGTGGGATCGATCACCGTCGAAAGGTATGCAAAACCCTTTTCCTGGTCCGTATGGTCGTGGATCGCCGAATAGGCCGGGGTTGGATTTTCGATTCCCACATTGCTTCCGAAATAGCGCCCCGAGACAAAAAACTGGGTCTGTCCGGCGGTGCCGCCATATTCGAAACTCGGCGTGATGGTGCCGTGGCTGCCGCCGTAGGCGCTGACGCTGCCGGAGTTGTTGAAGGCGTCGGCCTTGGTCTGGATGTCCAGCACGCCCGCGGTGCGCAGGCCGTATTGCGCCGGCAGCGCGCCGGTAATCAGGGCAAGGCTGCCGACGATGCCGGTATCGAGGATCTGCCCAAAGCCGCCGACGCCGTCGGGCAGCATGATGCCGTTGATGCGATATTGCAGATTGGCGTGTTCGTTGCGGACGTGCAGTTCGCCGCTGGCGGCGGAGTCCTGCGATACGCCCGGCGTCTGCAACAGGACCTTGTCGAGAGTCGTATTGGCGCCTTGTGGGAGCGCCTCGATCGCCTGGTGATTGACCTGATACGAATTGGCGCCGACCGGCGCCACGATGCTGCGGCGCGCGTCGTCGAACTTCTCGTTCTGCCCCGCGACCGCCTGCGCCTCGGTCTGCGGCGGCACGGCGGGTGTCTCGCGGCGCTGCCCCGTGACGACGCGCGTCTTGGGTGGGCGCGGTGGCTGCGCGCGCCGTGGCGCCACGACTTCGATCTCCGGGAGTGCGGTGACGCCGGTCTCTGCGGGCGCTGGCGTCGTTGTGGACGAGGGCGCGGCGGCCGTAGGCGTGGTGGGTGCGGACGTTTGCGACAGCGCTGTGCCGGTGATGCAGACCATCAGCGAGGCGGCGCCGCAGCCCGCCAACATGGGTCTTACGAGTACTGACATTATCCCGATCCTGAAGGCCGCCGTCCAATTCGTTGTCGACGAATTCGAGCAAGCGCCTGCCGTCATTATCAGACGGACCGATTTCGATTCGCCGGATGGACCGCCCTCTGTGGCGCGGCAAGCATCCGGAGGAGCTCAATCAATCGAGGTCAGGAGACAGGGGGCGCGCGCGGCTGGAAGGCGACGCGGGCCGAGTTCAGATGGATGAACTCGGCATCGGTGGTCTGGTAAAGAAACTCGACCGCCTGCGGAAGCAGCAAGAGCGGCGGCGTCGCGAACAGCACATTGTTCGCCAGCGCCATGACTGCGCAGATCGCGCAAGTATCGCCCGGCTGCTGGCCGGAATCGCGATCGGGCGCCGGTTGCTGCTGGGCGGACTGGTCAACCGCGTCGGCGGCGGGGAGGCCGTTGGCCCCATAAGTACCGCTCTGTAACGAACCGAACTGGATGGCGGGCGCGGCCTGTACGGCGTGGAAATGTCCGAACGAAAGCACAAACTGAACAGCTAGCGCTAAAAGCGCGAGCCGCGAGCCATGCTTGATGTTCGATCGCAACCACTTCATGCCGATACCCTACGCCGGACACACCAAGAGATCTCGGCTGTTCCAACGTTATAATGTAACATCGCAGGGACTGGCGGAGGGTGTCAACCGTAGGGGGTCCGCGCCTGATGAAGATTCGCCGGGCATGTGTGATTCGCGCAACGCCACGCGGGACTTGTACTCAGCGGCCCTCGCGCAGCCAGGTGGCCGCGAATCCCCCGAGCAGCAGCAAGAGTCCGATCAGGCCGGCGAACAAGGGCAGCACGCCGACGCCCTTGATGACGCTGGCGTCGCGCATCCGCACCCCCATCCAGCCGTCGCCGCGGAAAACGCTCGATGCGCGCACCGGCACGATGCGCGGAAGGTCGATGCTGGAGCCGTCGACGACGCGCCGTGCGTCACCGCCGGTGGCCTGCGCCAGGGGCTTGAGCATGTCGGTCGTGGAAGTGACTTCGGAAAATTCCTTGGGGTTGGTGGGGCCGACATTGATCAGCGCTTTCAGCGTGCCGTCGGTCGCCTGCCACAGGCCGAGTTCGTTGGCGGGAAGCGTGGAGCGCCACGTTCCCGGCTCGCTCTCGCTCAGCGTCAGTTGGCGCGTTGCGCCGGTGGGCGACGTCACCGTCACCGGCGCGACGTTGTCGGCCATGGTCTGGCGCAGCACCACAAGATCGTGTCCCTGGACCTGCAGCCGCAGCGCTTCCTCGTCGAGATCGGGCTGCTTCATCAGCCAGTGCGACATTCGCCGCAGCAAATCGAGATGCGGTCCGCCGCCCTCATAGCCGCGCGCCCACAACCAGATATGGTCCGACAACAGCAGCGCGACGCGGCCTTCGCCATATCGTGACAGCAACAGCAACGGCTTGCCGTCGGCGCCCGTCATCAGCGGCGGCGTGGTCGCGTTGCGCGTATCGACGGTGCGGAAGAACCGGCTCCAGTGCGGCGGCTCCGAGGCGGACCCTTCCAGTCCGCGCGTCACCGGATGGCGTTTTCCGGCGTCGCTCAAATGCGCGTAATAGGGCTTCTCGGTCACGCCGACGGGCTCCGCCGGCAGCACCGAATCCAGCGGCGTGCGCCAGATGCTGGTGGTCGACGCGTAATCGGGGCCGGCTGAAACCAGCACCGCGCCGCCGGCGCGGACGTAGCGCGCGATGTTGTCGAAATAGGCGATCGGCAGCACGCCCTGGCGGGCGTAGCGGTCGAAGATGATCAACTGGAATTCGTTGATCTTCTGCTGGAACAGTTCGCGGGTCGGAAACGCGATCAGCGACAATTCGTTGATGGGCGTGCCGTCCTGTTTCTCCGGCGGACGCAAAATCGTGAAATGCACGAGATCGACGCTGGCGTCGGATTTCAGCAGGTTGCGCCAGGTGCGCTCGCCGGAATGCGGCTCGCCCGAGACCAGCAGCACCCGCAATTTGTCGCGAACGCCGTCGATCGCGACCACCGCGCGGTTGTTGACCGGCGTCAGTTCGTTCTCGAGCGGCGAGGCCTCGATCTCGACGATGTTCGGGCCGGCATGCTTGATGTCGACGTCGACGCTGACGGTCTGGCCGCTGAGCACGGTGCGCTCGTTGATTACTTCGCCGTCGCGGCGCACCACCACCTTGGCGCGCTCGCCAGTGACGCCCTGGTCGTCGAGCCGGTAGGTGATGGTCTGGGGCTGTCCGACGATGCCGAAACGGGGGGCGGCGGAGATGGCGATGCGGCGGTCGCGTTCGTCCTTGCGCCCGGTGATCAGCGCATGCACCGGGGCCTGGAATCCGAGCGCGGCGGCGTTCGGCGGAATGTCGTGCACGCGCCCGTCGGTGATCAGGAAGGCGCCCGCGACGCGATCGATGGGAACGTCCGACAGCGCCGAGGAGAGCGCGCCGAACAATTTGGTGCCGTCGGTTTCGCCGTCGGCCTGGCCGGCCTCGACTACCCGCACTTCCAGCCCCTTGATCTTCTTTAGGCTATCGACCAGCGCCTCCTTGGCCTTTTCGGTCTCCTGGGTGCGGTTGCCGAAATTCTGGCTCGGGCTCTTGTCGATCACGACGGCGGCCACCGACGACAGCGGCTCGCGGTCCTCGCGGGTGAATGACGGGTTGGCGAGTGCCAAGAGGATCAGCGCCAGCGCGGCGACGCGGATCGCAGCACCCCGCGCCCGCCCGAGCAGCAGCAATGCCGCGATCACGACGATGGCGGCGACCGCGAGCCAAAGCACGAGCGAGGGAACGAGTGGGGTGAACGCGATGCCGTACTGCATATGGCGGCCTTACTGCCCGAGCCGTTCGATCAGCGCGGGCGCGTGCACCTGGTCGGCCTTGTAGTTTCCGGTCAGCGTGTACATCACGATGTTGACGCCGGACCGGAAAGCGAATTCGCGTTGCCGCGGTTCGCCCGGCGTCAGCGGCAGCATCGGCTGGCCGTCCGGGCGGATCGCCCAGGCGCCGGCAAGATCGTTCGAGGTGATGATGATCGGCGAAACGCCGTCGCCGCCGCGGGCCGGGCGCGAGGCCTCCTCGTCGTCGTCGCCGCGCGGCAACGCCTCCACCCAGGTCTGGCCGCTGTTGAAGCGGCCGGGGAAGTCGCGCAGCAGATAGAACGTCTTGGTCAGCACGTGTTCGCGCGGCACCGGCTCGAGTTCGGGCACATCGAGTGAGGCGAGGATGTTGCGTAGCGCCAGCATGCCCGGCGTCTGCGCCGCACCGTTCTCTCCCGGCGGCGCCTCGACGGCGTCGCGGGTGTCGAACAGCACGGTGCCGCCCTGCTTCATGTAGGCGTCGATCCGGTTGATGGCGTCCTGCGGCGGCTTCGCGGCCCCTGGCACGATGGGCCAGTAGATCAGCGGGAAGAATGCCAGCTCGTCATGCGCGGGGTCGATGCCGACCGGGTCGCCGGCTTCCAGCGCCGTTCGCTGCGCGAGGAACAAGGTCAGCCCGGCCATGCCCGCCTTGACGATGGAGTCGACGTCGGCGTTGCCGGTGACGACATAAGCGAGCCGGGTCTGTGACGTCGCCTTGATGGCGAAATCGTCGCTCGAGTCGGCCCGCGCCGGCCAGGGGGTTGCCAGCATCGCCGCCCCGATGATCGCGAACGTCAATGCGGCCGGCGCAGCGCGCCGTCGCAGCAGTGCCGCGATGCCGGCGCCAAGCATGGCGACGATGACGGCATCGATCAGGAACAACGCCAGCGCCGCCGACAGCAGGATGCCGCGCAGGTCGCGCGGTTCGGCATTGGTGAAGCTGGCGTGGCGCGCGCGCAGGCCCGAGGTTTCGAGCGGCGCGATCCGATCGGCGGCCGCCAGCGTGTTGACCGCGAGCGGACCGTCGGCCGGGCCGTAAAAGCCCGGCGGATGTTCCGGCGTCGCGCGGTCGCGGAAGTCGGCAGACAGTGGCTTGGCGGTCGACGGCGGCGGGCCGAACGCGCCGAAACCGTCGAGGATGTGCAGCGGTGCCACCGTTTCCGCGGTCGCATCGGCGGCGACGCCCGCGCCCGGTTTGGAGGTGTAGCCGGACATATCGACGATCCGCCGCAGCATCTCGACGAAGGTGCCCGACATCGGCAGATCGGACCAGCGCATATCGGCGCTGACATGAAACAGGGCTACGATACCCTTGCCGCGATGCTCGCCGGTTACCAGCGGCGTTCCATCCTCAAGCGAGGCCCAGCTTCTCGTCGCCAGCACCGCATCCGGCTCGGCGAGCACCTGGCGGTTGACGGTGACGTCCTTGGGTACCGCGAGGCCGGCAAACGGTCCGTCGGCGGTGAAGGCTGCGAGATGTTGCGGCTTTTCCCAGGTCAGGCTGCCGCCGAGGCTGCGGCCGCCGCGGCGTAGTTTTACCGGCACCAGATCGTCATCGGCTTGCGCCAGGCGGGGACCCGCGAAGCGCACCAGCACCCCGCCTTGCTCGATCCACGCACTGATGCGTTCGCGGATTTCGGGCGACAGCGTTCCGACGTCGGCAAGGATCATCATCGGCAGTTTCTGGTCGAGGAATTGCGTGATGACCTGTTGCGCCGCGCCTTTGTCGCCGAGCCGGACATCGGCGAACGGCCCCAGCGCGCGGGTGAGATAGAAGGTCGAGGCCAGCAGCGGCTGCGCGGTATCGCTGGACGATCCGCTGACGACGCCGATCGCGCGGCGGCGCCAGCGCTTGTCCAGGAGTTGCACCGCGCCCGCGGAGCGTTCGCCGGCGACCTCAAGCCGCGCAATGTCGTTGCGCAGCTCGACCGGCAGATCGAACGCGGCTTCGGTCTCGCGCTCCTGAGGCGCAAAGGTGTAACGGGCCTCGCCGATCGGCGAACCCTTCTGGTCGAGCGCACGCACGAGGCCCGCCGCGACGCCGCTACCGGTGCGCAGCACCTTCACCGTCATCTTCGCCGCGGCGTTCTCGGCCGCGGCCAAGGCCAGTGGTGGCGGCGTGCCGCCTTCATAAATCGTCAACGCACGATCCCCGATGGTTTTGCTCAAGGCTTCGAGAAACTCCGGACCTCGTCCCGTATCCACGCCATCCGACAACCAGGCGATTTCGCAATCGCCGGTTGTTTTCAGGAAACGCTCGATGGCGGGGAGGGTTTCAACCCGTTCGATCGAATAAGGCTTGGGCACAAACTGGCGCAGCGCCACCCGCGCGGTGCCGCCTGGCATGATCGTGATATCGCGCGCGGGCTCGGACAACGGCACCAGCGCCACGCCGCGCCGGTCGTTGTCGGCATTCGCAATCAGTTCGTCGGCGGCCTTGATCCTTGCATCCCAGCTCGAGGCGGCGCTCCAGCCGTCGTCGAGCAGGATCAAGAGCGGGGCGCGGCTGCCGCCGGCCGCGCCGGTTTCCGGATTCCAGATCGGCCCGGCGGCGGCCAGGATCACCAGCGCCGCAGCCAAAAGGCGCAAGGCCGTCAGCCACCACGGCGTCCGCGACGGCGTTTCTTCCTTCGGCGCGATGTCGAACAACAGCCGCGTCGGCGGGAACTCAATGCGCCGCGGCCGCGGCGGCATCACCCGCAACAGCCACCACAGCACCGGCAGGCTCAACAGGCCCAGGAGCAGGATCGGTTCGGCGAACGAGAGCGGCAGACCTGCGATCATGCGCGCAGCCCCGCTTTGACGGTCGCGGCGCGTGCGCTGCCCTTGCTCACCATCATGCCTGAATGCAGGAACAGCAACAGCTCGGCGGCCGACCGGCTGGTGGTGTGGGTCGAGAACAGCCAGTCCAGCTTGTTGGTCTCGTGGCGTATTTCATCGCGATGCAGCGCCACGCGCGCCACGTAATCGCCGGCCCATTTTTCCGCGCGCCCCGCGGTGATCACGCCGCCGCCTTCCGGTTCGACGAATTCGATCCGCCCTGAATAGGGAAAGCTTTCTTCGGCGGGGTCGACGATCTGCACCAGCGTGCCGTGCGCGCCGGCGGCCGACAATCCCGCCAGCATGGTTCTGATCTCCGAGATCGGCGACCAGAAATCCGACAGCACCACGATTTCGGCCAGCGCCGACGGCACGAAGGATGGCGGCAGGCTGAGGCGCGCCGCATCGTCGTGCAGCATCGCCTGCGCCATCTTGTCGATCACGGCGCCGCTTGAGGTCGGGTTCATCAGGCCGGGGATGCCGACGCGTTCGCCGCCGGCGACCAGCAGCTCGGCGAGCGCGAAGGTCACGATCAGCGCGCGTTCCAGCTTGCTGTCGCGCGCCTGTCTTGAGGCGAACGCCATCGAAGGCGAGCGGTCCGGCCAAAGCCACACCGTGTGCGCGGCCTCCCATTCCTGCTCGCGGACATAGAGATGATCGTCGCGCGCCGAGCGGCGCCAGTCGACGTTTTGCGACGGTTCGCCGGAAACGAAGCGGCGGTATTGCCAGAAACTTTCGCCGGCGCCGGCGCGGCGCCGGCCATGCAGGCCGTGGATCACGTTGGCGGCGATGCGGCGGGCCTCAAGCACAAGACGGGGCAGCGTCGCGGCGAGCGTTCGGCTTTCGCCATCGGCACGTCGGATCGCTAAAATCTCCCTCGCTTCGTGCGTGGTCCCTGCGGCCATCAACCGATCCGCGTCTTTAGTTGTTTGATTACGTCGGGAATGGTGCGGCCCTCGGCGCGCGCGGAGAATGTCAGCGCCATGCGGTGCTTGAGAATGGGCTCGGCGAGATCGAGCACGTCGTCGATCGAGGGCGCCAGACGGCCGTCGAGCAAAGCGCGGGCGCGAACCGCGAGCATCAGCGACTGGCTGGCGCGCGGACCCGGTCCCCAGGCGATCAGCTTGCCGGCGTCGCCGCCCTCAGGTCCCGGACGCGCGGAGCGCACCAGCGACAGGATCGCCTCCACCACGGAATCGCCGACCGGCAGCCGCCGCACCAGCCGCTGCGCGGCGACCAGGATCTCGGCGTTCATCGAAACCTTGGCCAGCGTCTCATCGGCGCCGGTGGTTTCGAACAGGATGCGCCGCTCGGCGTCGCGGTCGGGATAATCGACGTCGATCTCCATCAGGAAGCGGTCGAGCTGCGCTTCCGGCAGCGGATAGGTGCCTTCCTGCTCCAGCGGGTTTTGCGTCGCCAGCACATGGAACGGCTTCGGCAGATCGTGGCGGGCGCCCGCAACCGTGATGTGCTGTTCCTGCATGGCCTGCAGCAGCGCGGACTGGGTGCGCGGGCTGGCGCGGTTGATTTCGTCGGCCATCAGGAGCTGCGCGAACACCGGACCTGAGATGAAGCGGAACGAACGCTTGCCGGTGCTGCTTTCGTCCAGCACCTCGGCGCCAAGAATATCCGAAGGCATCAGGTCGGGCGTGAACTGGATGCGCTTGGCGTCAAGGCCGAGCGTGGTGCCGAGCGTTTCGACCAGCTTGGTCTTGGCAAGGCCGGGGACGCCGATCAGCAGCGCATGGCCGCCGGACAGGATCGTCACAAGGGTGTTTTCGATCACCCGGTCCTGACCGAAAATAACGGTGGAGATCGCCGCCTTCGCGGCGCGAATTTGCTCGGCGACCTGTTCGGCCGAACGGACGATCACGTCCTCGAGTTTTTCGACACTATCTGCGCCAGCCATCTGTTTCTCCTTCAAACGAGGCTTGCGACATCGCCGCTTGCATCGTCATGCCATGAACCTCATGCTAAACTTATGCGAACGCCATGTATTTGTTGAATTAAACTATCCCCACATTACCGGGTTTTCGGGGTATGAACGGCATCACGATATGGCGACCTGATAGGGGCTCCTGTGGGCGGAACCCCGCTCCAGGCGCACTTCGTATGACTTGCACCAATCGTGCCAAACCGAGGCGCTCAGACTCAGGTCAAACAATGGCGAAGCAAGGGCAGACCACCAATCATGGCCTTGACGGGCTGACGGCTGCTGCAAAGGGCGCTGCGAACGCCGGCGCCGCCGGAAAAGGGTTGCCGCCGGTGCATCTGTGGAATCCGCCGTTCTGCGGCGATCTCGACATGCGAATCGCGGGCGATGGTACGTGGTTTTACATGGGGACGCCAATCGGCAGGCCGGCGCTGGTCCGGCTGTTTTCGACCATCCTCAAGCGCGAGGACGGCAAGCACTTTCTCGTGACGCCGGTGGAGAAGGTCGGCATCCGCGTCGACGATGCGCCGTTTCTCGCGGTCGAGATGGTCAGGGAAAACGACGGCCGGGACCGGCTCTTACGCTTCCGCACCAATGTCGACGACTGGGTGACGTGCGATTCCGCCCACCGGCTGCGATTCGAGGCGGCTGCCGATGGCGGACTGACGCCCTACCTTCATGTCCGTGCCGATCTCTGGGCCAAGGTCACCCGCGCGCTCTACTACGATCTGGTTGACATGGGCGAGGAGCGGGTGGTCGATGGTCATCCGATGTTCGGCGTCACGTCAGGCGGCGAATTTTTTGCGATGGCGGATGCGGACGAGGTGAGGGGCGCGCTTTGAACGAGCCGATGCTGAAGACCGATCCGGCCGCCATCAACTCGGCGGAGTTTTTCGAACGGAGCCGGGCGCGGCTCGATTTCGAGGTCCCGCCGGGCCTGGTCGACCCCAACATCATCCCGAAGAGCGGCGATCAGGGCACCGATCGCATGCTGGAGATCATCGCCCGCGAGCAGCCGGTCCGGCCTGCCGCGGTATTGATCCCGGTGGTGGACCATCCGCAGCCGACCGTGCTGTTGACGCAGCGCGCCGCCCACCTCAACGATCACGCCGGCCAGATTTCCTTTCCCGGCGGCAAGATCGACGCGACCGACGCGTCGCCGCTCGACGCCGCGTTGCGCGAGGCCGAGGAAGAGATCGGGTTATCCCGGGAATTCGTCGATCCGATCGGTTATCTCGATCTCTACGGAACCGGTTTCGGATTTCGCATCCTGCCGACGGTGGCGCTGGTGCGGCCGGGTTTTCAGCTGCACATCAACAAGTCAGAGGTGGAGGACGCGTTCGAGGTGCCTTTGGCGTTCCTGATGGACCCCGCGAATCACCAGGTCCACAGCAAGGAATTTCGCGGCATGGAGCGCTCCTATTACGCCATGCCGTTCGCGGAACGTTATATCTGGGGCGCCACCGCCGGAATTCTGCGCGTGCTGTACGAACGGATCTGTCTGACATGATCCGTCCGGCGATCACCGAGGTCCTGATCTTCCTGATCCCGTTCGCGGTCTATGTGCTGTTTCTGCTGGCGACCCGCTCCGGACTGACGGTGCAGACGTCATGGCCGCTGCACATCATCGCCAAGCTGCTGGTGGGCTCGCTGCTGCTGGTGATCGTCAGTTTCGTGCTGCTTGCGCAGTTCTCCGGCGCGTCGCCGCATTCGACCTACATTCCCGCCCATATCGAGAACGGCAAATTCGTTCCCGGAGTTGAAAAATGAGCGATGCGCGGGTGCTCGACGACGCGCCCTGGCTCAGATCCGGTCCAGCCGCCCGCGTGCTCAAGCTGTTGAACGGCAATGGCGAGGAAGCGCGCGTGGTCGGCGGCGCGGTCCGTAACGCGCTCCTGAACATTCCGATCGGCGACATCGATATCGCGACCACCGCGCTGCCTACGGAAGTGATCCGCCGTGCCAAGGCGGCCGGCATCAAGAGCGTGCCGACCGGCATCGACCACGGGACTGTGACGCTGGTGGTCGATGCGCACCCGTTCGAGATCACCACACTGCGCGAGGATACCGAAACCTTCGGCCGCAAGGCCAAGGTCGCGTTCGGCCGCGACTGGGTCGTCGATGCGGAGCGGCGCGACTTCACCATCAACGGCCTGTCGGTCGATGCGGCCGGTATCGTGCATGACCATGTCGGCGGCCTTGACGATATCGCCGCCAGGCGCGTGCGCTTCATCGGCGACCCCGACCAGCGGATATCCGAGGATTATTTGCGCATCCTGCGGTTCTTCCGAATTCACGCCGCCTTCGGCGCCGGCGAGCCCGATCGCGCCGGCTATCTCGCCTGCATCCGCAGCCGTGCGGGCCTTGCCAGCCTTTCCGCCGAACGGATGCGGATGGAAATGGTGAAGCTGATGGTCGCCGATGGGGCGGCGGGCGCGGTTATTGCGATGGCGGATGGCGGGTTGCTGCTGCCGATTTTCGGCGGCGTCGCCTATACCGGGCCGTTCGCCAGCATGATCGCGGCGGAGCGCGCGCTGGGACTGAAGCCGGACGCGGTTCGAAGGCTGGGCGCACTCGCGGTCGCCGTCACCGAGGACGCAAGGCGGGTGGCGACGCGGCTGCGGCTTTCCAATGCCGAAACCAAGGTGCTGGATTCCATGGGCCATCGCTGGTGGCGGCTCGCCGGCATGGACGAGGCGATCGCGCGGCGCAGGCTGTACCGGCTCGGCGCGGATCGCTACCGCGACCGGCTGATGCTGGCCTGGGCGCGGGCAGGGGACGACGCCAATTCGACCCGGTGGCGGGAGCTTGCGGTCCTGCCGGAGCGCTGGACCGCGCCGAAATTTCCGCTCAGGGCGGCGGATTTCACCGCGCGCGGAATTGCCGAAGGTCCGGCGCTCGGGCAGGTGCTGGCGCTGGCCGAAGACGCGTGGCTTGCGGCGAACTTTCCGCTGGACAAGACCGCGCTCGACGCCATCGCCGACCAGACCGTAACCCGTTTCACCCGCGATCACAGGCCGTGAATCTGCTTTCCGGCTTCGCCGATATTTCCCTGGTTCAGCTGCTGCTGGTCGCCGGCGTCGCACTGTTTGCTTCCATCGTCGGGGGGCTCGCCGGTTACGGCACCGGCGCGTTGATGCCGCTGGTGCTGGTGCCGCTGATCGGCGCCGAACCGGTGGTGCCGATCATCGCGATCTCCGCCATCTTCACCAATCTGAGCCGCAGCGCCGCCTATCTGCGCCATGCCGACCGCCGCCGCGCGCTGATCGTGATTGCGGCCGCGGCGTTGACCACCGCGCTCGGCGCCTACGGCTATACGCGGCTGACCGGCACCGGCGCCGCGCTGGTGATCGGCACCATGCTGATCGCGAGCGTGCCGCTGCGCCGGCTGGCAAGGCGCCGCAATATCAGGATCGGCGACACCGGCCTGGGAATAGGCGCGGTGGGCTACGGCGTCGTGGTCGGCGGCACCTCGGGTTCGGGCGTGATCCTGCTGTCGCTGTTGATGGCGGCGGGGCTGGAAGGCGCGGGCGTG
>NZ_JADGRI010000004.1 GCF_017881085.1 Bradyrhizobium sp.
GCGGTCGCCGACATTGCCGATACCTGGTGCCAGCAAAGCCAGCCCACCGGGCGACATATTGATGATCTGGCAGGGAAATTCGCGGCGGTCGGGCAGCATGTAGCGGCCGAGCAAGTGTACCTTCACCCGCTGGAAGCGCCGGCGCTCTTCGGTGGCCGGGAGGATCGATTTCTTGTTCGCCAACGCCATTTCGTTACCCGACAACCGGCTATCGCCAGACCCTACGGCCGGCAAGGTTAATGAGCGGTTAGCGGCGGTTGCAACAAGTATGGGCGCTCACGCTGTGCGGGGACTGTTCGCCGGAATCCGATTGAATCCCAACAGCAGCACCGGGCACGCCAGCAGCACGGCGGCGCCGAAATCGAAGGCGGCCGTGGCGCTGCCGGTCGATTTGGCACAGGCGCCGGCGACGACCGGTCCCAGCATCATCGTGGCATAATAAAGGGTGTAGAATATGCCCATGCCGAGCGCCCGCGTCTCGGGTCTCAGCACGCGCGCGGGCAAGCTCAGGATTGGCCCGGCCGGCTGGCCGCTGACCAGTCCAAGTGCTGCGACCGTCAGGACCACGGCGCCGCTGCGCGGCAGCGCCAGCATCAGCATCGCGAACACGATGCAGCCGGCGACCAGGATAAATTGCGGTCGTCCGCTGCGATCGGCGAGAAAGCCTCCGAGCGGTACCGCGATCACCGCCAGCCACAGCACGATGCTGATGATCGAACCTGCCGCCGATATCGACCAGCCGCGTTCGACCAGCATCGAGGGCCCGAAGCTGAAGATCATCGCAAAGCCGACATTGTAGAGGCCCCAGATCAGGCCTGCCGCGATCACCGCGATCGCAGCGTTACGGTCGAGCCGCGCGGATGAAGCGGCGGTGATGACGGTGCTCGCCGGCGCCTGATATGCCGCGGCCAGCAGAACGAAGGCCAATCCGATCAGCGCCGCCACCGCGAGATAGACCGCGCTTACGCCATACGCGGTGCCGATCAGGGGCAGGGACAACAGCGAGAGCGCGACGCCGGCCGGCCATGAATTGACGAAGATCGCCATCGCGGTTGCGATCTCCTTGCCGGCAAACCAGTCGGCCACCATTTTCGTCATCTGCACGTTGAGCAGGACGCCACCGGCACCGGCGACCAGCCGTCCCGCGATTTGCACGGTCCAGGAATCCGACAGCGCCATCGCGAGGCCGCCGACGAGCATCAGCAACAGCGCGCCGAGCACCGTCGGCTTGTCGCCGAACCTTTGCCCGATGGCGCCGCCCGGCAAGGCCAGCGCAACGCCCGGCGTGAAATACAGACCGATCAGGAGGCCGATGTCGGCGAGGCCCACGCCAAATCGGGTGGCCAGCAGCGGCGCGACCGCCGCGACGCTCTGGAACTGAAACGCCATGGTGAGGCGAACCACGAACAGGACGGCAAGGATCATCCAGCGACTGCGCAACGCCTCGGCCCTCATTCGAAGTCGGCGTAACCTGAGACGGTGCGGTGCGCCTGTCAATCGCGGGGCAATCCGTTCGTTTGCACCACATTGGCATCCCCGCCTACTTCACATAACCTCGTTTCCGCCCGCGCAACTCAAATCAACAATCGCCGAAGGGCCGGGGAGGAAACCACATGCAAGAAATCCGCGTATGCACCTATGAAGGCCCCGGCGCGCAGCCGGTCATCCGCACCGTGCCATGGCCGACGATTCCGAAGAAGGCGGCGCTGATAAAAGTCGGCGCCTGCGGGGTTTGCGGCACCGATCTGCATATCCTCAAAGGGCATTGGCCGAAGCCACTGCCCTGGCCGTTCACGCTCGGCCATGAGATCGGTGGCGTGCTGGTCGAGGTCGGCTCGGAGTTCACGGAAGACTTCATGAGCAAGCCGCTGAAAGTGGGATCGAAAGTGATGATCCCGCCGCTGATGCCGTGCGGCCATTGCTATTACTGCATCCATTATCCTGAGAGCGCCAACAAATGCCTGACGCCGGTCTATTACGGCCGCTATCTCGGCTTCGACAAGGCGCCGCATCTGTGGGGCGGCTGGGCCGAATATGTCTACGTCGATCTCGAGATGCTGCCGGGCACCAAGATCTACAAATTGCCCGACGACATGTCGCTGCGGCTGGGCGCGCTGTCGGAGCCGTTGACCTCCTGCATCCGCGCCTTCAACCGCGCCACGCGCGCAGGCGGATTCAGCTGGGGCGACACCGTCGTCATTCAGGGCTCCGGTCCGATCGGAATCCTGGCGGTGGCCGCCGCGCAGGAAATGGGCGCGGGCAGGGTGATCTGCGTCGGGGCGCCAGAGACGCCGCGGCTGAAGCTGGCGCGCAGGTTCGGTGCGGAAACGACCGTGGACATTGAGGAAGTCACAACGCCGGAAGCCCGCATCAATCGGGTGCGCGACATCGTCGGCGGCTTCGGCGCCGATCTCGTGATGGATTGCTCGGGCCATCCGAGCGCCGGTCCCGAAGGCATCGAGATGCTGCGCGACGGCGGCACCTATGTCGAGATGGGCCAGTTCACCGACGCCGGCTCGATCAATACGTCGTGGCACCGCATCTGCACCAAGGACCTCAACGTGCTCGGCTCCTGGGGTTTCACCGGCAACGACCTGCCGCTCGGCGTCGACATGCTGTACCGCACCCGCAACAAATATCCATGGCTCGAGATGCAGACGCTGTATCCGTTTTCGGAAGCCGGCATCGGCCAGGCGGTAGCCGACGCGATGGCGATGAAGACGGTGAAATCGACGATCGTGCCGTGGCCCGAATTGGCGGAGTGATGGGGATTCCAGGTCCTATATTCGACGCGTTTTCTTCACGGGAATTCCCGGCTTCACGGCAAGACCTCCCTCAATCGGCCCTGCGGAGCCAGTCGCATGCGCGTCTGCGCGGCGGCGATGCGCAGGGCCTTGCCCGCGCCTCGCACGCGCCATGCGAGCGGGGCGGGGCTTTCGAGCCGTTCGGCACAGACGAACAGCGTCACAGCGATCATCGCCCAGAGGTGAGCGTGCCCCACGAGGAGCATCGGCAACATCAGCGCCCAGCACGCGCCGGCGCATGAGGTGCCGTTGGTCAATCCGAAAACGATGGCATCGCGATCCGCCGCCGCGCCGAACGCGGCGAGCTGCGGCTGGCGATGGCAGCGATTCAGGCACCATTGCTTGGCGGGCGAGACCTGCCACGTGCTCGCGGCGGCGGCCGCGACGCCGAGGCAAGGCAGCGGTGCGGGTACAGCCCACAGTGCCGCGAGTGCAACGGCCTGCAGCGCCACGCCCGCGATCATCCACACGGCGGCATAGCCGGATATGAAGAGCAGCGTCGCGCGCGGGCGGCGGCGAACAAAGCTGCGGTCCCGGACATGCCGCAGCGGCGCAACGAGCAAAGGCGTCATCATGGCGGCAACCATCAGCGCCCAGTCGGCCGCGAGTTTCGCCGGCGAATGCAGCATCAGCGCGAGGTCGAGCGGAAGCGACGGTGGCGTTCCCCACGGCGTGCCGGCGGAGCAAAGGGCGGGCAGGGTCAGTTCGCTCTCGCCGAGCGCCAGCATCGACCAGGCGCCGAGGCCGATCGATGCCAGAACGACGAGCCAGGCTTCGGGCCGGCGCGCGGTGTTCGCCATCCTGCGGCTCCGTCAGTGGTTTTGCCGGAATACGCTGATGCGGCCGATGCTGACTTGCGCCGACTCCGGCACTGGATTTCGCGGCACCAGACGGACATGGAGCTGCGAGACGTTCAGATTGCCGGCGACGTGCAGGGCGTCGATGATGTGGGTGATGTCGAGCACGAAAGTGAGGCCGTCGCCGGCCTGCTGGTCGACCGTCATCGTTGCCTTGCGCACGCCGAACAGCGCGATGCTGCCCGCTTTGAGTTCGGGATGGCTGGCCGGATCGTCGCCATCGGGGACGTTGATGTAGACGCTGAACACGGTGGCGTCGTTGAGGCCGCGCACATTCTCCAGGTTCAGGAAGACCCGATCGGGGGCGCCGCCGCCGGCCGCGGCCGCGAAGCTGGTGACGACTTTGGCGCGGACCGCGGTGTCGAGCGTGACCGAGGTGCGGGCCTCCGCGCCGGTCAGGCTCAGGCTCTGTTGGTTGGCGCCTAGCAGTTCAGCGGTCTTGTCAGCTGTCGTGTCAGCAGTCTTGGGCCCAGCCATGGCGTTGCTCCTGGCGATTGCTTCGGCCTGCGGCACACCGAGCCGCTGCAACCGCGCGACCATTTGCGGTGTTGCAGATGGCGGCGTGACATCATCATAATCATAACCAAGCTTCGAAAGATCCCCCATATCGCCGGGCGTGTAGGTCCAGCTTTTGCCGCCCGGCATCGGCATGACGAAGGCCCGCTGGCCGACGCTGGCGGGACCTTTGACCCAGTTCGCGGTGGTCGGATCGCCCGTCGAGGCCGGGATGCGCAGCCATACCTCCCACAGCCGGTCGATGTTGGCGTGATGCAGCCAGAAGATCGGATCCAGCCCCGCCAGATCCGGCCAGGACATTAGCCCCAGCGTCTGGTCGTCGCCACCGCCGACCAGTCCGTGCACGTTGTCGTGCGGCTGGGTCTCGACACCGCCATGGACCCTGCCGCCGTGACTGAAGCCGGTGTTGACGCCGCCAAAACCCTGGCTGCCGCCGCTGCCGGCGCCAATGAAGTCGGGATCGCCGAGCGCGTTCAGGTCGACCTGATCCATCGGCACATAGACGTGGCCGTTGTTATCGGGACCGTAGCGCTGCGGAACATAAAGTGGATTGTCGCCGCTGCCGTCCGGCCAGTCCGGCGACGCGAAGGCGGGCGGCAGCTGGTTCTGGTTCGGCTTGAAATAGTTCCAATAGGGAAGCGCCCAGCCGGCGGGGCCGCCGAGTTGCACGACCGCATCGCGAATGATCGCTTCGAAGCCGATCAGATAACCGCGATGCCAGGGCAGGAAGTACCAGCTTCCGTGCTGGCATTGTTGCCAATAGGTCTTGATGTCGGCGCGGCTCGGCATTTCGTCCGTGGAACCGAGATAGCCGACCTGCTGCCACATCTGCTGATCAAAGCCATGGATCGCGCCGTAGAACCGCCAGGCGGTGGGTTCCTTCAACGCGCGCGACTTCATCGCCTTGACGCCGCGCGCATACCAGAGGATCGGATCGGCCCAGTCGCCGCCGAGTTCCCAGACATTCTTGCGTGTGGTGGACATATCGGAGCTCCCTTCAAAGTCGCGCAGCGCAACGCTGACGGCACCGGAAGCCGAAACTACCACACGGGGAATAATCTTTGAACGCTACCTCACCGCGATATATTTTTCGCACGCCCTGAGCGAAAGGTGAGCTATTTCATATTCTGCCGCCGCGGCCGGCGTGAAGACGCTGCCCGACGGTACCGGCGGAAGCGGCGATCGGGCTTGCTGCTTCGAATGCGATTTGCGCTCTAGCTCAGGCCTTCATAGACCATGAAGCCGCGCGCGACCGCCAGCTTGCGCAGCGCGCGTGGAACGAGCTTTTGCGGCTGGTGGGCGAGATAGCGATACGACGTCAGTTTGAAGTCGCGCAGCAGGCGGTGTTCGCTTTCGAACGGCGCCAGCAATCCGGTCAGGCTCAGCGGCGCGTGGGCGCGGGCGTTGAACGGCAATAGCAGCAATTCCAGATGCGCCGGCGACCCATCCTGCGCGGTGGCGGTAATGCCGGCGACGGCGGCGAGCATCTCCTCAGATACGACCGCGATGATGTCCTCGATCTCGCGGCGGGCGTCCGGGGCAAACAGCGCCGAAAAGCTGCGGTCTTTCAGGTCGCCGCCGAGCAGGGCGCAAACCCGGGTGCCGGCGACGCGAAATGGATAACCGGATGGCGCGTCATAGGACAACACGAAGATGTCGCCGAGCAACTCGCGCACCGCACCGGGCTCGATCTCGCTGCGGTCCGGCGCACGCGCGGCGCCGCGTTTCTCGTCCCAATATGCGAAAAATTCCCGGGTTGACGGATGTTTCATATCGACCTCGCCCCGCGCCCGGCTCGGTGGGACATATCTGTCCCGCTTTTGCTCACGCGCATTCCCTTCTCTGTTTTGCAAGAGGTGCTTTGCAGCGTCCATGCCGCAGGCGTGGTTTCGGAGCTTTGGCGGCGCCTTTGTGCCGTTAAGGTTAAATTAACTATCGCCTTGGGGATCGGCGCGCGGCTGGCTAGGATCCGCTCACTCGCTTCGCCGGTTTCTGATGGGTTCCCGCGAAGTTGCTACACAGGCGGCGTCAAACAGTTTGGTCATCGCGCGGGGAGGGGTGGGGATATCGCCCCGGGCCCGGCGCGAAAAAGATCAGCACAGATGAGGGAGGGCTTTCTCAGAGCCCTCCCTTTTTGCTTTGTGCCGTCACGGATTTGTTACCCGCATGCGCTTCGCGCCGCGATGATGGTTTCTCACTGGCTGCCGCTGCGGCGTTCGCCGTTGAATCCGCGGGCCGATGAACTCCGCGCTGATCTGCGCCGGCGCTCGCGGCGACTCTCCGCCGCATCGTTCTTTCAAAACATTAATCCGGTGAACAGGACGTCGTAATGTGCGCTCGCCAATGTTGGGACAGGGATTTCCCTTAACCGAACATTGGAGACGCCATCATGAGCGATCAATCGAATACCCCGCCTGTCGTACCGCGGAAAATCTTCAGGCCGCGCCGGCTCGCACTCCTTGCTTCCGCCGCCGGGCTCGGCATGGCCGTTTGCGCCGCCGGGCCGGTTGCCAACAATCTTCCGGCGTGGACCGCGTCGGCGCATGCGGCCGAGGCGGCCCTGGCTCCCGCGGGCTTTGCCGATCTGGTCAGCAAGGTCAAACCGGCGGTGATTTCGGTCCGGGTCAAGATCGATGAAGATGGCGGCAACGCCGCAGTGACCCAGCGCGACGGCGACGGGAATTCCGATCAATCCGCTTCGCCGGACCAGTTCTTTAGGCGGTTCGGCTTCCGCGGTCAGAACGGCTTCGGTGGCCTTGACGGCATGCCGCGCCAGCATCAGGTCATCACCGGCGAAGGCTCGGGCTTCTTCATTTCGCCGGATGGCTATGCGGTGACCAACAATCATGTGGTCGATCACGCCAAATCGGTTCAGGTCACGACCGACGACGGCACCATCCATACGGCCAAGGTGGTCGGCACCGACCAGAAGACCGACCTCGCGCTGATCAAGGTCGACGGCAAGAAGGATTTCTCCTATGTGAAGTTCGCCGACCAGCCGTCGCGCATCGGTGACTGGGTGGTCGCGGTCGGCAATCCCTTCGGCCTCGGCGGCACGGTGACCGCCGGCATCGTTTCCGCCAGCGGCCGCGACATCGGCGCGGGTCCGTATGACGATTACATCCAGATCGACGCGCCCATCAACAAGGGTAATTCCGGCGGTCCGGCGTTCGACATGAACGGCAACGTGATCGGCGTGAACACCGCGATCTTCTCGCCGTCGGGCGGCTCGGTCGGCATCGGCTTCGACATTCCCGCCGCCACCGCAAAACTCGTCGTCGCCCAGCTCAAGGACAAGGGTTACATCAAGCGCGGCTGGCTCGGCGTGCAAGTGCAGCCGGTCACCGCCGATATCGCCAACAGCCTTGGCTTGAAGCAGGCGAGGGGTGCGATAGTGGACAATCCGCAAGCGGGAAGCCCGGCCGCCAAGGCGGGCATCGAGGCCGGTGACGTCATCACCTCGGTCAACGGCACCGACGTGAAGGACTCGCGCGACCTGGCCCGCACCATCAGCGTGATGGCGCCCGGCACTTCCGTGAAACTCGATGTCCTGCACAAGAGCCAGTCCAGGACGGTGACTCTGACCCTTGGCGAATTGCCCAATGACCGCCAGGCCAACGCGGGCGGGGACCAGTCATCGAAGGCGACCCCAGGTACCCCGCGTCTCGGCCTCAGCCTTGCGCCCGCGGGCGAAGTCGACGGCGCCGGAGACAAGGGCGTCGTGGTGACGTCGGTCGATCCGGACGGTCCGGCCGCCGAACACGGCGTCAAGACCGGTGATGTGATCCTCAATGTCGGCGGCAAGTCGGTCGCCAACGTCAGCGATGTGCGATCGGCGCTGAGCGATGCCCGCTCCAGCGGCAAGCAAAGCGTGCTGCTGCAGGTGAAGAGCGCCGATGCGACAAGGTTTGTCGCGGTTCCGCTGGCGAAGGGATGATTTCCACCTTGCCCTGAGCAGATTGGCACAGGCAACAAAGGGCCGGGCCCGAAGCCCGGCCTTTTCCATCCCTGCCGTTTGACGCTTTTCTTCACGCCAACCGGCTTCCACTTCGCGCGAAAACGCTCTAATGGGGCGCAATCGCTCGCGAGAGCCGGTCGCTGTAGGTCTTGAGCCCTTGGAATCCCAGCCAGAATTGCCGCCAGACCTCGCGCCGGAACCCCCGCGCGAACCGATCCTGACGCTGCCCGGTGCGTTGACCGCCTACATCCTGCTGCTGGCGGTGATCCATTTGCGGGTGCTGCTGCCGCCGGAATGGGAAAACTGGACCATCGACGTGTTCGGCTTCATCCCGAAACGCTACGATTCGACGTTGCTGGCGATCGATTTTCCCGGCGGCGCCGGCGCCAAGGTCTGGACCTTCGTGACCTATTCGCTGCTGCACGCCAATCTCAGCCATATCGGATTCAACGTGCTGTGGCTGTTGCCGTTCGGCAGCGCGCTGGCGCGCCGCTTCGGCGCGGTCAGGTTTTTCCTGTTCATGGCGGTGACCGCGGCCGCCGGCGCGCTGGCGCATCTCGTCACCCATGAGCACGCGGTGGCGCCGATGATCGGCGCTTCGGCGTCGGTGTCCGGCACAATGGCAGCCGCGATCCGCTTTGCCTTCGTGCAGGGCAGCTTCCTGTCGTTCAGCCGCGGCGACGCCGATGCCGCGGCCAAGGTGCCCGCGCTTTCGCTGTCGCGTGCGCTGCGCAATCCGCGCGTGCTCGGTTTTCTCGGGGTCTGGTTCGGCGTCAACATCATCTTCGGCGTCGGATCGATCGCGATCGGCAGCGATGGCGCGAGCGTCGCCTGGCAAGCGCATATCGGCGGATTTTTCGCCGGGCTCGTGTTGTTTTCGCTGTTCGATCCGGTGCCGCGCCCCGCCGCCGATGCTGCGCCTGCGTCATCGCGCGACGCATAACACACCGGCCGATCGTCGCTTGCGGCGCAACTCGATTTCATCCATCATCTGAAATGTCATGAGGCAAGGGCATAAGCCCGCCGGCGTGCTTATGCGCGTGCTTGCCGACCGCGCTGCAACAAAACCGGCGCCAAACTGTTGATTGAAGACTCAAGAGAATAACGATCGCGCTCGCTCGAGGGCGCGACCGGCTTCAGGGAGACGACAATGACGGTACATGCAATCCTCGATTCCAAAGGCCACCAGATTCAGGGCGTCGAGCCGGACGCCAAGCTCTCGGCTGCGATCAAGATTCTGGCGGAAAGGAAAATCGGCGCCGTGCTGGTGATGAGCAAGGCCCGGATCGAAGGCATCCTGTCGGAGCGCGACATCGTGCGCGTGCTCGGTGAACGCGGCGCCGGCGTGCTCGACGAGCCGGTCAGCGCGGTGATGACGCGCAAGGTCGTCAGTTGCAAGCCGGCCGATACCGTTGCCTCGATCATGGAAATGATGACGTTGGGCAAATTCAGGCATTTGCCGGTGGTCGAGGGCGAAAAGGTCGTCGGCCTGATCTCGATCGGCGACGTCGTCAAGTGGCGCGTCGGCGAATACGAGATGGAGCAGGAAGCGCTGCGCGACTACATCAAGACCGCCTGACCGCGGCGCGCAAGGCTGCTCACGGTTCTCTGTCGGCCACCGGCCCAGGCCGGCTCGAAGCGGGCGCGAGAATGTGGATCGCCTCCTGGATGGAGTCGATGGCGCGCTCGGCGGCGCGCGCGCCGAACGCGATCAGATCGTTGGCACGGTGGAAATCGAACCAGCCGATTTGACCAACCCGGGGCGATATCAGGAGATCAGGCGGATCGCCGGCGAGGCGGGCGCGCGTGATGCGGTCCTGCATGATGTTAAAGGCGTCGACCATGACGCTGGAGATGCCCGGCCGTCCGCCGCCGCCGAAAAATTCGCGCTTCATGGTGCGCTCGGCCGAAAACAACTTGCCGAAGCCGCGTTTCGGCGGCGCCGGCTCGACCAGAGCCTCGGGGGTTTCCGCCGTGGCGCCATGGGAATAGATCGTCGTGGAATGGGTGAAGACATCACTGGAAAGGTTGGCGGCGATTACGATTTCCGCTCCCAGCGCCCGTGCGGCCGACACCGGCACCGGATTCACCAGCGCGCCGTCGACCAGCCAGCGGTCGCCGATCAGTACCGGCGAAAATATCCCGGGCAGCGCATAGGAGGCGCGCATTGCATCGACCATGCGGCCATGGGTCAGCCAGATTTCATGGCCGGTGCGAACTTCGGTGGCGACGGTGGCAAATTTCAGCGGCAAGTCCTCGATCAGGGTCGGGCCGATCGCGGCCTCCAGTTGTGCGGCAAGCTTGTCGCCGCCGATCAGGCCCGAGCCGTTGAGGCGGATATCGAGATAGCCGAGAATGTTGCGCGGCTGCAGGCTGCGCGCCCATTCCTCCAGCGTGTCGAGGTGACCTGCCGCATAGGCGCCGCCGACTACCGCGCCGATCGAGGTGCCGACCACGACGTTGGGAACGATGCCATGGGCGATCAGGGTTCGGACAATACCGATATGGGCGAATCCGCGCGCGGCGCCGCCGCCCAGCGCCAGCCCGATCACCGGCCGCCGGATGCTGCCAAGCCCTACCTTGTCGCGGCCTTCGGCGCCGTTTTGGCTGCGTCCGATCAAAATTTCCAGCACATGGTATCTCCTGGGGCGCGAGGCTAATCGCTATAGTTTGGCCCCGCCACTTTGTATCACAAGCATGGTTTATGCCGTGCTTTCGGGTGGGCCAGGCAGGTATTGTGATGGGATCGCGGACTTTTGAATAATACCCCGGCCTTGCCGGCGGTTCCCGGCCCGTGATCCAACGGGGCCTGCAGGCTTGAATTTGCCGCGTTTTCAGTGAAAAGCATGCTTCATGACTTCAGGGGGTAATGGCATTGATCGATCCCGGCCGGGCGGACGCCGGCTGCCGGCGCTTGCGCTCGCCGGCCTCCTGATTTCATTCGCCGCGCCGGCCAACGCCCAGATGTTCAGCGATCGCCCGCCGCCGGTGCCTCCGGCCGCGGTTCCGGAGCCCTCGGGGCCTGCGATGAATCTGGCTCCGCCCTCCGGTCCCGCGTCGATTCCAAGCCTGCCCGCGCCACTGACGCAACCATCCATGACGCAGCCTTCCATAGTCGCTGTGCCGCCCGTGGTCGCGCCGCAGGGTGCGGCGGCGCCCGGCCAGGCATTGCTGTCGCTGACGGCGCGTTACGGCAAGGACCTGCCGGTCATCGGCAACGGACTGGTGTGGCGGGTGTTTGCGGACAAGCCCGACGAGACCGGCACCTTCAAGATGATCCGCGAGGATCGCGGCGCCACGCCCAATATCGTGCTGCCGCCGGGCGGATATGTGGTTCATGTCGCGTTCGGACTGGTCAGTGCGGTTCGCTCGGTGACGCTGAAGGCCGAGACCGACCGCGAATCCTTCCTGCTGCCGGCGGGCGGCCTTCGCATCGAAGGCCGCGTCGGCACCAGCAAGATCCCGCAGAACCAGATATCGTTCGCGATCTACAAGGGCAGCCAGTTCGAAGTCGGCGAGCGCGCTTCGCTGGTGCCGAACGTGTCTGCCGGCGACGTCGTGCTGGTGCCGGAGGGGACCTACTACATCGTTTCGAACTACGGCGACGCCAATTCCGTGGTGCGCTCGGATATCCGCGTTCAGGCCGGCAAGCTGACCGACGTCACCATCACCCATCGCGCCGCGGTCATCACGCTGAAGCTGGTGAGCGATACCGGCGGCGAGGCGCTGGCGAACACCGCCTGGTCGGTGATCACGCCGGGCGGCGACGTCATCAAGGAATCGATCGGCGCATTTCCCCGCGTGATCCTGGCCGAGGGCGAGTATCGCGCCATCGCCAAGAACGAGGGCAAGGTGTACGAACGTCCGTTCAACGTCGTCAACGGCGTCGACGGCGAGGTTGAGGTCGTCGCGCATTAGCTTGGAATATTAGACGACTGTCATAGTCGCTAACGCGCACTAACCATCGGGCGACTTAAAACTGTCACAATCCGCGGTTTGCCGATACCGCCCCGCAATCTTTACAACGCTTTAAGCCGCTGCATCGCATTGGATGCTACGGACTGAACGTTTGCGCTGCGGGGAAAGCATGATTGCTGCCAAGAAACCATCCGGCAAATTCAACACTGAAATGTTCGACGACGTTCCCGTCCTGCGGCGCAAATGGCAAGCGGCACTCCGGCCCGGCGAACGGTTGCCGCGCTATGAAGATGTGATGCTGGGCAGCCTCGGGCGGCTGGCGGATCATATCGTCCTGCTCTGGCACAACAACGACACCCTCGAAGTATCGCGCAGCGGCCGCTATATCCAGAAATGGCTGAACGACGAGCGGTGGGACATTCCCCTGAGCGCGCTGTCGCCGGATTGCGCCACCGCGCTCAGCGAAGCCGCCGTCAACGCGATACGCAATGGCCGTCCCTGTCTCGCGGTCGCGCATTGCGTCCGCGACGGCCTGGTCCAGACCTACGATATCCTGGCGCTGCCGACGTCGTCGCGGTGGGGCAGCACGCTGATCGGAATCTATGTCAACGAGCGGGCCCCGCAGTACAATCTGCTGGATGCGATCTTCTCCACCACCGATGAGGGCGTGCTGTCGCTTGCGACGATTCGAGATTCCGCCGGCCAGCCGTTCGATTTCCAGATCGTCCACCTCAATCAGGGCGCCTCAAGGCTGTTGAAACTGCCGTCAACGGACTTGCAGTGGCGCCGGCTCAGCGCCGGCGGCAATCTGCTTTGCTCGCCCGAAGTGATCGAGCGATTGCTCGGCGTCGTCAGGAGCGGCGACCGCGATCAATTCGAAATCGACAGCGATCAGCGCAACCTGAAGCTCGGCGCGACCGCCTTCGGCGACATTCTCTCGCTGACGATTTCGGATGTGACGGCGCTGAAGCGCCGCGAAGCCTCGTTTCGCCTGTTGTTCGACAACAACCCGATGCCGATGTGGGTGTTCGATGCCGAAACCACCGGCTTCCTCAGCGTCAACGACGCGGCGGTGCAGCACTACGGCTACAGCCGGGACACCTTTCTGCGCATGAAGCTTCGGGAGATCTGGCCGGAGGACGAATGGGTCAGCCATAGCGAGGCCCTGCAGCAGGCCGGCGAGACCTTTCATTCCGGGCGCAACTGGGGGCATCTCAAGGCTGACGGCAGCGAAATTCAGGTGCTGACGTTTGGGCGGCGCGTCAGCTTCGAGGGCCGCGACGGCTATCTGGTCGCGGTGGTCGACATCACCGAACGCCGCAAGGCCGAGGCGCGGATCGCCTTTATGGCGCATCATGACGGTCTGACCAACCTGCCGAACCGCGAACTCTATCAGGATCGGCTTCGCGAGGCGCTGGAGCGAGGCCAGAGCGGAAACAAGCGCGTGGCGGTGCTCTGTGTCGACCTCGATCTGTTCAAGAACGTAAACGATTCCTTCGGCCATCCGATCGGCGATCGTCTCCTGAGGCTGGTGGCCGATCGGCTGCGGTCGCAGGTTCGCGGCAACAATCTGGTCGCCCGCCTGGGCGGCGACGAGTTCGCGGTGATCCTTGCTTCCGATGTCTCCCCGAACGAGGCCAGCGATTTTGCATCCCGCCTGATCAAGCTCCTGAGCGCCTGCTACGCGATCGACGGCATCGAGGTCGTGATCGGCGCCAGCATCGGGATTGCGCTTTCGCCCGGCGATGGCGAAACCACCGAGGAACTGATGCGCAACGCCGATATGGCGCTGTACCGGGCGAAGTCGGACGGCGGAGGCGTTCACCGCTTCTTCGAGCGCGAGATGGACCGCCAGGCGCAGAAGCGCCGCGACATGGAGCTCGATCTGCGCCGCGCTTTCGCCAATCGCGAATTCGAGCTGCATTATCAGCCGCTGGTGGACATCGTCGCCGACCGGATATCGGGCTTTGAATCGCTGCTGCGCTGGCGCCATCCCGAGAAGGGCATGATCTCGCCGGCGGACTTCATCCCTGTCGCCGAGGACATCGGGTTGATCGTCTCGCTCGGCGAATGGGTGCTGCGCGAAGCCTGCGCCGAGGCGGTGAAGTGGCCCGCGGAGATCAAGATCGCCGTCAACCTGTCGCCGGTGCAGTTTCGCAGCCGCAACCTGGTTCAGGTCGTGGTCTCGGCGCTGGCGAATTCCGGATTGTCGCCGAAGCGGCTCGAGCTCGAGATCACCGAATCGCTGTTCCTGGCGGAAACCGAGGCCAATCTCGCGATCCTGCATCAGTTGCGCGAACTCGGCATCAGCATTTCGATGGACGATTTCGGCACTGGATATTCCAGCCTCAGCTATCTCCGGAGCTTTCCGTTCGACAAGATCAAGATCGATCGCTCGTTCGTGAAGGATCTGGCGGAGCGCCCCGATTGCGTCGCGATCGTGCGGGCGATCTCCGGCCTTGGCCGCAGCCTCAACATCACCACCACGGCTGAAGGCGTCGAAACCGAGGACCAGCTCGCCTGGCTGCGCGCCGAAGGCTGCGACGAGGTGCAGGGCTTTCTGTTTAGCGCGGCGAAACCCGCGGCCGAAATCGAAACGCTGCTGTCGCGGTTTGGCGCGCGGGCATCGAGGGCGGCGTGAGGAACTTTGTCATTGCCGGGCTTGACCCGGCAATCGATCTCACTTGAAACCATCTTGTGAAGAGTGATGGATGCCCGGATCTAGTCATCCGGGCATGACGATTCTTCAAAACCGCGTCACGATATCCGACAGCGCCGGGCGGGGACGGTCCTCGCTCGGCTTCGACGGCGTGCCGATATGGATCAGGCCAGCGAGCTTTTCGTCCGCCTTCAATCCGAGTCCGTCGAGCACGTCGCGATCGAACGCGAACCAGCCGGTCAGCCAGCAGGCGCCGTAGCCGAGGGCGGTCGCCGCCGTGACGATGTTCATCGAGCTCGCTCCCGCCGACAACTCCTGCTCCCACGGTGGCACCTTGGGATGCGGTTTTGTGAAACTGACCACGCCGATCACCAGCGGCGCGTCGGTGAGCCGGTGCTTCTCGACATCGATTTCGGCAGGCGTCGCGTTGGGCTTCTTCCGTCCGAACACGTTTGCGATCACTTCGCCGGCGCGAACGCGCGCGTCGCCCTCGAAAATGATGAAGCGCCAGGGCGCGAGCTTGCCGTGATCGGGTACCCGCGCGCCGATCGTCAGGATGGTCTCGAGTTCGGCGGGCGAGGGGCCGGGGCCGGTCATCTCGCGCGGTTTGATGGAGCGGCGGGTTTTCAGCAGGTTGATGGCATCGGGCACGGCAGTCTCTTTCATGAATGACTTGGCAATCGAATAGCATTCGATGTTGCCGCCCACGAGGCCGTCAAGCGGCATTTAGAGCGATTGAAAGAACGGAAGCTTACCCGAGACGCCGTTGGCGACCGCTGATGGCGGACCCGGACTATTCTGGTCGCGCCTTGACGGGCATCTTTGCCGCCCGCTCCAGCAGGTCCTTCCCGAGATCTTCCAGAATCTCCCGCGTCGCCAGGAAAAGGCTGTGGCCCTGATCGGTTTCGATGGCCAGCGCCACCACGGCCGGCTGGTTGGGATCCGGGATCAACTGGTAAGCCCGGATCGGGTAGGCCGGCAGTTCCTGTTCGTCGGTCGTCGGTTCTCGGGCCATCAGGTTTCCAGCTTCGCCCGCTTCACGTCCGGCGGCGTGGCCTCTTCGACCAGCGCGGCGATCGCCTCGTCGGTCGGCATCACCGTTTGGCCCTCGCTGCCGAGCCTGCGGATCGAAACCGAATGGGTCTCGGCTTCCTTCTTGCCGACCACCAGCAGCGCCGGGATCTTCGCCAGCGAGTGCTCGCGGACCTTGTAGTTGATCTTCTCGTTGCGCAGGTCGATCTCGACGCGCAGGCCGGCGCGCCGCGCCGCGGCCGCGACGACCTTGGCGTATTCGTCGCCTTCCGAGGTGATGGTGGTGACCACGGCCTGGATCGGCGCCAGCCAGAGCGGGAAGTTACCCGCATAATGTTCGATCAGGATGCCGATGAAACGCTCGATCGAGCCGCAGATCGCGCGGTGCACCATGACCGGCGTCTTCTTCGAGCCGTCGGCATCGATGTAGAACGCGCCGAACCGTTCCGGCAGGTTGAAGTCGACCTGCGTGGTGCCGCATTGCCAATCGCGGCCGATGGCATCCCGCAGCACATATTCGAATTTCGGACCGTAAAACGCGCCTTCGCCGGGATTGATCGCGGTCTTGATGCGCTGATTGTGGCTCTTCGCCTCGATCTCCCCGAGCACCGTCGCCATCACGCGTTCGGCATGGTCCCACATCTCGTCGGTGCCGACGCGCTTCTCCGGCCGGGTCGAGAGTTTTACCGTGAGTTCGCCCTCGAAGCCGAAATCGGTGTAGGTCGACAAAATCAGATCGTTGATCTTCAGACACTCATCGGCGAGCTGTTGTTCCGTGCAGAACACGTGGGCGTCGTCCTGGGTGAAGCCGCGCACCCGCATCAGGCCGTGCATCGCGCCCGACGGCTCGTAGCGGTGCACCACGCCGAATTCCGCCAGACGCAAGGGCAGATCGCGGTAGCTCTTCAGCCCGTGCTTGAAGATCTGCACATGGCCGGGACAGTTCATCGGCTTCAACGCAAACCAGCGCTTGTCCTCGGCCTCGTCGCCGGCGGATTGCGCGGCGAACATGTTCTCGCGATACCAGTCCCAATGGCCGGAGGTTTCCCACAGCACCTTGTCGAGGATCTGCGGCGCGTTGACCTCGCTGTAATCACCGGTGAGGCGGCGGCGCATATAGGCGACCAGGGCCTGAAAAATCGTCCAGCCCTTGGCGTGCCAAAACACCACGCCGGGACCTTCTTCCTGGAAGTGAAACAGGTCGAGCTCGCGGCCCAGCTTGCGGTGGTCGCGCTTCTCGGCTTCCTCGATCTGCTTCAAGTAGGCGTCGAGGTGTTCCTGCTTCGCAAACGCCGTGCCGTAGATGCGCGTCAGCATCGGGTTGTTGCTGTCGCCCCGCCAATAGGCGCCGGCCACTTTCATCAGCTTGAACGCGTTGCCGATCTTGCCGGTCGACGTCATATGCGGGCCGCGGCAGAGGTCGAACCAGTCACCCTGCTTGTAGATCTTGATGGTCTGGTCGGCGGGAATTGCGTCGACCAGCTCGACCTTGAACATCTCGCCGTTGTCGCGGAACACCTGTTTGGTCTGTTCGCGGTCCCAGATTTCCTTGGTGAAGGGTCTGTCGCGCGCGATGATCTCGCGCATCTTCTTTTCGATCGCCGAAAAATCTTCCGGGGTGAACGGCTCGTTGCGGAAGAAGTCGTAATAGAAGCCGTTTTCGATCACGGGACCGATGGTCACCTGCGTGCCCGGCCACAGCGACTGCACCGCTTCGGCCAGCACATGGGCGGCGTCGTGCCGGATCAGTTCCAGCGCGCGGGCGTCGTCGCGCGCGATGAATTCGATTCTGGCGTCATGCTCGATCGGGTCGGCAAGATCGACCACCGCGCCGTCGAGGGCCATCGCCACCGTGCGCTTGGCCAGCGACGGCGAAATGCCCTTGGCGATGTCGAGGCCGGTGGTGTTCTTCGGGAATTCGCGGGTCGCGCCGTCGGGGAAGGTGAGGGCGATTTTGGTGGATTCGACCGGTTTGAGATTCGTCAGGCTGTACTTGAAGTCGGTCATGGCGGTCTCCTGTGGCTCACTCCTGCGAACGAGCGCAGGTAAGCGGGATGCAGCGGTATAGCAGGCGATTCGGCTCCTGCAACCGGCAAAACGGGTGGATTCGAAGGCTTGAATGCGCCCCGGCGGACCGGGCCGCGGCCAATAATTCCCCCCGCGGCCTTGAACGTCCCATCCGCCTCACGCCACCAAGCTGGACGAACCGCCGGGCGCACGCCGCCACGGCCGCAACACGTCACGCGAGAGGCCAATCGACATGACGGTGACGCCGGAAACGCTGCGGGCAAACCAGGACATTCGCGACATGTTGGTGCCGTTCGGTTTCGCGGTGACCAGCAACAAGGAGCATGGCCCGGTCTGGTTCGATACCGCGCCGCTTCAGCCGTTCGAGATCGTGGCGCAACGCGGCCCGGGCAGCGTCTACGCGCTGACGGGGCCGCAGCGGCATGTCCTGCTCGCGACGTCGGAAGGGCAGGCGGGCATCGTGGCGGCGAACTTGAAGGAATGTCTCGAACTGGTGGTCGCACATCCCTATTGGCAGGACATCCTGCGTTTCGGCGGCGGCGATCTGTCCGCGATGCGGGCGGTGTTGCGCGACCGGATCGAGGACTTCGAGGAGGACGCGCTCAGCGACGACCCCGAGATCTCGGAGTTTCGTCCGCTGTTGCGCGCGCGGCTTGGATTGGCCGCGTCCGGCGACCCCCTAACACTGCTCCACCATGCCATTACGGTGCTGGGTGCCGATGTCGTCGTCAGGGGACATGACGGTTATCGATCGGAGCCGCTGGCGGGCCGCTTCAAATGGCCGTGCCATAGCGCCCGGAACAGTCGCAAGAAATAATCGAAGTCCCGGTCTTTTCTTTCCGATGGATCCGGGATACATGCAGCTGCATGAAAAATCCGCCTGCCGACGGCCACGTTCATCGCCGCTTCGCTCCCACCGCCCTGATGCTCGGAAATATCGTCACCGGCTGTTCGGTGCTGGCGCCGGCGGGCATGCTGACTGAATTGTCGAGCGGACTCGGCGTGACGATCCGTGACGCCGGCCTGTTGATCACCTTTGGCGCGATCGTGCTGTGCATCGGCTCGCCCGTGACGGCGTGGCTGACCAGCCGGATCGAGCGCCGCACCTTGCTAGCCGCGACGCTGGCGGTGATGGCGCTTAGCAACGCGGCTTCGGCCTTTGCGCCGGATTACGCCAGCCTGCTGGTCATTCGCCTGATCATGCTGGCGGTCGGCGCGCTCTTTACGCCGCAAGCCGCGGGCACCGCAGCGCTCATCGTGCCTCCGGAAAAGCGCGGCAGCACCATTGCCTATATTTTTCTCGGATGGTCGCTCGCCGCAGCGGTCGGCCTGCCCCTGATCACCTTCATCGCCAGCCGCTATGGCTGGCGCGCGGTCTATGGCAGCATCGGATTGATCGGCTGCTGCAGTTTCCTGCTGCTGGCGTGGCGTTTGCCGCGCGGGTTGGTCGGTTCGCCCGTCGACCTCAAGACCTGGGCTGCACTCGGGCGAAACCGAATGGTCATCCTCCTGCTGTCGATCACGACGTTGCAGATGTCCGGCCAGTTCGTGGTGTTCACCTTCATGGGGCCGCTGCTGACGAAACTGACGCATTCCGGTCCGGACGCGGTTGGCCTGGTGTTCGCGCTCTACGGGATCTGTGGCTTCATCGGCATCGTGATCGCGACCCGCATCGTCGATTCCTGGGGCCCCTATAAGACCTCGCTGTTGTTCACGAGCCTGTTGCTGACCGGCGTCACCGGATGGGCGCTCGGCGCCGGCAGCTATCCGTGGATGGCCGCCTCCGTCGCGATCTGGGGCCTTGGCTTCGCCTCGACCAATTCGATGCAGCAGGTACGGCTTGTCATCGCGGCGCCGGCGCTGGCACCGGCATCGGTGTCGCTCAATACCTCGGTGCTGTATATCGGCCAGGCCGTCGGTTCGGCGATCGGCGGCACGCTGTTCGCGCGCGATCTGCTCCATGGCGCAGGCTACGTATCGATAGGCTTTGTCGCGCTGGCGCTGACGATGGTGGTCCTGACCAGACCACGGCGAGCTGTGGCATCCCCGGCAGAGGCATAGACTTCCGGGATGCGGGTTGTGGTCGACAAAATCTTCGGCACGTGGTTCTTTGCCCCGGCATTTCCGGCCCCGGCAGCGCAGCCTGCCGGCTCGACTCGAAGTTTGCTTTGCCTTACATCGGCGAGCGAAAATGTGGATTGATGTGAGTGGATGAAGTGAGAAGTAATATGAGAACAATACTCGCGCTCGCCGTGGTCCTTTATTCCGGCGCGGCCCTGGCTCAGGGTACGGCGCCCGCCGCCGGCAGCCCGCCGCCGACCGTCGGGGGAAAGCCGCTGGTCCGGGTAAAGCCGCACGGTTCGGCGCCGGCGCCGAAAGCGGAGCACCTGTCGGTGGCCAAGAAGTTGTTGAACTGTCTTGATATCGACGATGGCACCAAAGGCCGCCTCGATTGCTACGACGCGATCTTCCCGCCGAAGCCGAATCCGAAGGCGCCGGCAGCGAAAGGCGCCGCGGATTGCCGCTTCATCAAGGAAGAGGATGAGCGGCTGACGTGCTTCAACGGGTTCGCCGACAAGATTCCGAAATTTTGACAGGCGAGGCGCCTCATCAGTCGCCGATGCAGGTCAGCGCACTGCCTATGACGAGAGCGTCAGGATGATGTGGAGGCGCGCAAGCGCGGTCATCGGCTCGCGGGCGATGGTGCGCTGGCAGCGACCCGCGTCAGATCGGGCGTTGCCGCCATCTTGAGCAGCACTTCCTTGACGGGGTTTTCGGTCCAGGCGTGCGTGACGTAATCGCGATGCGTCACGCCATCCGGTGTCTTCATGAAGATCACGCTGCCGGGCTTGAGCGAACCATCCAACTCATCCGAAATCGCGATGCCCTTTTGCCTCAGCATCTGCATCAGTTCCTGGTCGTGCCGCTGGGTGTAGCGCGTATAGGCGCTGACGAAAAAGCCTGACCGGTTGTTCTCGATCCAGGATGCGAACTTGTCCAACTCGCCGTAGACGGCATCGAGCAGGAACACGCCGCGGACGCGATTGCCGAGCCCGCCGACTTCCAGGCTCCAGGCGGTCGGCACGAAGCCGCCGCTGTAGCCGACCAGGATGACCGGCAGGTTGGCGAAATCCTTGGCCGCGCGCGGGTCGCCGTAAAGGCTCGCGAGATGACCGGCCGATTCGTCGATGAAGCGCTTGAGCCCGCCGGGCTGCCAGAACTTGCCGGCGCTGGAATCGGCGGCATCGACCGCAAGCTGAGGCGCGAGCAGCACGGCGTTGGCGCCGGATTCCGTGATCTGCTGCGGCACCAGCTGCCGGTCGCGCACGTCGCGTTCCAGCGTCGCGCCGTTGCCATGGAAGAACACGACGATGACGCCGGGTTTGCGGATATCGAAACTCTCCGGGACATGCATCAGGACGCGGCTGTCGTTGTAGGTCGTGTCTTGCCAGTAGACGCGGCCGCCATAGCTGCGGTGGCCGCGACGCCCGTCCTTGGAGACGTCCAGGAAGGGCGCATCGGTGCGCGGATTGTTACCGAGATAGGGAAACGCCGAGGATTTCAGACTGACCAAGGTGGTCTGGTCCTCCCGCGGCGGCCGCTGGTACGGCAGTGTCGGCTCCAAAGACGCAACCCGATAGGGCGCGGGCTGGGCTTGCGCCGTTCGTTTGGCAGGCGCATCGGCGGGATGAAGCTCTCGAAGAGTCTCGCTCGCCGTCGGGAAGCGATCCTTAAATTGGGGTCTCGGAAAGCGCTCGTCGAAACTGTCGCCCATCGAAGCCTGCGAATTGGCCGCGAGCTGACCTGCGCCCGGCGCCTTGCCGCATTGAGCGAGCACGAACGACAGCGGGAGAAAAGCTGCCCAAATCGCGATCCGCCGCCAGCGATCCGAACCGGCGCGGCGGGCAGGGGCCATCCGCCGCGCATAGCGCGCTGCGCCCGGTGTCAGCACCCGGCCCGCGCGATCAGGCTTCTGTAATTCCGCCCCGTCCATCCACCCACTGCCCCAAATACGCCCATCGGCGTATGTCAGCTCGTTAACGTTGAGGTGACGTTAAACTACCCGGAAAACTCCCCATCCGGGCCTACCAAAGAACACGAAATCGTGTCCTGATTGTGGGACGGCTGCTCTCCTTCAGCGGCGCGCGCAGGCATCTTCGGTATCAAAATACCAAATCCGGGCATCTTGTTGAGCTTGCTTGAATTGATGGGGGGCAGCCTGCACGATGAAATCGCGGGCGTGACGCCCCGAGGCGTGGACTGGCATGGCGGCATCAGAGACGGGAACCGCGGCATGGCCCGGCCGGCTTCCCGGAGGCGGGTCCACCGTTTCGGTGATCGTGGCGACCGCCATCGTCGTAGCCGACATGATAGGCGTCGGCGTCTTCACCAGCCTCGGCTTCCAGGTCAAGGACATCCCGTCCGGTTTTGCGATCCTGCTGCTGTGGACGGTCGGCGGCGTCGTCGCGCTGTGCGGCGTGTTCTCCTACAGCGAGCTCGGCGCGATGTTTCCGCGCTCGAGCGGCGAGTACAATTTTCTCAGCCGCGCCTTTCATCCGGCGTTCGGATTTCTGGCGGGCTGGGTGTCGGCGACGGTCGGTTTCGCGGCCCCCGTGGCGCTCGCCGCGATGGCGTTCGGGGAATACGGCAAGTCGGTAGTGCCCGGCGTCCCGCCGTTGGCCCTCGCCGTCGGCGTGGTCTGGCTGGTGTCGATGGTCCAGCTTGCCGGGGTCCGGCAGTCCAGCACGTTTCAGTTGATCTCGACCATTTTGAAGGTGGTGCTGATCACGGCGTTCCTGATCGCCGGGTTTGTCGTGGGCACGCCGCAACCGGTCTCGTTCGCGCCGCAGGCTGACGACATCGCCCAGATCGCCAGTGCACCCTTCGCGATCGGGCTTGTGTTCGTGATGTATTCGTTCTCGGGGTGGAATGCCGCGACCTACATCATCGGCGAGATGCGCACGCCGCAGCAGAGCCTGCCGCGCGCGCTGCTGGCGGGGACGCTGATCGTGCTGGTGCTCTATGTCGCGCTGAACGCGGTGTTCCTGCACACCACGCCGATCGACAAGCTCTCCGGGCAGCTCGACGTCGCCCGCATCGCCGGCAGCGCCATCTTCGGCGATATCGGCGGCCGCATCGTCGGCGCCATGATCTGTATCGGGCTGATCTCCTCGATCAGCGCGATGATGTGGATCGGGCCGCGGGTGATGATGACGATGGGGGAGGACATCCCGGCCTTGCGGGTATTCGCTCGCAAATCGACCCAGGGCGCGCCGGCCTACGCCATCCTGTTCCAGCTCGCGGCGGCGAGCCTGATGCTGTTCACCCGCAGTTTCGAGGCGGTGCTTGATTTCATTCAGTTCGCGCTGTTGTTCTGCTCGTTCTTCACCGTGCTCGGCGTCATCAAGCTGCGCATCACCCAGCCCGACACGCCGCGCCCCTATCGCGCCTGGGGATACCCGATAACCCCGGTGGTTTTCCTGCTCGTGACCGCCTTCATGATGTACTATCTCTTGACGGAACGGCCATTGCAGTCCGTTCTCGGTGCACTGATCATGATTTCCGGCCTCTTGATCTATGCGGTCTTCCGCAGGCGCGACGATCGCGCAACGTCATCCCCGGGCCGCGAATGAACATGCGTCAGTTCACGAAAATTGCAGTCGTCGCGGCAGCCGTGTTCCTGTTGGCCGCGCCGCCGGCGCGCGCCGCCGATGCCGTCACCGCTAACGATACGGCGCTGTTCCTCGCGGGGATGATGCCGTCGGCCGATTCACCGCTGATGCCGTTGACCAGGGATCCCTTGTGGCAGCGGCATGCGAGATCTTTCGATGCGGCGTTCGCGCAGCTTGAGGAGCGTCAGCTCTCGAAGATCCGGGCCTGGGCGAGCGCCAATCTGGCCGCGCCGAAGCCGACCATGTTCTACATGTTCTCGGGTCCGGACTTCCTTTACGCCGACGCCTTCTACTCCAAGGCCACGACCTACGTGCTGAGCGCGCTCGAGCCGCCGGGTTCGGTGCCCGATCTCGCGAGATTGCCGCCGGGAGGGGTGGGAGCCGCCCTCTACAATGTCGAGCGCTCGATGGGATCGATCCTCAGCTTCAGCTTCTTCATTACCAAGCAAATGAAGGTCGATCTGCGCGAAGGACAGCTCAGCGGCACCTTGCCTATCCTCTATGTGTTCCTTGCTCGCTCGGGCAAGACCATTCGCGAGGTCAGTCCGGTCGCGCTCGACGACAAAGGGGCGGCTTATTTCGCCGGCGAAAATCCGGGCAGAAACGCGACGCATGGCTTGCGGATCGTGTTCTCAGGCAGCGACGGCCAGCAGAAGACGCTGTATTATTTCTCGACCGATCTTTCCAATCCCAGCGTCAGGGTCACGGGCTTCCTGAAATTTTGCGAGACGCTGGCGCCCGGCAACAGCCTGATCAAGAGCGCGTCCTATCTGCTGCATTCGGGCAACTTCTCTACGGTGCGGGAATTTCTGCTCTCCCACAGCGCCACCATCATCCAGGACGATTCCGGCATTCCGCTTGCCAGCTACAGCCCGAGGACGTGGCGCTTCTTCCCGTTTGGCCGCTATGCCGGTCCGATCGACAAATTCCCCGGAATGTATCAAGCGAATTACGCCGAGCTGTTCCGGCGGGCCCAGCCGATGGATTTCGGGGTTGGCTATCGTTGGCGCTCCTATGAATCGAATTTGCTGCTGGCGGTCAGGACGGCTGCCGATGATGCGGGCGGCGCCGACACGATTTCGGCGACCCCATCGGCCGAATCCGCGCCGCCCAAACCGCCGCGTCCTCGCGGGCCGCGTCCGCCGGCACCGATCGGGCAGTCGCACCGTTACTTCTGGTTCTCGCGCTGAAGCCTACCCTCGCCAGAACTTCACCAGCGAACACTTTGACTGGGCACAATGAAGGTTGCCGTACTCGGCGGCTGATAGCCGCCGCCCAGATATCTGCAGGCTGCGACGATCACGATGACAAGCGCAAGTGCTGCGATCAGATCGAGGTGGCGGGGATCGTGACTCCCGTGACCGACCTTCCATGGGCTGATTTTCCAGCGCATTGATTGGCCTCCCTCAAGGCATCGAACCAATGCGACGGTCAGGCCGCGGTTCCCGTCACGGCAGCAATGCGCGCTGCGCGTGAACGCGGTGCAGCAAAGCTTCAGGGCGCGTTGACGCCGCGCCAGCGCCCGTAGCGCCATGGCAGATACCATCGCGCGCCCGCCGGCGTTGTCGGCGGCACATTGTCGATCCCCGAGGTACCCCAGGGTTGGCACCGCAATAGCCGCGCCAGCGTCATCCATCCGCCACCCCACAGGCCGAAACGTTCGATCGCTTCGTCGCCATAGACCGAACAGGTCGGCAGATGGCGGCAGTTGTAACCGACCAAAGGCGACAGCGTGTGTCGGTAAATCCAGATGAGGGCGCGCCCGGCGTTGCGCGGCAGCCGAGCGGCTGCGTTGGCGCAATCCACGCAATGCTGTGACGATGAATGCTTCATGGGCGACTTGCTGAAATCCTGAGCGCCGATTTGCGCGGTTCCCGGGCACGGAACCCGTCATCGCAAGTAATTGTGCCACAGTGTGAGAAATATCAATGGTTTGGGTGGCGGTGCAGCAAAGGTTCTATGGACGATGGAAATTCCCGCAGTTACCCTTTTGATAACGCCTGCATGACAGAATCATTTGGCGTTGAACTGGGGCCAACTGCTACCGCTCGTTTGGCGCTTGCGGGGAAGGAACCGAATTGAGGCTCGTGAACTCGCTCAAAGTTCGCGGCTGGGCGCTGGTCGGCGCCGCCGCCTTCTGCACCGCATTGTCGGGCGCGGTTACGTCCGGTGGTTCAGCGATTGCGGGCGCCACCCTCGAAGAACGCAAATTGCCGATGCGCTTCAATTGGGTCGCCTGCGAGCCGAATTGCGGCGGATGGATTAGCGCGGTCGGCATCGTGACATCAGATAGTCCCAGGGATTTTGATGAATTCGCGCGCGGACGCGATCTTGGCGGCGCCACCATCGTGCTGGATTCCAGCGGCGGATCGGTCAACGATTCCATCGCGCTCGGACGGCGCTGGCGCGATCTCGGCCTGCTTGCAACGGTCGGCATCAGCGTGCAGACCCATTCCGTGACGGGCGACCGGACCAGGATCGATCCCGGTGCCTATTGCGAGTCGATGTGCGTCTACCTGCTGCTGTCGGGCAAGACGCGCTACGTGCCCGAGGCTGCGCATGTCCGGGTGCATCAGATCTGGATGGGCGACCGCGCCGACGATGCCAAGGCCGCAAGCTACACCGCGCAGGACATGATGATCGTGGAGCGCGACATCGGGCGTCTCGCCAAATACACCTTCGACATGGGCGGGGCGGGCGATCTGCTGTCGCTGTCGCTGAACGTGCCGCCTTGGGAAGACCTGCATGAACTGTCGCGCGAGGAATTGCAGCTAACCAATGTCGTGACCACCGATGCGGTTGCCGAGGTGCTGCCGAAGATGGACGTCGCCAAGGCGCCGCTGGCCGAGGCCGCGTCCAAGCCAGTGCAGGATCGCTTTGTCAGCGCAGCGGACGCCGGGACCAGTCCGCAGGCCGCAAAATCGACCAAGACGGCGGAAGCGGTCGTTCCGACCGGCGGTATCGTGGCGACGCCGGCGAAGTAGCGGCGCTAAATCCAGCCTTTGAACCCGTCATTCCGGGTTCGCGCTGGCGCGCGCCCCGGAATGACGGTGGGTTAATTACGCCGATGCCGGCTGCTTTGCTCTGGCCTCGATCTGGCCGATGGCGTCGACCACGGCGTCAAAGGTCAGCATGGTCGAAGCGTGGCGGGCCTTGTAGTCGCGCACCGGCTCCAGCAACGCGATATCGGCCCATTTGCCTTCCGGGGGCTTGCCGTTTTCCTTCAGCATCCTGCGGACGGTCTCGCGCAACTCGCGCAGTTCGCTGGCGGTCGAGCCGACCACGTGGCTTGCCATGATCGAGGAGGAGGCCTGGCCGAGCGCGCAGGCCTTTACGTCATGGGCGAAGTCGGTGACCACGGGACCGTCCATCTTCAGGTCGACCTTGACGGTCGAACCGCATAGCTTGGAATGGGCCGTGGCGCTGGCGTCCGGCGCGGCGAGCCGTCCGAGTCGGGGGATATTCCCGGCCAATTCGATGATTCGCTTGTTGTAAATGTCGTTCAGCATAAGCTTGAGGTCTCGGGCTGGCGGCGCCCGATGCCCTTGGCGGGCGCGGGCGACACCCCTATATATGGAGTATATGGAGGCCGATGGCGGAAATACAGTCCGGCCGTTGGTGTTAAGATAGTAGGCTCAGGCGTCCGGCGGCAAACCGCCCCGTCTGCCGGTGACACTCCGGTCCATTTCGGATCGGTCGAACGGAGTTGACATGGACGCATTGATCAAATCCCTCCGCCCAGGCAAATCATCCGAAGTAATGCCTTCTGACGCCAAGATCCCGGAGACACGCCCGGCCGAACTCGATCCTTCCGAATTTCTCGCGGCCGCCGTTCGCGCGGACCAGCCACGCCCGTCGCGCGCCGAAGCGGAAGCGGCGGTGGAGACGATCCTCAGCTACATCGGCGAGAACCCCCAGCGCGAGGGTCTCCTGGATACGCCGCGCCGCGTGGTGGAAGCCTTCGACGAACTCTATCAGGGCTATCATCAGTGCCCGGCGGAAGTGCTCAACCGCACCTTCGGGGAAACCGCCGGCTATGACGATTTCGTTCTGATCCGCGACATCGAGTTCACCTCGCAATGCGAGCATCACATGATGCCGTTCTACGGCAAGGCGCATATCGCCTACACGCCGGTGGAGCGGGTGGTGGGATTGTCGAAGCTGGCGCGGCTGACCGACATCTTCGCGCGCCGCCTGCAGACCCAGGAGCACCTGACCGCCCAGATCGCGGCCGCGATCGACGAGGTGCTGAAACCCCGCGGCGTTGCCGTGATGATCGAAGCGGAGCATACCTGCATGTCGGTGCGCGGCGTCGCCAAGCACGGCGCGACGACGTTCACCAGCCGCTTCACCGGCATGTTCCGCGACAATCCGGCGGAGCAGGCGCGTTTCTTGTCCATGGTGCGAGGATCGCAGCGGTAACCGCGCGTAATATTTTGTTTTGACGCGTTTTCTTCACGCGAACCGGCGTCCACTTCGCTCGAAAACGCTATGGAATTCGCGAGAACCGACTTGTCGACATCAGCAGACATCAACGACATCGAGGAAGGGCTCACCTTCCAGCCTAAATTCGACGCGTCCGGTCTCGTCACCTGCGTGGCCACCGACGCTTCGACCGGCGACGTATTGATGGTCGCCCACATGAACGAGGAAGCCCTTCGCAGGACCATCGCAAGCGGGGAGGCCTGGTACTTCAGCCGCTCCCGCAACGCGTTATGGCGGAAAGGTGAGACTTCGGGTCAGACGCAGCGTGTGGTCGAGATGCGGCTCGATTGCGATCAGGATGCGGTCTGGATCCGGGTTCAGCAGACGGGCGCCGCCTGCCACACCGGCCGGCGCTCGTGCTTCTACCGCAAGGTCGAGGCGGGCGAAGGCGGCGCGCGATTGTCGTTCGTGGATGCGGACAGGCTGTTCGACCCGAAGGTGGTCTATCGAAAGTGATCTTGTAATTTCGAACGCAAGCCCGCCGCGGGACGCACGCAGCGCGATCGGTTGCCCCGCCGGAAATCATTAACCCGACATTAACCACAATCGCCGCAGTGTGATGCCGGCTTGGGCGTCAGTGGGAGCTCTCGAACAGGCCGGAGGGGTCGTTTCGCGGGGAGCGAGGACCAGACATGTCGGTTGACACTTCAAACGCCACGGCAACGGCAGGTGTCAACCCGTCGCGCGTGCGGATCGCCGGCGCGATCAAGCAGGCTGCCGGCACCACGGGCACCAGTTTCGAATATCTGCTCGCCACAGCCAAGATGGAATCCAATTTCAATCCGACCGCGAGCGCTTCGACCTCGTCGGCGCGCGGGCTCTACCAGTTCATCGACCAGACCTGGCTTGGCACGGTGAAGGAAGCCGGAGCCCAGCTCGGCTACGGCCAATACGCCGACGCCATCACCAAATCTTCCTCCGGTGGTTACTCGGTCAGCGATCCCGCCGCGCGAAATTCGATCATGAAGCTGCGCGACGATCCCGCCGCGGCCTCCTCGATGGCGGCCGTGTTGACCCAGTCCAACAGTTTCAAGCTCACCGGCAAGATCGGCCGCCGTCCGACCGACGGCGAACTCTATATGGCCCATTTCATGGGGGTCGGCGGCGCGGCCAAGCTGATCAACAACGCCCAGGACAATCCGCAGACGTTGGCGGCGGGACTGTTTCCCAACGCCGCCGCGGCCAACCGTTCGATCTTCTTCGATCGTTCCGGGCAGGCGCGCACCGTGTCCGAAGTCTATTCGGTGTTGACCGCGCGGTACGCCGGCGCCGCCAGCTCTCAGGCTACCCGCACCGCGATGGCGTCGGTCGGCGGCGACATCCAGCCCAACGTAGCGCTCGCAAGCGCCACGCCGGCCGCGCCCGCGGTCGACAATGCCGCCTATCTGTCGACGTTTCCGGATGTTCGCGCGGTGACACCGGTCACGATGGCTTCCGCATCGACAGCGAGCAGCACCGCGCCGTCGACCGATCCGATCTTCCGCTCGCTGTTTCAGGCCCCCGGCGAACGCGCGCAGCCGATCTCGCCGACGGTTCGCGAATTGTGGGGCAACTCGTCGTCGCTGACGTCGGTTGCGAATGCGGCGCCGGCTCATGCTGCGAGCCCGGCATCGGCGCAAACGCCCGACGTCCGCGCGCCGCAACCGCTCGATCTCTTCAGCGACCGCAACGGCACGTTCAGCTAGGCACGCTCGCGGCAGCTTTGCCCGACCTCACACCCTTAACAAAACGTCAATAGAACCAGCCGTTTATGGTGAACGCTTTGTTAAGCGTCGTGGTTTATTTTGTGTGTAGTGGCACCGGGTCACGGTGTCGTTTCAGGTTGCGTAAGCCGGCAGGACCATGATCGTTCGGCAGTTCATCAGTTGGATACGAACCGCTCCGGCAGGCGAGCGGGCAGAGGCAACGCGGTCGCTGGCGCGGGCCTGGCTGATCTCCGATCTCACCGACGAGGACCGCGCTGCCGCCGAGGGCGCGCTGCTGATGCAGCTCGACGACGCATCGCCGCTGGTGCGCCAGGCCATGGCCGAAGTGTTTGCCCGCAGCACGGAAGCCCCCGCGGCCATCGTGCAGGCGTTGTCGCTCGACCAGCCGTCGGTGGCGCTGCCGGTGCTCGAACATTCCCCGCTGCTGATCGACGCCGATCTCGTCGACATCGTCGCAACCGGCAGTGACGAGATACAATGCGCCATCGCCCGCCGCATCAATCTGCCGGCCTCGGTCTGTGCCGCGATCGCCGAAGTCGGCACCGCGGCGGCGGCGCTCGAGCTGATCGAAAATGCCTATGCCGAACTCGCGCCGTTTTCATGGGATCGCATCGTCGAGCGGCACGGCCATCTCGCCGCGATCCGGGAATCGATGCTGGTGCTGGAGGATCTTCCCGCGGCCACGCGGCTCGCGCTGGTTGCGAAACTCTCGGACACGCTGGCCCAATTCGTGGTCGCCCGCAACTGGCTGAGCGAAGATCGCGCAGGTCGCATCGCGAGCGAGGCGCGCGAGCGCTCGACCGTCAATATCGCCGCGCGTTCGCGCGGCGACGACATGCGCGGGCTGGTGCTGCATCTGCGCGCCACCGGCCAGTTGACCGCCGGTTTGATCCTGCGCGCCTTATTGTCGGGCAATCTCGAACTGTTCGACCACGCGCTGTCGGAATTGTCCGGCCTGCCGCTGGCCCGCGTCTCCGCGCTGCTGCACGACCGCGGCCGCGCCAGCCTGGAGGCGCTGCTCAGGCGCGCCGGACTGCCTGAATCGACCTTCGCCGCATTCCGCGTGGCGCTCGAAGTCTGCCATGAGACCGGATTTGTCGACACGCTTGGCGGGGCTGCGAGATTGCGGCGCCGCATGGTCGAACGCGTGCTGACGCATTGCGAGACCGATCCATTGGCCGCCGAGCCGCTCCTGATCCTGTTGCGGCGCTTTGCGACCGAATCGGCGCGGGAAGAGGCCCGCCTGTTTTGCGATGGGCTGTTGGCCGAGGACGAAATCGCGCCGATGCCGGACGAGCTGATCGCGGCTTAGCATCACCTTCGCTGTCCCTGCGAAAGCAAGGACCCGTTAACACGGGCCTCGATGTTTCAGCAGGCAACTTCCGCATCGCCCGACTGATAAGCCGCGGCGTATGGGTCCCTGCTTTCGCAGGACGACTAAGAATGTGGCGGGTTCAGTCCCCCGGCACGAGGCTCGGCGCAAGGATCGCTTCGAGATGCTCGGGGCGGTCGCGATTGGCCTTCATGAGAAATTCGTCGGCGACGCCGCGTAGTTGCCGGCTCAACTCGCTGGCCATGCTGACGGTGTCGAGCTTGGTGCGCTCCCGCACGATCGCCTGGATGGCGTTGATATGGTGGGCGATGAGGTCGGACGGCACCTCGGCGAGTTCAGGCGCGTGCTCGATGATCCTGCAGAGGCTGTTGGCGGCGGCGCCGGCGGAAGGGTATCCGAACGTGGCGGCGTCGCCCTTGATGTCGTGGGCGGCGCGAAACAGCTCTTCGCAATTCTCGTGCGTAAACCCGTTCTGGAGAATGGTGGCATGCGCGGCCGAGAGTCGATCGGCCTCGACTGTCATCCAGTTCTTGAACTCGCCCGACAGGCCGGCAAGCGCCTTTTCCGCGCGGGCAATGGGATCGTCGAGATCCTTCTCCTTGAGACGCCGCAACACCTTGCGCAGCGGATTTGGCTGCGTGATCACCTGGTGGTCGGCGAAGGCCTTGATCTCAATGTCGCGCTTGTGGTTCGCCATGATGGTTTCCTTGGAACTCGCCGGCGCTAGACGGTCGAGCGGGCCTTGTCGAGCAGCGACGGCTGCTGCAGCACTTCCGCCTCGCCGCCGACGCGCCGCTCGGGGCCGATATAGGCATTGCTGGTATTGCGCCGGCGGTCAGGGCCGAAATAGGTCTTGGTCTTGATGAAGGGTCGCGGATTGGCGACGACGTTCAGGATGCGCTGATAAAGCCCCTTGGCGGAGATCGGCTTGGCGAGGAATTCGGTCACGCCGGCATCGCGCGCCACCGTGACGCGCCGCTTCTCGGAATGGCCGGTCAGCATGATGATGGGGGCGAACGGATTGCCCTTCGATTCCGGCTGCCGGATCATCTGCGCGAGCTCGAGGCCGTCGAAAATCGGCATCGACCAGTCGGTGATGACGATATCCGGGACGTAATGGCTGTACATTTCCAGCGCGGTCGCGCCGTCTTCGGCTTCATAGACCTCGCGTGCGCCGAACGAATGCAAGAGCGTCCGCAGAATGCGGCGCATATGCGGATTGTCGTCGCACACTAGAAATCGCAGTTTGTTGAAATCGATGCGAAACATGACCGGGCCCTGGAGGCATACCGGTGACAACGGTATACCCGGCGTTAACCATATCGCGGCGCCGGTTAAGGAATGGTTGCGGCGGGCGCCAGGGCAGGGCGGAAATCGAGGCTAGTACCCGAATTGTTCGCTCAGGATGCGCTCTTCCAGACTGTGGCCGGGGTCGAACAGCATCCGCATCGCAATGGTCTTGTCGGACAGCACCTCGACTCGGCGGACATCGCGCGCCTCGTCGTGGTCGGCCACCGCCGCCACCGGGCGCTTGTCGCTCTCGAGCACCTCGATGACCACATAGGCGGTGTTGGGGAGCAGGGCGCCGCGCCAGCGGCGCGGGCGGAACGGGCTGATCGGCGTCAGCGCCAGCAGCGGCGCATTGATCGGGATGATCGGTCCCTGCACCGAAAGATTGTAGGCGGTCGACCCTGCGGGCGTCGCCACCAGGACGCCGTCGGCGGCCAGTTCGGCCATGCGTTCGCGCTCGTCGATCAGGATACGCAAGCGCGCCGCCTGATGGGTCTGGCGAAACAGCGCGACTTCGTTGATGGCGTGATAAATATGAATCACGCCGTGCACGTCGGTGGCGCGCATCAGGAGCGGATGGATCACCGATTCTTTCGCGGCCGCGAGCCGGGCGTGCAGGTCGTGGGTCGAGAATTCGTTCATCAGAAAGCCGACGGTGCCGCGATGCATGCCGTAGATCGGTTTGCCCGTGCGCATCTGCTCATGCAGCGTCTGCAGCATCAGGCCGTCGCCGCCAAGCGCCACCACGACGTCGGCATCGGCGGGATCGTGATTGCCGTAGAGTTCGACCAGCTGCTGAAGCGCCAGCTGGGCTTCCGCGCCGGCGCTCGCGACGAAGGCGATCCGGTCATATCGCTTGGGGCTGTTCATGGGGACGCGGGCTCATATTGGCGCGAGAGGGAGCGGGGTTGTGCGGAAGGTCGTCTATAGACCTTGGCTGTCCTTGTCGAGATGATAGAACCTTACTTTCAGGCGGCCCGACACGCCGTTCGGACAGACGTTAGATCTTGTTCGCCTCGGTGGCGATCATATTTGGCGACAAACGACACGTGTTATAGCAGTCTTGCTTAATCGCCACTTTCGGTACTGCGAGGTTTCCAGAATGAAGACCATACTTGCCGCGGTTGTGGCGTTCGTCGGTTTTACAGGACTGGCCGCAGCACAGGCCCCGGTCGCCGTCGTCGAGGACGTACAAGGAAAAGTCACTGGCGCCGAGTTTATGGACTACGTCGCTCCCGGAAAAGTCATAAAGCTCGGGCAGGCCGGCTCGATCGTGCTCAGTTACATGAAATCCTGCTGGCGCGAGGTGATTACCGGAGTGGGCACGGTGATCGTGGGCGCAGAGGAAAGCATGGTCCATCTGAGCGAGGTCAAGGCCGGCAAGGTAAAGTGCGACTCCGGCCATTCGCAACTGATCGATCGGGAAGTCGGCGAAAGTGCCGCGAGCGTGGTTCGGGGCCTGACCGGAAAGGGGGCGACGTCGCCGCAGTTCACGTTGTACGGCCTTTCGCCAATTGTCGAGACCACGGTCCACGGCAAGCTGGTCCTTGAAAGGCTCGACCTGAAGGGCGAGCGGTACGATGTGGACCTCGGCACCGCTTCTCTTGTGCGGGATAAGTTCTACGACTTTGCCAAGACCGGCACGACGCTGAAACCGGGTGGGATTTATGCGGCAAGTCTCGGCCCGCGAAGGATCGTTTTCGCGGTCGATCAAAAGGCCGAACCGGGCCTGACCCCGATCATCGGGCGGCTGGTGCGGATGGAATAGCCGGGCGAGTTCGAGTCCGGACAGCGCCATGCGCGGCTTCACCAGGCGAGATTCCGTCGCTGTCGCTCTGATTGCCGTGGCGTGCGGCGTTGTCTTCACCCTTCCTCCGTTCAACCTGATCCATGGCTGGTCGATCGACGCTCTCACCGCCTTGCGCTGGGAGGCGTTCGGCACGCGCCGCGATCCTGCTTCTACGCCGGTCGTGGTGATCGCAATCGACGACGAGACCTACGAGACGCCGCCGTTCAAGGGATCACCGACGCTGACCTGGACCACGGAAATAGGCCGGGTTTTGAGCGCGGTGATTGACGGCGGCGCCAGGGTAGTGGGCTTCGATATCGTATTCCCCACGTCGATCGAGCAGTCCGAGCTTCCCTTTGGCGACGATCTATTGGGCGCGCGGATGCGCGGCTTCGACCGGCCATTCCTTCGATCTCTTGCGAAGGGCGCCACCGCCGGCAAGGTGGTGCTGGGTGAAACCCTGAGCGGCGATCGGCCTTCGCCCGGACAACGGATTGCCGTGGGCCAGCAGAAGAATATCCGGACGCTGAATGTCTTTTCCGACCCCGATGAAGTGGTGCGGCGAGTACCGCTGACGTTCCGGGCCGACGGCGAGCAAGTACCTTCGATGGCGCTGGAGTTGGCCGCGCGGGCACTCAGCACCGAACCGGTGTTCGCTGAAAATGGCAGCGTGACGCTTGCCGGCTACCTCATTCCGAGCGTGGTGCCGAATACGCTGACCCTGAATTTCGAGGGGGGCGCCAACGATATCAGGACGTTTTCGCTCGCCGATCTGCGGGCCTGTGTCGAGCGCAACAATACGGATTTTTTCCGGCGTGAATTCGCCGATAAAATCGTGATCTTCGGCACGCTGCTCGGTTCGGAAGACCAGAAATTCACCTCCAAGCGCTTTGCGACGGGGCTCGATGGATCGCGAGCGGCGCGTTGCGCGCTGCCGCCGGCGCAGCCGTCTCCCGGGCAATTCAAACGGGGTTCGATTGCCGGCGTTTATGTTCATGCAACGGCAGTCCACAATCTGATGACGCGGGACGCGGTCGTAGAGCCTGGCCGTCTGCCGGCAACGTTCATTGCCATCGCTTTCGCCGCGCTGGCCGGGCTTGCGGCGCGAATGCTCGCGCCGGGCGCCGCCGCGGCGGTCTTTTTCGGCATGTTCGCGACCTGGACATGCCTGGCGACATTTGCATTTGCGCGGTCGTTGGCGTTGCCGCTCAGCGAGCCGTTTCTCGCCGGGTTTTCCTCGATGGTTGCGATCGTCGGTTATCGCCTAGGCGTTACGGACAGGGGAGAACGGTTGCTCCGGAAGAGCTTCGCCCTCTATCTCGCGCCGCAGGTCATCGAAAAGATGATGACGTCCAGAAAATTGCCGGTGCTGGGCGGCGAAACGCGGGAGGTTACCGTGTTCTTTTCGGATCTGGAGGGCTTTTCCTCCATTTCGGAAAAAATGACGCCGGCAGACCTGGTGGCTTTCATGAACGAATATCTGTCAGCCATGACCGACATCATCGAAAGCCGGGGCGGCTATATCGACAAATATATCGGCGACTCGATCGTGGCGGTGTTCGGTGCGCCGGCCGACGATCGCGACCATGCCAGCAATGCGGCGCACGCCGCACTCGGTTGCCGGGCGCGCCTGGAGGAACTCAATCGGGGCTCCGCGGTCTTTAAGGGTCATAAAGTAGCCCACCGGATGGGGCTCAATTCCGGTGCAGCGCTGGTCGGAAACATCGGCTCGCGGCGCCGCTTCAATTATTCGGTGATGAGCGACGCGGTGAACGTCGCTTCGCGGCTCGAGGGTGCGAACAAATACTACGGCACCACGATCGTCGCCTCGGAAATGACGGTCGCCCTGACCGGATCAAAATTCGCATGGCGCGAACTTGACGCGGTCCGAGTCCGGGGGCGCTCTGCGCCGGTCAAGATCTACGAACTTCTCGCGGAGGCGGGGCAGGAGACACCGCAGCAGGTTGAATCTGCAGCGGCCTATGCCGAGGGTCTGGTGCACTGGCGGAATCGCGACTTTGACTCTGCCGCAATGTGTTTCGGGCGTGCCGCCGGGATCGATAAGCCGTCCGCACTGTTTCTCGGCCGGGCAAACGCATTTAGAAGCAATCCCCCCGGTCCGGATTGGGACCCGGTCAGCACATTGGAAGGGAAGTAGAGACCGCAGGGGTCATGGACAGGCCTCAGCGTCAATTTGAGCGGTGGTGTTCCGTCCTCATCGTCGGCGATGCCATCATCGGCGTCAGCGAAATTGTGATCGTTCTCGATCACCTTCTGTTGCCGATAACGCCAAGCTGTCGCAGTCTTGAGCTAGAACCTGCGGGCATCCGGGAAGGTCTCGTGCGACAAAGGGACGGTTCGGACTGATCGCGGGAAGCAGGAAGAGGAACAGACATGGCCATTCGTCTTGCCGCGCCGCGCCATGCGGGCGTCGCCGTGGCGCTGCTTGCTTTCGCCATGCTGGCGACAGCGCGCGCCGAGGACGCACCTCCGCCTCAGGAGCACCCCGCAGCGGCGCTATCGGGTCAGAAATCCGGGAGCGGCCGCGCCGGCGCTCCGGCTTCGCCGGCTGCCGCGGAGCAACACAAATTGCCGCCGGATTCGGCGACCAAGCAGACGGTGGTGCTTCCCGGGCGCACGCTTGCCTTCACGGCGACCGTGGGCTCGATCCGCCTGTTCGACGGCAAGGGCGAACCGCAGGCCGATATTGCCTTCACCGCCTATCAGCTGGACGGCGCCGATCCGGCCACCCGGCCGGTGACCTTCCTGTTCAACGGTGGGCCGGGCGCTGCCTCCGCCTATCTGCAGCTCGGCGCCGCCGGGCCGTGGCGGCTCGCGATCAACGGGGATGCGGCGATTCCCTCGGCGTCGCCCGAGCTTCAGCCCAATGCGGAGACCTGGCTCGATTTCACCGACCTCGTCTTCATCGATCCCGTCGGCACCGGCTACAGCCGCTTCGTCGCGACCGGCGATGACGTGCGCAAGAGATTCTTCTCGGTCGATGGCGACGTCAATTCGATCGCGCTGACGATCCGCCGCTGGCTGGAGAAATCCGGCCGCTTGCTGTCGCCCAAATTCGTCGCCGGCGAAAGCTATGGCGGCATCCGCGGGCCGAAGATTGTTCGCAATCTGCAGGTGGAACAGGGCGTCGGGGTGAAAGGCCTGATCCTCGTCTCGCCGGTGCTCGACTTCCGCGAGTTCACAGGTTCAAGCCTGCTGCAATATGTGGCGAGCCTTCCCAGCATGGCGGCGGTGGCGCGCGAGACCAAGGGCGCGGTCACCCGGGCCGACATGGCCGACGTCGAAAATTACGCGCGCGGCGATTTTCTGCTCGACCTGGTCAAAGGCGAGGCCGACACCGCGGCCACGAACCGGCTCGCCGACAAGGTGGCTGCGCTGACCGGGATCGATCAGGCCTTAAGCCGCAGGCTGGCCGGACGCTTCGATGCGATCGAATTCCGCAGGGAATTCGATCGCAAGAACGGCAAGGTGACGGGACGCTACGATGCCTCGGTCATGGGCATCGATCCCTTTCCGGATTCGAGCTTCTTTCATTTCAACGATCCCTCGGGCGAGGCGTTGGTGGCGCCTCTCACCAGTGCTGCGGTCGACCTCACGACGCGCAAGCTCAACTGGCGGCCGGACGGCTCCTACCACTTGCTCAACGGGGAGGTCGAGAAGGGCTGGGATTTCGGCCACGGCATCAATCCGCCCCAGTCGATTTCCGAACTGCGGCAGATCCTCGCGCTCGATCCGAAGCTGAAGCTCCTGGTGGGCCACGGGCTGTTCGATCTGGCCACGCCGTATTTCGGCACCAGGATCGAGCTCGACCAGCTTCCGGCCTTTGCCGCGTCCGACCGGGTGAAGCTCGCGGTTTATCCGGGCGGCCACATGTTCTATTCGCGCGACGCCTCGCGGCAGGCTTTCCGGGCCGAGGTCGAGGCGCTGATGAAGTGAAGGCCACAAGACAAAACCGGCGCAACCTTTCGGGTTGCGCCGGCTGAACCCTTCAGTGACCGAACTCAGTAAACCAGGCCAGTGCCCGGCGCCTTTTCAAGTGCGGCGGCGAGCGAGCGATATTCCTCGCTGCCGGTGCCGGCGAGCGCTGCGATCTTGCTCAGATGATACTGCGCCTGGTCGCGGTTGCCCTGTTCGACCTGCCACAGCCCGTAATACTGCCAGGTCTTGACGTGGTTGGGATCGCTCTTGAGCGCGCGCTCGTACCAGACCTGCGAGACCTTGTAGTCGCCGAGCTTGCGATAGGAATAGCCGATCAGGGTGGCGACGGAGGCGTTGTCGTCGTGGCCGAGCGCCTTCAACTGCTCGATCGCGGCAGCGTAATCGTTGCGGTCGTACACCGTGCTGTAGGCCGCGTGATAGGCCGCGACGAACCGGCCGTCCTCGATGCTGGAGCTCTTGTCCTTCTTTCCCTTCTTGGTGCCCGACGACGGCGGAGGCGAGGGACTTTCGTCGCCCGAGGCATGGGCCGGTGCGAACAGGGGCACCGCGATCAACGCCATCGTGAACATTGCCAACGTCAAAAGTCTGATTGCGAATTTGTTCATTCGTCGCTCCCGATTTTCAGTAAGGTTGTGCTGCACCCGAGCCTGCTGATTTGAACACCCGGTGGATCAGAACATTCCCGGGCAACCGGTCTTTATTTGGGCCATTCCATTTGGATTTGGGCGATTCCATTTGGGCCCGTTTCCGCCAAACGCCGCGCGCGGCATGGCGGAGCGAACATGACGATTATGTCATCCAGATGAACGAAGTCCATCGTCGCGCTTCAGACGCGGTTCAGCGCGGGGCCTCTAGGGTCGCAGCCAGATCGACGAGCCCGGCCATCCGACCGGCCACCTTGTGATCCCCTTTAAGGAGGAGACGACCATGTTGAAGACCATTTCCGCAGCGTTGCTCGCAGTTTCCGTTCTCGCCGCACCGGCGTTCGCTGGCCAAGCCACCAATCAGGCCACCAAGACGGCGCAGGCGCCGGTCGTCAAGGCCGAGCAGGTGAAGCAGACGAAGCCGAGCGCGCTGAACGCCAATGCCAGGATGGGCCGCCATCAGGTCCGGCATGCCGGCTATCATCATCGCCACCACAAGCATTTCGGCGCGCTGAAGACGCACAAGCTCTCGAAGGTTTCGACCAAGCACGTTACGCCCGCCACCAAGCGCGGCTAAAGACTGATCCGCGGGGGGTGGCTCGTCCACATTGCCCCCGCCGCTCCCGGCGGATATCAGGTCCGGCCCGCGCGCCATTGCGTCCCCAATGGCGTCGGGCCGGAATTGTTTTGCGGGCACCGTGACGTGCACCAACCGAAATGCAGATTCCCTTTGATCCACGGAAGGTCTAGAACCGCCTTGGGACCAGGACCATCTGGGCGTCGGATCTTCGAACAGGGTTGAACTTGGGAATATCAGCAAAGTGTGTGGCGATCCTGCTGCTGCCGATCGCGATGGCGGCCTGCGCCGGGGGCGAGGACAGAGACGCCGCCTTCAACATCGATAACGGCAGCGGCGCCAACCAGCCCTTTCCGAATAATTACCGTGCCGAATTGCTGGCGTTCATGAAGACCTATCTCAACAATCCCACCGGCGTGCACGATGCCGTCATGGCCGAGCCGGTGCAGCGTACGGTCGGCGGGCGGGTGCGTTATGTCAGCTGCCTGCGCTTTTCTCCACGCGAATCCGACGGCACTTATCGCGAACCGCGCGAACGCGCCATTCTCTACGTCAACGGCCGGCTCGACCGCGTGGCCGAGAACGCAAGCGACATCTGTGCCGGCGCGGTCTACGCGCCGTTTCCGGAATTGGAGAAGCTGACGCGCTAGCGTCGGCCGCGGCTGTCAAACAAATCCGGCGAGGGCGACCGAAACCAATGCGTTCGATCACGCTTGAAGCATCGGCCGGATGCGGCACCGGCGATTGCGCAATCGCACGCGCGTGATCGCGCATAACGATAGCCGCCGCAATCGCGCCGGTATCTTCGATGATACTATCATAGCGTGACGATTCGCACAGCGCGTAGAGAGGTTGCGGCACGAACATTGCTTGAGATGACAGCGGGGTAGGCTTTGACATTCAGGAGCGTGGCACATGAAACGCATCGTGTTTGGTCTGATCCTAAGTCTGGTGGTTGCTTGCCTTGTCGGCAGCGTAAGGGCGCGCGACCTTGATGGTCGCTACGCGAATTCACCGCTCAAACCTTGGTTCGATCATCTCGCGAGCGGTAAGGGATTGTGTTGCTCGATGGCGGATGGTGAAAGCGTCGCGGATCCCGATTGGGAATCCAAGGACGGTCACTATCGGGTCCGCCTGGAGAATAACTGGGTCGATGTTCCCGATGACGCCGTGATCACCGAACCGAACCGCGCGGGACGCACGATGGTTTGGCCGATACGGTTCGACAATCAGATCTCGATCCGGTGCTTCATGCCGGGCAGCATGACCTAGCAGAGTGTAAGCACCCGACGACAAGAACGGGTCCGTCCTGCAGCGGCGGACCGTTTAGATCTTGCTGTTTGCCGATAAAGAGGCTTCCGTCAGTCAGCGGTCTTCCGTCAGAATGAAGACCGCGGCCGTCAAGGTCGCGCCGATCCCGAAGGTCAGCACGATGGTGCCGACAAATACGGCGATCGCCTGCCTGCCGCCATGCGCGACCAAGGTCGCGATATTAGCGGGGTCGACGAGGATCAGCAGCAGCGCCAAGGCAAGACCCATCGCCACGCCTATGGCCGTATGACTGACCAATCTCACCGGGCCCGATGGGCTCGCCGGTCCCGGCCGTTTTTTCGACTGCATCAGCGCCTCCGGCGGCCTTCCGCCACAGAGACGCCGCAGCAATCGCCCGGTTCCCTTGCCGCTGGGCCCCACCCGCGGCGAGGGTGAACCGCAGCCGAAGACGGCTTTCAGGTGGCGTTCAGCTACGCCAGGCGAAGCTGGCGAACCTTTCCTGCCGGAGTTGAGCCGTGAGCAATCTATTGTTCTTCCACCGTTCGCTTGCCACCCGCCATGCCGCGGTCGAGACGATGCGCCGGGCGCGCGCGATGCCGCCGGGACCGGAACGCCGCGCCACGCGCCAGCTCGCGCGGGCGCTGGGCGATCTCGCAAGAACCGAAGCGTGGCTGGAAGGGCAAACGCCCAGGCCGCGGGCGTCCGCTTACGAGCGCGATCTTCCGGGCCGCGCCGTCGGTTCCCGGGGCTGACATGGACCGCCGCCATTGCCTCGTTCGGGCCGGAGCGTTCGATGCCGGGAGTTTTACGCGGTGCCCGCGCTGTCAGGGCTGGTTCGATCGCAGCGACCCGCTCGCCGTCGCGGAGCATCGCGGGTCACTGCCGCATCCCGTGCCAAATCCCCGAACCGCCTGGGCGGACGAGGACGATGAGGCCGCCGAATGAGGGCTGATACCCCCGGCAACCGGCGCTGCCTACCCCGTAACCTCGATCACTTTTCAGCGAGACTTGAACCGCGACGTGAACCGAGACCCATATCGTTAAAGCCGCTTGTCCGCCGGACAAAAAGCCGTCCACCCGATGGAACAAAACGCCGTTGTTGCCGAGCCGTCACAGTTGCGAGCCATCACAGCTCCGGCATTGCCGCGAAGCAACCAAATTGACGCCACGTTGTTTGAATTGATCTCGAACAACAGTAATGGGGATCCGGATATGAAGAAATTTTTGCTCGGTGGAGCTGCTCTTGTTGCATTCGCGGCTCCCGCGTTCGCGGCTGACATACCTGCGCGCACCTATACCAAGGCTCCGGTCTATACGGCGCCGCAGGCGGTCTATAACTGGACCGGTTTCTATATCGGCGGCCACATCGGCGGGGCGTTTGCGGGCAACAATAGCCTGGAGGGCAACGGCGGCCGTTTCCTGGGCGGCGTACAGGGCGGTGCCGACTACCAGTTCGCCACCAACTGGGTGATCGGCGCCGAAGCCCAGTACAGCTGGCTTGCCAACAACAACACCGGCGTACTCTTCCCGGGCAACACTCTGGTGACCACGAACAACAACCAGCTCGGCTCGGTGACCGGCCGGCTCGGCTACACTTGGGGTCCGGCGCTGCTCTATGCCAAGGGTGGCTACGCCTGGCGCGACAACCCCAATATTGGCGTCAGCGTCGGCGGCGTCCCGGCCGCCTTTACGACCACCGGAAACCACAAGGACGGCTACACCGTCGGCGGCGGTCTCGAATACATGTTCGCGCCGAACTGGTCGGCCAAAGCCGAGTACCAGTATTACAATTTCGGCAACACCACCTTCGCGAGCGGACCCGCCCCGATCGTCGGCGCGCGTTTCCGCGACGACGAGCATACCGTCAAGGTCGGCATCAACTACCGTTTCGGCTGGGGTGGTCCGACCGCTCCGCGCTACTGAAGCGTTCCGGGGGTTGCAAGATACCGAAAGGCCGGCCTCGCGCCGGCCTTTTGTTTGCACGGCGCGGGCTCGGCGTAATCGAAAAATAATTCTTGCCGGCTACGGAACTTGTACCCGTAATCGGCTATTGTCGGTTTGCCGGTTGTGGATGATAAACATGCGTGCCCTGTTTTCAGTTTTGATTTTTTCCGCATTTACCCTGCCGTGCCTTGCCCAAAACATCCTGAGATCCGAGCCGCTTGTGCTGGCGCCCTATGAAACGGCTTACGTGCAGGATGCTTCCTGCCCGGCCGGCAAGGTGCTCAAGGTCACCGGAGTGATCAGGGGCCTGCATCGCAAGAAGGCCTGCGTGACGCTCGTATCCGATCAGGCCTCGCTGGCAGTGGCGACGCCGTAGGTGCCAATGCTCCTCTCGCCCTGGCGGACGTCGGGGCCCAAACTAGCGACGGCGTTCGCCGGGACGGCGGGAAGAGCGACGGAATACCCCCTCACGAACTTAGCTGAAAATCCATATCCTCTTCGCGCTCGGCTTCGGCCTGGTTCTTGGCCGGGTCTTCCTGGGGATCCGGCCGGCAGCGCCTGATCTCGTAATCATTGTCCAGCACCGGCCGCGGCGCCGGCTTGTCATCTTCGGACGCGACGTCGACCACGAGCCCGCTCTTCCGGGCGAGCTTCCAGACGTCCGCTTCGGTCGGATAGGCCTTGCTCAATTTGGCCTCATTGCTGAACAGCGCGTAGGGCATCGGATCTCTCCGCGAAAACGCCGTTTCAACGCGCCGGGCGCGGAAGGGGTTCGGCCCGGCGCGGCCGGTTCACGCGCACGTGAGGGCCGTTTTGGGCTGGTGTCCCTGAGTCGTAAACGAGTCCTGAATCCAGCGAAAAATAATCCGCGAGACTCCCGGACTAGAATCGCCGGATGTTTTGCCGTCATGGGAACGACCTTCAAAACATCCGGCGATCGCGTGCATGTCGTGCTGACTGCCGCCCTGCTGGCGGCATGCGCGGCGAACCTGATGCTGGTGTGCTCCTGGCTCTAGCCAGGGCCGATTGACGCCGCGCCCGTTGCCCCCATCATGCGGGACAAAAGGCGCAAGGCCGGCCGCGAGGCGCGACGGCTTTGGCGGATATTGCGGGGGTGGGGGGCCAATAGATGATCGAGACGCTGGGGCAGCGGGTCAACGGTGACGAGGCGCTGGTCAGGCGCGGGCGCTTTCTGACGACGACGTTCCTTCTGGAAGTAGGTCAGACCGCCTGGCTGATCTCGATTTTCGAGGGCCAGGTAGTGTCGGTGGCGCGCGGACCGTTCGTGATGCCCTCATCATGCTTTGCGCTGCGCGCGCCGGAAGAAGAATGGCAGAAATTCTGGGCAAGCCGGCCGCCACCCGGCTCGAATGATTTGATGGCCCTGATCAAGCGGCGCGTGCTGAAGGCGGAGGGCAACCTTCAGGTCTTCACGGCCAATCTTCGCTACTTCAAGGAGGCGCTGGCCAAGCTGCGCCAGCCGGCGGCGAGGGAAGGGGCCAAGCCATGACCGCGCCATTCGAGCCGATCATCGGCCGCTACATGCATCTCGACCTGTTCGGGCGCAAACACCGCATCTATGTCGAGCAAGCCGGCGAGGGCACACCACTCCTGTGTCTCCACACCGCCGGCGCCGACGGGCGCCAATACCGGGCGCTGATGAACGAGGCGCGCGTCACCCAGCGCCATCGCGTCATCGCCTTCGACATGCCCTGGCACGGCAAATCCTCGCCGCCTTCAGGCTGGCACAACGAGGAATACCAGCTCACCTCGGCGCAATACACGACGATGGTCCTGGAGATCATGACCGCGCTCGAACTCGACCGGCCGATCCTGATCGGCTGTTCGATCGGCGGCCGCATCGCGTTGCATCTGGCGCTCGAACACCCCGAACGCTTTCGCGCCATCATCGGCCTGCAGGCCGGCGCGCATGTCGATCCCTATTACGATCTGAATTTCCTGCACCGGCCCGACGTTCATGGCGGCGAGGTCTCCGCGGCCATCGTCTCCGGACTGGTCGGGCCCGATGCGCCGGACAGCGAGCGCTGGGAAACGCTGTGGCACTACATGCAGGGCGGTCCCGGCGTCTTCAAGGGTGACCTGTATTTCTACAAGCTCGACGGCGACATCCGCGGCCGCGTCGCGCAGATCGACACACGCCGCTGCCCGCTGTTTCTCTTGTCGGGGGAATACGATTACTCCTGCACGCCGGAGGAGACGCTCGCGGTCGCCAGGAGCGTGCCCGGCTCGGAGGCGGTCATCATGAAGGGCCTCGGCCATTTCCCGATGAGCGAGAACCCGACGGAGTTTATGAAGCACCTCCTGCCGGTGCTGGAGAAGATCATAGCCCTCGAAGCGGCGGTTGCGGCGAAGTAACGCGCGAGACTTCGAGCGGGTCACCAAAATCAACGGGGATAGCGTCAGCTAAGCATCCTGCAAGGCAGACCAGATCGCGCCAATCGCACCAAATCTCGGTATGTCGCGATTCGTTTCGGGTGGACTTTATTGCTCGCCGCGTATCGAGATATCCTCCCTTAACTGCCCGGTGGCCTCGAAGCTGCCGGGTTTTTTTGCGTTGATGTCGTCCCGTAAATCTACGGTGTTCTGGCCACAGCCGCGCCCAAATCTTTTCGCGTGTATAATATCGAACAGACAACCTGTGTCTTAGCTGATTGGATCGGCGCTATCACCGCCTAACCAAAAGGCACGACTACGGTGACAGAGAGTGTTGTGCTCCCGCCTCTTCCTGGAGGGTGCAGAATGTCCCCATCAGCACAGCGTACCTCGTCGATCCCGAGATCTTCATCGCCATCCTGGTCCTGGCTTGGCATCATCGCCTCCAGCTTCATGCTTTGGTCGTTCCTGGTTTGGTGTATCTGGGAGGTCCTTGTTGGCCTTCTTTGATCCCCGACGGGAAACGAACGAGGCAAGTCGCTGCCGGACCCAGGCGGAGGAATACCGTCGCCTCATGCTTCTGGCGGAGAGCGGAGCCGAAGCCACCATTCTGACGAGCCTCACCCGAAGCTGGAAGATGATCGCCAACCAGACCGACCGATATGTCGCGATCATGAAAAGGGAGACCGCTCGAAAAGGCAGGCCCGCCCGATAGTCGGGACAACTCGACTTAGCAAGTTTCGGAATGTGAGCAATATTGACTAGCGACTCCGGGAACCCGAAAGGCATTCTGGCTCGATCACCGTCCCCGCGCTCGGCATCTACCCGGTGACTGAGAGTTCTGCGCTCTCGCCTGATTTAGGGTGCATGCGATGGACGGTCCTAAATCTACAGCCGCAACACCGCCGATCGTCGTTGAGAGCGATCCATGTCCGAAATGCCAGGGCTCGATGATGCTGGTCCGTATCAAGCCGGGACGCCTGAATTTTGACCTGCGCACATTCGAGTGCGTCAAGTGCAACCACGTTGAAAAAACGCTGGTGGGGACCGATCCGATCAGATCAGCCGATGCACTGGGATGGCTCTTGAGCGAGCTTAGGCCGCCGACGTAAGCGCGCTGACGTTGGATCGTCCATCAAGGCGCTCCGGGTTGTTCGTCGTCGCCCGATTCCGGCGAGCTTTTTAGGCCCGGGTGAGCAATATTGACCGATAACCGGCGGCGCGATGGGTGCAAGTAACGCTATCGCGTCAACGGGAAAGGGGGGCCGATGTCTGCAAGCCCCAGAACTCAAGCAAATTCGCTGGGCGAAATCATCGAATCCAGGCCAAAGCCCTGTACCAAGTGCGGGGCTCCGATGATCCTGGCACGCATCGAGCCTGCCAAACCCGGGTTCGATCTGCGAACCTTCGAATGCTCGAAGTGCAACAACGCGGATCAATACATCATCGAGTACGGAACGGCCGCGCCCTGGGCGCTGCACGTTCGGGCGTAACCGCCATGTCAGGCCGGAATAGTCACGATTGGGACGCACGCGCGAGCGACGCGCTGGCGGAGGCTTTGGCGATGCCCAAAGGTGCGGATCGAAGCGACGCGCTGAAGAAAGCGGGCAGGCTGCGTGTCGCCGCCGACATGCAACAGAACCTTCGATCGCAGACGGTGGGGCGCTCAGGCCGGAACGCGCCGTAGAGCGCGAGATCGCTCGATACGCCGCAGACGACATCGCCTTGGAGAAGGCCCGAGCCTTGAAAGCTCGCCAACGCGTTGCCGCGGTCTTCCCGCAACGCCGATCTAGCTGAGTGCACTGACCGCCCGGGTCACGAGATGCCAGGATAGCCGGCCGAGAAACCAGAGCCATCCGCCCATGGCGAACGCCACCATCAAGGCATAAAGCGACAAGACGGCGCGATCCCGAAGCAGGGATCGAGGACCGTTCTGATTCCGGAGCCGTTGGTCTTCGGTTTTGCTCATGCTCGCAGAGTCATCGATCGTTACCTTGCCGTATAAGCGCGTTCGGGGCGCTTGGTGTTAATTGAGGCCGGTCTTCTGCCTGATCTTGCGGCTTAACCTAACCGGTCAAGCTTACCGCCTGCGCCGCGACAGAACTGTGAAGTCGATCACACAACCGAAGTCTCATCATCACTTTTGGGGTCAGTGGAACAAGCGTGCACGACTGTGTTTTGACACCGGCTTGAAATCCAATTTCCTGGGAATGACGGTGCCCTGTGTCGTCGCGGAATTTCCCCGGTGGCGATCATGCGCACCTGCAACCTGCAGCCGCTTGCAATTTGTTCATCTTTTGTTCTTATACTACCCTCCCTGAACGAGGGTGTGCCATGGACAACAAACTGAACAAAATCCGTAGAAAAATCCAACTCTTAAGGTCAGAAATGCTGACCGCGGGGAAGAGCATTCGCAACCAGATCAGCCAGGATGAGGATTGCACCGAGGCCTCCCTCCGGCTGATGGCGATGCGAAACATCATGCTGGGTCTTATCCACGAGCGGGACAGCCTTGGCGGAAGCGAGCGCCTGCTCGATGTCGAGGAGCGGCTGAAGGCGGACTATCGCGCGGCGCGCAGGAAGCCGCTGAAGGGTGCGCTGGGCCGCCGTGAACGATGAACCGCTCGCTTGGAAGATTGCAGCACTGAGAGGGCAACTGCTCGAACTCGGCTCGACTATCCGACAGCTCAATCAATCCGGATTGGATAGCGCCACGGCGCAACTCCTTCTCGCGCGCAAACGGGCGGAGCTGGACGACCTGATGAAGAAAGGCCGCTCCAATGCCTCATGAGCCTGCAAAATGGTACGACCACAACACCGACAACCCGCCGTGGATACGAGCGCTGGCCGAGGTCAGGCTCCTGGCGCCGCGGGAGGGTTACTGCTTCCACCATGTCCAGGCGATCATTGTCGCGATCGACCAATATGCGGAGAAGGCGCTCGGCAATCGGGAGTTCTTCCTGAACAAGCCCTATGGCATTGGCGGCAACAGGAAGGATAATACTCCCTGAGGTCTACCTCTTCGCAATTCGCGCCTGAAAAGACCGCCTGTACCGACAGGCAGGCGGTCTTTGCGAGGCGGGTTGTAGCAGCGCGCTTTATGGTCTTCGCGGCGGAGGAATTTTGAAATCCACAACTGTCATCCCCTGGCCGCCCGCGCGTAGCGATTTTATGTTGGTCGGAGGCGGATGGTCGCAATCATGATCGCCGGGAGGGCTTTCCCAAATGTCGCGAGCGTATTTTGTCTGGATCGCCCAAACAATTGCTTCGAGCTTGTTGTCATCGATTAGATTCGATTTGACCAATGACTTTCCTACCTCGGCCAGGATCTGAGCCGACTGCTCGAACGTGATGGCCTGGACTTCGGGCGGAGCCGGCCAATGACAACGATGCACCACGAACAGCCAGTCGTGGACTATGTAGGCGGGCCCGAAAGCCCAGGGCGAGAGTCCTGGGACACTCCAGAATACGCGAGGTATGCTGCCGCCGTCGGTGTACATAAGGCCAGGAACAATCCTGGTGTTCGTGGCCTTCATGAACGACGGCTGGAAGCTGAATAGGTCGTTATTGTCCGGAACGTAGATGAATTTGTCCTGCCGATTCCATACAACGACCACGTGACCCTTCAGATCGCCGTCGCCGTAGGTGATCCAGGAGGCGCATCCGGCCAAGGTCATCGTGAACAATAAGCCGAGCACCAAAAGGCGCCGGCGGCGCAATCCAAAAATCATGGCGACCCCCAAAGAGACATGTCGCCCGCCATCCCCGTTGTCAGGATAATGCAGCCTCCTTAACGGACATCTAAAGCGCGTCTGCTTCGTTTTCGACCTCGCGCGGCAAGGGCAAGTGGCGTCCAGCGCAGGTGGCGCGCGTGTTCAAGCGGGCATGATCAAC
>NZ_JADGRI010000063.1 GCF_017881085.1 Bradyrhizobium sp.
CGATCCAAATCCCCTATGTACCGGCGGCGTGACCGGGGGGCCATCTTTTTCCCTCCAGCTCAGCAGAAGTCGTTTGCCTGCCGGCGCCGTCTCGATCGTTGATCCAATCAGAATTGATCCGACCGCATTGGACAATGCACCGTATTTCACGGCATTCGTCGCAAGCTCGTTGAACGCAATGCCAAGGGCCAAAGCCGCCTTTGGCGGGAAGCGGATGTTCTCACCCGTGATCACAATGCGATCCGCCCGACCGCCCGAGACCCCGAAGGGCTCAAGGGCATCGTGAGCGATATCGAGCAGCCCGGCACTTTCCCATTTTTCACGGGTCAACAAGTCGTGCGACCGGGAGAGCGCAAACAGCCGAGACTCGATGGATTGCCGAATCGCCATGGGGTCGGTGGTCGTTCGCAATGTCTGCCAGACGATCGATTGCACCGTTGAAAGGGTATTTTTTACGCGATGGTTCAACTCGTCGATGAGCATCCTTGATCGAACTTCATCCTCTTTGTGTTTGGTCAAATCAACCAGCGATGCGAAATACTGAACGATGTCCCCGGCGGCATCGAGAACTGGACTGACGAAGAGCGCTGCCCAGAACTCGCTGCCATCCTTGCGGCGGTAGAGAACTTCCGTCCCGCTGCTGGACGCGCCTTCGAACTCGGCTTTAATTCGCGTCAGCGCCTCGGCATCCGAACCGTTCGCCATAAGAAAATTGAGGCTCTTGCCGAGCACCTCTTCGCGGTTGTATCCGGTTAACGAGAGAAAGCTGTCATTGGCAAAAATGATGGGGTTGTCGGGCTCGGTCGCGTCCGTAAACAACATCGCCATTCGCGTTGTTTCGGCGGCAACGACAAACGGGCCGAGGTCCTTCCGAAAGGTCTCGACTTCGGCTTCGGCGTCTTTCTGCTCGTCCGATTTTTTCGTTATTTCCGGCATGCCACGGGTCAATCAATCTGCCTTGCGGGAAATGCAGAGATGACGGTGGCGCGGACTTCTTGCTGAATCAAGGCCATGCTAGCATTAATTAGCAGGCCGCGACGGCCATTCATTGCGGTAAGTCAAGACTCAGATCACCCGGACCTGCTGGCTTATCCAATGATCGAACGACCGGAGCAGGGGTGGACGCAGGGGAATGAAGGCGGAAGTTGGATCAACACTTACTCTTCAGGCCGCACACCCTCCCGCGGAGGGAGCGCCGGGGATACCGCAGGCCGGACAGCCCGTATTACCGATAATTCCGATAATTCCGATCGTAGCGAGACCCGCTCTCGCGGACGAACTCATCGAGGCTGCGCCAACGCAGGATTTCAATCTTGCCCGCGACCTGACCTTGTTTGCGCGTGCACTGCGGCGGGCCGAAGGCGGGCGATGGGTGATGGCGATCTTCGTTGCCTCGACCGCCGTCACCATTGCCAACATGTTCGGGCAGGTGGCACTCAATGATTGGAACGGCCGATTCTTCGATGCCGTGGGCCGCAAGGACCTGTCGGGCTTTGTCCATGACCTCTGGACGTTCCTTGCCATCATTGCCGTTCTGTTGGCGCTCACGGTCGCACAAACCTTTCTCCAGGAACGCCTGAAGTTTCGGCTGCGCGAATGTATTACCCGTCACCTCCTGGTCGAGTGGCTCAAGCCGTTGCGGGTCTATCAGCTGAGCTTTGCCGGTCAGTATGGTCGCAACCCGGACCAGCGCATCCAGGAGGATACCCGCCTGCTCGGCGACTACAGCGCCGACCTTGGTTGCGGCATCGTCTATTCCCTGCTCCAGATCGTCGCCTTCGTGGGAGTGCTGTGGGTCTTGTCGGCGCAGGTCACGTTCCAGGTGGCGGGCTACGGCATCGCCATTCCCGGATACATGGTCTGGTGCGCCCTGGCCTATGCCTTGATCGGCTCCGGCCTGACATGGATCGTGGGGCGGCCGCTGATTGCGCTTAACGGTGAACGATATGCGCGTGAGGCGGAATTCCGCTTCGCCCTCGTTCGAGTCAACGAATCCGGCGAGAGTATCGCGCTGCATGGCGGGGAGAAGGACGAACAACGACATCTCGAGGCCGCGCTCGCGGCTGTCGTGGATACCATGCGACGGATATCCTCTTCGCTCGCCCACCTCACCTGGATCACATCTGGCACCGGCTGGCTGTCGCTGGTCGTCCCGATACTCGTGGCCGCGCCGGCCTATTTCGGTGGCAGCTTGACGCTCGGCGGCCTGATCATGGTGGCTGGCGCCTTCACCCAGGTGCAGGGGGCGATGCGATGGTTCGTCGACAATTTTTCACGGCTCGCCGACTGGCGGGCCGCGGTCCACCGGGTAGCGCGTTTCCGCGAAGCGCTCGACAACCTGCCGGCGATCGAGGAAGGAGCACAGGAAATCAAGCGCGCGCTGCACCCGGACGGGCATCTTGCTTTCGAGAGCGTGCGCATCCTCTTGCCGGACGGACACATCGTTATCGAAGACGCGACCGTAAGCGTCGCGCCGGGGGAGCGTGTGCTGATCGTCGGCGAAACAGGCAGAGGAAAGTCGACACTGTTCCGCGCTGTGGCGGGTCTATGGCCGTGGGGTTCCGGGACGATCCTCACGCCTCCGCCCGGGGCAATGGCGTTCCTGCCGCAGCGTCCTTATCTCCCGCTGGGCACCTTGCGCAACGCCCTGAGCTATCCGAGTCCCCCCGATGCGTTCCCCGATGCGGATGTGCGACAGGCACTCGAGCGCTGCGATCTCGGCAATCTAATCGCCAAGCTCGACAAGGTGGAGCGCTGGGACAACGAGCTTTCGCTCGGCGAGCAGGAGCGCCTCGCCTTCGCGCGGCTCATCCTGCACAAACCAGGCTGGGTGTTTCTCGACGAAGCCACAGCCGCGCTCGACGAAAACAGCCAGCGCCATGTCATGAGCCTGTTCGACGGTGAGCTCAAGAATACGACCGTGTTAAGCATTGGCCATCGTCCGGATCTCGCCGCCTACCACACCCGGACGCTTCAGCTGGTTCATGGACGTGACGGTGACCGCCTCAAGCTCAAGCCACCCCTTGCGCCGCCCCCAACGCGGCGCCGGCTGCAGCGGCTCGGAGACTGGTTGCGGACTGCCCGGTCATGATGCCAGTTTTATGCGCGACCCCGATTGGAACGCAGGGATAAACGATGAGCCTTCGTCCACACGAGCTACGCCCCGACCACCGGCGTCACGAAGCTCGTATCCGGATTCGCGCCGAGATTGAGTTAAATCAAAGCAAGCCCGGGTGGGGATGATTTGTTCGGCATCGGCCGCTGGCCAGACCGTGATTGCGACAACATCGCGGTCACACCAGAAAGGGAGATACAACAATGTCACTTGGGACCATCATTCTGATCATCCTGGTGATCGCATTGCTGGGCGGCTTTAGTGGAATCGGGGGCGGTCCTTTTTACGGAACTGGCTACTACGGCGGTGGCGGTCTTGGTCTCGTAATCGTCATTCTGTTGATTTTGCTCTTGCTTGGCAAACTTTGATCAAGCGAAGGCCACGAGAGAGCAACCTCCCGGTGGCATCGCTGACTCGCGCGCGGGTCTTCTCCAACACGTCGCCGTTCGATCGGGAGATTCGGGGGGCGCGTTGAAGCTGACACCACCCGCCGAAGCGAAAGCGTTTGTCCCCACCTCCGTTCTGCTGCAACGGTTGCACGACGCGGCGCCGACAGGTCATTTCACGCTGGGCTGGGTTATGCGCAGCCTGCACAAGCGCGGCTTCGGCCTCATCTTGCTGCTGCTCGCTCTGGTCGCGATCGCCCCGGGCGTCTCGATCGTGGCTGGCCTGCTGCTCATGATACCCGGCTTCCAGATGATCGCGGGCCAGCCTGCGCCGGTTTTCCCGCGCCGCATCGCCGTCCGTCCGTTGCCGACGCGACACCTCGCCGCTCTGGTGCAGCGAGCGGTGCCTGTGCTGAGGTATCTCGAAAAATTTATCCATCCACGCTGGCCCACTCCGCTGGACGCGACCAAGCGTCTCGTTGGCGTCGTCGTCGTGCTGCTGAACATCACCCTGCTGTTCACTCCGGTCCCTCTAAGCAACGTTGTCCCCGCCCTCGTGATCGCGCTGATCTCGCTGGCCTATCTCGAGGAGGACGGGCTCCTGCTCTCGTTAGCCCTGCTGGCCAGCTTCATCGTGCTGGCGGTCGATTTGGTGGCGGTCTGGGAGACCATCCTCGGCGCGAAATGGATCTTCAATCTCTGGTAACTTCGCGGGTTCGGCTTGCCCATCGCAAAGCCAGGTCGTGAAAACGCGAATGGGAGCAGGCCGGGCAGGGACCGGCTGCCCTTCAATGCAGACTGCCGCAAATCCGAAGTCGTCCCGAATTCACCTGAAATATTCGGTGACGACGTGCATATCGAAGGGGGAGGCGGTGGCCCCGTTCAGGCTTGCGTCGATGACCCGCCGGCAGATTTCGACAGTGGCATGGTCGCCGAGGTCGTTGGCGGCTTCGAGAACGATCCAGGCCGCATTCAGCGGATTCTCGGGCATCGGCTCATCGGAACCGATGCCGGGACGCTGGCCCATGCCGGGGGAGAGTGCGTTCATGGCCGATATTTCCCCATCCGTTTCAGATCGGTCGCCTCACTGCATGGCAAGCGCGGGCCGGCGCCCGGTGTCGGAAGCCGTATCCCCGGCATGCTTGCGCGACTGATAGACTTTCAGAACGCTTTGGGCAGTCTCGACGTTGATGCGGCCATAATCGCGTTCCAGGTCTTTCAACTCCTGCGCCGTGATACGGTGATCCTTGGCGCCAAGAAACAGCAATGCCATCGTCGTTGCCCACGAAAAGTCGAGGGACTTTGCCAGAATCAGCAGCGTTTCCCTGTTCCTGTCGTACAAGGCGCGTTCGATCACGTCGCCGGGCAACGAGCACAGCAGCGACAGTCCGATCGTGACCTCGCCGACCTTATGGGACCGGGCGTAGATGGAGATACTTTCTTCGTTCAGGTTGCCCAGCCGGTACTGCGTCGTCACAACGCGCTTTGCGACATGGTAGCTTCGCGACACCGGGCCGAACTTGGACTGCAGCTCGCCCGCGACATCGGTCACCGTGGATTGAATTTGCTCGAGCATGTTGGGGCGCTCGCGTTCGAGCCGCTTCCTCACATCGTCCGACGCCTTGGCGATCAGCTGCTGGAAGACGTGTCGGGGGATGTCCCTGCGCAGGCCAAGCTGCTCGGCGAGGATGGAATCGCCTTCGGCCCGTTTGATCATGTGCAGGAAGCCGAAATCCGAGAAGCGGGCGCCGTTGTTGCGTACGACAGAGTTAACAACTTCCTGATCGCCGCGGGTAACCAGGACGTCGGTAACCGTCTCCTCGATCGATTTTCGCTCCGAAATCGCCAGCATGTGGGTCTGGCCCTTGAGGCAGACGTTGGCGACCAGGGCGTAGGGTTCGAGCTGCTTGGACTGCCGCAGCACCGGACCGGCGACTTCGATTTCGTCGTCAAAGGCGAGTTTATGGATGATATTGACCGGGGCACGGTCGAAGCTGGCCAGCCGCTGGGCCAAATGCGAGCGCGCTGCGACTTCGATCTCATCCGCGAGCCGCCCGATCACCTCGCCGAAGGTCCAGATCTCATCGTCGCTGTAGCTGCCGGCAATCATCAGGTCGGTGGTATGCCACAGTGCCCGCTTGCGGCTCTCGGGCGTGCCTCGTGACACCGCCTCGTCGAGATCCCGGAGAAACGAACCGTCTTCACTCATTTCGGCAAACCTTAGATCGCAGCAAAGGCGCACAGGCGCCATCCGGGTTCCATCCTATCCACCGACCCGCGAGTATTCGGTAAAGACGGCGAATAAGTATTGCTTCTAAAAATTCGCTCAAAGGCGACGGATTTGATTAGTTTCTGCGGAAATGCGCTCAAATACCCGCCAGATCGCCCGGATCTCCGGCGGCCTCAAACCGAGGGATGAGGTCGGCGGGCAGGGCCACCAATTTCGTCGAACGGTTGGCGGAGCCGCCAAAAATGGCGGCGGCGGTGATCGGTTTTGCCAGCCGCGTGTACTCGGACCAGATCATATAGAGCATCAGGGGTGGCTGCTCTCCATGCGACAGCAGATGCGCGCAGCGTTCACTGGCGCCCTCTGTCAGCCACCATTGCTGCGCCAGCGTGACGAGCTTTCGGAAGTGGCGGATGGTACCGGATTGCCGGGCCGGATCGACCCCCGCCGTTTGCGCACACTGGGTCAGCCAGTTGAGGCCGGCCAGAATGGCGACGGAAAAGTCAGCGGTGGCGGTTCCCGTGAACTCGATCACGGTCTCCGCGTGCGGACGCTGAAAGAGGTAGGCGTCGATCATTTCGAGCTGACGGGCAGCTTCGCTCAGCAGCCCAAATTCGCGCCCGGGCACCATCATCACGTACCGCATTGCCTCCAGCCGGGTCTGATCCCAGACCGAAGCCACATCGCCATCGGCGTCCGACAGCGTGCGCCTGCAGGCCGGGTAGATCAGTTTACCCTGATCGACGTCGTCGAGATATCGCGGGACGCGGTCGGCCAAGTTCTCCAGGAGGAGTTCGGGCGCGACGAAGCCCCGCAGAGGTCCTTTCGCGGCTGGCCTTTTTGAAATTCGCCTCTTTGGAATCAACCAATCAAACAAGTGGGCTGCCCCAATGACGGGCTCATGCCGATGCTACACCCGCTCGACGAAACTATCGACCACCTTTTTCTCGCCGGCCTTCTCGAAGGCGATGGTGAGCTTGTTGCCGTCGATCTTCACCACATTGCCGTAGCCGAATTTCTGGTGGAACACCCGGTCGTCCAGACTGAACTCCGAAGTCGTGCCGGTCGACTTTGCGATCAGCTCGCCCTCGATGGTCACGGGTGCGCGCTTGTTGCGCGAGAAATCGCCGCGCGACGAGGCATCGCTGCGCGTGCCTGAAAACGGCGACTGGCTTTCGTTGAAGCCGCCGCCGGCCTGGCCGTTGCGGCCGCCCTGGCCGCGGGCGCGGTTGGCCTGGGCGCGCTGCCAGCCCGGCGTCGTATAGCTCGAGCCGAACGATTCAACATTGTCGAAGCGCGAGGGGCCGTAGCCGCCGGAGCCGCCCCAGCCGGAGCCGCCCTTGGACTCCGTGATCTCGACATTATGCGCCGGCAGTTCGTCGAGAAAGCGGGACGGGATCGTGGTTGACCAGGTGCCGTGAATCCGCCGGTTGGTGGCAAAATAGAGTTTTGCCCTGCGACGGGCGCGCGTGAGCCCGACATGGGCGAGGCGGCGCTCTTCCTCCAGCCCGGCGCGGCCCTGTTCGTCGAGCGTACGCTGGCTCGGAAACAGCCCTTCCTCCCAGCCGGGCAGAAATACGTTGTCGAATTCGAGCCCCTTGGCCGAATGCAGCGTCATCAGCGAAACCGCATCGTCATCGGCGCCGCCGTCACGGTCCATCACCAGCGAGATATGTTCGAGGAAGCCTTGCAGGTTCTCGAATTCCTCCATCGAGCGCACCAGCTCCTTGAGGTTTTCGAGCCGGCCGGCGGCGTCGGCGGAACGGTCCTTCTGCCACATCTCGGTGTAGCCGCTCTCGTCGAGCACGATCTCGGCCATTTCGGTATGCGACGTCACCTCGCGTTGCGCGCGCCAGCGATCGAAGCTGGCGATGAGATCGCGCAAGGACCCGCGCGCTTTCGGTTTCAGTTCGTCGGTCTCGGTCACGGCGCGGGCGGCCTCGAAAAGCGGAATGCGGCGCTTGCGGGCGTGATCGTGCAGCATCTGTACGGTGGCGTCGCCGAGCCCGCGCTTCGGTACGTTGACGATGCGCTCGAAAGCGAGGTCGTCGGCCGGCGAGTTGATCACGCGCAAATACGCCAGCGCGTCGCGAATTTCGGCGCGCTCATAGAAACGCGGACCGCCGATCACGCGATAGGGCAGGCCGAGGGTGACGAACCGGTCTTCGAATTCGCGCATCTGGAACGAGGCGCGCACCAGAATGGCGATATCGTTGAGCTTGTGGCCGGCGCGCTGCAGCTCCTCGATCTCCTCGCCGATGGCGCGCGCTTCCTCTTCGGAATCCCAGGAGCCGGTGACGGTGACCTTCTCGCCGTCGACGTCCTCGGTGCGCAGCGTCTTGCCGAGACGGCCTTCGTTATGGGCGATCAGATGCGAGGCGGCGGCGAGGATGTGACCGGTGGAGCGGTAGTTGCGCTCGAGGCGAATGACCTTGGCGCCGGGAAAATCGTGCTCGAAGCGCAGGATGTTGTCGACCTCCGCGCCGCGCCAGCCATAGATCGACTGGTCGTCGTCACCGACGCAGCAGATGTTCTTTGGGGCCGAGGAAGACGTTGCCGATCGAGCGACGACATCTCCTCCGTCATTCCGGGGCGCACCGACAGGTGCGAACCCGGAATCCCGAGGCGAGTCCGCTCCATTTCCAGATTCCGGGTTCACGCCTGCGGCGTGCCCCGGAATGACCGCAGCGTCGACGGCCCCCGGAATGATGGCAGAAACCGGCACGCCGGGCTTTGACGGCGCCTGCGACAAGAGCCGCAGCCAGAGATACTGCGCCACGTTGGTGTCCTGATATTCGTCGACCAGGATGAACTTGAAGCGGTTCTGGTATTGCCGAAGCACGTCGGGATGCTCGCGGAAAAGCCGGATGTTCTCCAGCAGCAGATCGCCGAAGTCGGCGGCGTTGAGGATCTTTAGCCGTTCCTGATAGGCGGTGTAGAGCTTGCCGCCCTTGCCGTTGCCGAACACCGCGGCTTCGCCCGGCGGCACCTGCGACGGCGTCAGTCCGCGGTTCTTCCAGCCGTCGATCAGCCCGGCCAGCATCCGCGCCGGCCAGCGCTTGTCGTCAATGTTCTCCGCCTGCAGCAGCTGCTTCAACAACCGGATCTGGTCGTCGACATCGAGCACGGTGAAATTGGATTTCAGCTGCACCAGCTCGGCATGGAAGCGCAGGATACGGCCGCCGATGGAGTGGAAGGTGCCGAGCCAGGGCATTCCTTCGACCGCCTGGCCCAGCATCTGGCCAAGCCGCAGCTTCATCTCGCGCGCCGCCTTGTTGGTGAAAGTTACCGAGAGGATTTCGCCGGGCCGGGCCCGGCCCGTGCTGAGGATATGGGCAATGCGGCAGGTCAGCACCCGGGTCTTGCCGGTGCCGGCGCCCGCCAGCACCAGAACCGGGCCGTCCAGCGTTTCCACGGCCTCGCGCTGCTCGGGATTGAGGCCGGAGAGATATTGCGGGGTCGCGGCCGCCCGGGCACGCGCAGCGATGCCGCCAGCGAGGGGCTGGTGGTCGGGGACGCCGTGATGGCTCAGCTGCTTCGGCTCGGTCATATGCGAATCGTCTTCCGCCCACGATGGCACCGCGGGGCCGTGAAGGGGAGCCTTCATAGCAGGATTGAACGCCATATAGGGCTTTGGCGGGGCTTTTGACAGGTTTTATCCCGCCTTCGTTGAGACGGCAGTCCCGGCCCCGACCCCGATTTTGTTCCCTCAGCGCGTTGAAATTTCCCGGTTTTCGAGGCCCCGACCGCAGGGAACATTTGTTCCCAAGCCCGATTATTTTTGCCGAAGCGCGGTGCCGTTCGTCGCGCCGCGTTTGAAACAGAAGACAAGGGTGCGTGTCATGCTGAGCTGGGTCGTTACGTTTTTGATTATCGCGCTGATCGCGGGCGTTCTGGGCTTCGGCGGCGTCGCCGGCGCCTCGATCGAAATCGCCAAGATCATCTTCTTTATCGCGGTCGTGCTGTTTCTCGTCTCGGCCGTGGTCGGCCTGGCGCGCGGTCGCACCCGCGTCTAGCCGGAAGGCCATTGGAGCCGGCCAAACGAACGGCGGCCCCGAAATTATTCCGCGGCCTGTTTTTCGCTCAAGTCTTGTTCTTGGCGAGAGTCCGCTCGCGCCGTCACTGGTAAAGCTCAGCCGCCGATTTATGTTCGGTGCGAGCCACGTGCTGCGCGATCAGGCCGGCGACTCCCCCGGCATGGGTCGAAATCATGAAATGAGCCGCTCCCGCGATTTCGGCGATGGTGGCATTCGGAATGCCGTGGCCCAACAGCTGGTTGGCGCGTTTGGCGGCGGGGTGACTGGCCTCGCCCCATAATACGAGCGTGGGAATTTTGACGGTCGCAAGCAATGCGGGGGTCAGTTCGAAACCGTAGGCGCTTGCCCAGTCCAGAAGGTTGACCGGCGTCGTTTCAACGGCGTAATCGCGCAGGCGTTGTGGCCAGCTCGCGAACGTGCCCGCGCCGCCATAGAAGTCGATCATCTGTTCGATCGCGGTCTTGTCGCCGGCATAATGGGCAATGAAATACCCATCAGTCATGTTCCGAAATGCTAGATAGTGCCGGTATTCGCCCATTGGCCGCAATATTTCGGCCGCGGGCGCCTCGGCAATCGTCAGGCTCAGCAGCGGCACGCGCCTTCGCAGCGCGACCGCAAGCGCGGTCAGGCCGCCGAAGGAATGGCCGACCAGGTGCACGGGGCAGGCCGCGCGCCTGATCACCGCTTCAACGGCCTCGGCCTCGTGAGAAATATCGGTATCTCCGGCGGCGCGACGCTCGTCCGTGCCGCCATAGCCAAGCAGGCTCGTCGTCACGCAGCGGAATCCGCGCTGCAAATGCGCCAGCATCGGCCGCCAGGCCGCGCCGGTGCTGCACGATCCCGGCACCAGCACGACCGTCGACCCCGCTCCGGCTTCATCGTAATCCACGCGCCCGCGCAAATCCTCGATCATGTGTCGGCACTCCTTCTGACCGGGGCGGGTTAGCCACAGCGGCGTCGAGCCGCGCCCTCCGAACGGAGGATCGATCGCTCGACGCCGGGGCTAAGCGGATGTCCTGGCCAGGTGATCAGCGTTTTGTGATGACGACTTCGAGGTATTCGCTGGGAACAACCATGGTGCCGTCATCGGCGCGGTTCATCCGCGCGATCAGTGCAAGCAGGTCGCTCCTCAGTCCTTGCTGGTTGGCCGCGTCGAGCGCCGCGAAGGCCTTGAGCATCGGGCCGTAATAGCTCTTGAAGATATCGAGGAAATGCTCGGGCGAGCGGTAGCGGAAGTTGAAATTGCGCCGCTCGGCCTTGATGGAAGCGGCGGAAGCTCCAAACATGTCCTTGAGGCGGGCCTCGCTCCCCCACAGCGCCGGCGATTTCGCGCCGGCCGGCGGCGGCAGATACTTGCCGAGGGTCTTGAAAAGTTGCCCGATAAAGCCTTCGGGCGTCCAGTTGGCCAGCCCGATCTTGCCGCCGCGCTTGCATACCCTCATGAGCTCCGCTGCGGCCTTGTCCTGATCGGGCGTGAACATGACGCCGAAGGTCGAGACGACCGCGTCGAAACTGACATCGGCAAATGACAGGGCTTCCGCATCTGCCTCCTTGAACTCGATCGACAAACCGTCGGCCGCGGCGCGCGACCGGCCGCGCTCGAGCAGGCTCGGCACATAGTCGGTGGAGACGACCTCGCACCAGCGCCGGGCCGCGGCGAGGGTAGCGTTGCCGTTGCCGGCGGCGACGTCGAGGACCTTCTGTCCCGAGCGAAGGTCGAGCGCTTCGCAAAGCTCCTCGCCGACGATCTGCAGTGTGGTGCCGACGACGGCATAATCGCCCGAGGACCAGGCGCCCTGCTGACGGGCCTTCAGTGCCGCGAGATCGGGCTGGGCGGGCATTTGGCTTGCGGCTGCGGATGATGCGGTCATATTATGTTCCTGTAATGAGGTCGGGTTGAATTTTTGGGGGGCGACGGACGCGCCATCACGGCCGGATCTGTCCGCCGAACCCGATGAGGCCGGGTTCAAACAGCCCGTCGCAGGCGCCAGCGTGTAAAATTGCAAACAAAACTGCCATCAAGAATTCCTCGTTTGGTTTGAACGAGGACCGGGCATAGCCCGGTGCGCGGCAGGCGCTTATCCAGTTTGCGCCACGATTATCCGGATCGTGAACTTTTTCGCTCCAATCGAGACTAAAGATTGATGCGTTGGAGTTCCCGAAATGATTGCGAGACAGAAGAGTTCATCGATGGCATCGCCATTGCCGCGCAGCGTTCGGCGCGCACTCGATGCGATGCATGCCAATGTCGGGCACGGCTGGAGCGTGACGGAGCTCGCCGTAGTCGCCGGCGTTTCCGGCAGGACGCTGCAGCGGCAATTTCTGGCCTTTCTCGGCAAGGCGCCCCGTGCCGTGCTTCGCGACATCAATTTCGATGGGGCGCGGCGTGAGCTGCTGCGGGGCTCCGCCGGCGCCAGGGTGACGGACATCGCGCAGCGTTGCGGCTTTCCCCATGGCGGGCGGTTTTCCGTCGAGTATCGCCGCCGCTATGGCGAAACACCGTCGCAGACGCTGAAGCGGCAGGCGGTGTTCACGGCCGCTCTGGCCTCGATGCCTTCGTTTTTCGTGCCGGCCCGCGAGCGGCCGACGGTCGCTTTTGGCGCGATCGAGGCGGCTGCCGAACATCTCGAAATCGCCGGCTCTCTTGGCGATGATCTCGCCACCGCGCTGACGCGTGCCGGGATTGCTGTCGCAAGCCAGCCGACATCGGCGCGCTACCATCTGGTCGGCGCGATCCGCGGCGAGGGCGCGCAGACGCGTCTGGCCCTTCGCCTGATCGACAATGAAACCGGCCGCCAGCTCTGGGCGTACCGCTGCGACGGCGCGCTACGCGACGACCATTCCGCCGAGGAACATCTCGCCACGCGGATCGCCGCGGCGCTACAGCCGTGCCTGCGCTCTGCCGAGATTGAGCGCGCGCTGCGCAAGCCCGGCACCGACCTCGGTGCGCACGACCTTGCCTTGCGGGCCATGCCGGGCGTGCTCTCGCTTGATGCCGAGGGCAATGCGCGCGCCCTCGAATTGCTGGAGCGCGCGATGGAGCAGGACCCCACCCACGCGCTGGCGACGGCGCTTGCGGCCTGGGCCCATGTCCAGCGCGTGGTTTATCACTTCACGACCGAGCCGCAGGCGGAGCGGGCCCGCAGCATCGAACTGGCGCACAAGGCGCGGGGGCTTTCCGGCGACGCAAGCGTGCTCGCCGTGCTCGGCAACGCGCTGACATTGCTCAACGAGCTCGATACCGCGGAGCTGGTGATCCGCAAGGCGCTGTCGGTCGACGGCGGATCGGCATGGGCGTGGAGCCGCAGCGGATGGCTCGATGTCTACCGGGGCGACCCCGAATCCGCGATCGAACGATTGAAGATCGCGCTCGACCTCGCGCCGCACGATTCGCTCGCCTTCAACAGCCTGGTCGGAATCGGGTGTGCGCATTTCAAGGCCGGCAATTATGCCGAGGCCGCCAGGTGGCAGGAGCGTGCGCTGATCGAGCACCCGTCGGCGATCTGGGTGCATCGAACGCTCTGTCCGGCCTACGTGCTTTCCGGAGCCAAAGCGGAAGCACGCCGAAGCCTTGCAGCGCTGCGCGGACAGTATCCGGAGCTCACGCTGTCGGAGGTGCAGCGAGGCATGCCGCCGCTGCCGGAGTCCTATTGCAATCTCGTCGTCGATGCCCTGAACGACGTCGGCCTCCCGGCGTAGGGAATATTGTCGCGTTGCGGTGTAGCACCTGCGATGGCTTGTTTCGGGGACGAATTGATCGTCGTGTCCCGGCCATTTCATGCCGCGATGATTTGGCCGAGCACTCGGTACCGTGATGGGCGTCTTGGAAATGCCATCGAGTCGGGATGTCTGCGCGATGAGACCAAGCTGCCATTTGCTGTTCCGTTCATTTTCCCTCCGCATCATTGTATTCGAGACGAATAGCCATGAACGATAGAGAGCAATTGTCGGCGCTGATCGGTGATATCTACGACGCCGCCCTCGACCCCGCGCAACGAGCCGACGTGATCGAGAAGATCGCGAGCTTTACCGGCGGCCACTCGGGCGGGCTCTTATCGAAACACTCCTTGGGCCATTCCGAGAATCTCTATTGTTATATCGGGGCGGATCCGGAGAGCCTGCAGGCCTATTCGGAGAGCTATCCGAAACTCGATCCAACGGCGGAGACGCATTGCTTCGGCGTCGCGCAGGTCGTGAGCGCTACCGATCTCGTGCCCCACGAGGAATTTCGCCGTGGCCGCTTTTACCGGGAGTGGGCTCGGCCGCATGGCTGGGTGGACGTAGCGAGCGCGGTGGTCGAGAAGTCGGCGACGAGTTGCACGTTTCTCAGCGTGGTGCGGCACGAGGCAAGCGGCGTGGTCGACGACGAAATGCGCCGGCGCATGGCGCTTGTGATACCTCATGTCCGTCGCGCCTACCTGATCGGCAAGACCATCAATCTCGGGCAGGCCGAAGCTGCGTGTTTCTCCGATATCCTCGATGGCCTGAGTGCCGGCATGATCCTTGTCGACGGCATCGGCCGCGTCGTGCATGCCAATGCGGCGGGTAATGCCATTCTCGGCGCCGCCGACTTCCTGCGTACGGTCCACGGGCGGCTCGTCGCCGGCGATGCGCCGACCAACGCGGCCTTTCGCGAAATACTTGCCGCGGCGGACAGGGGAGATGCCGTCATCGGCGCCAAGGGCATCGCCCTGCCGTTGACTGCGCATGATGGCGAACGCTACGTCGCTCACGTGTTGCCGCTGACCTCCGGCGCACGCCGGCATGCGGGACTTGCCTTCAACGCGGTCGCCGCATTGTTCGTTCGCAAGGCTGCGCTGGAATCCTTCGCAAGTCCCGAAGTCATTGGCAGGTTGTACAAGCTGACGCCCGCCGAACTGCGTGTGCTGCTTGCCATCGTCGATGTCGGCGGAGTGCCGGAGGTGGCGGCGGCGCTCGGCGTGGCTTCCACCACCATCAAGACCCACCTCAATCGGCTGTTTGAAAAAACCGGGGTCTGCCGACAGGCCGACCTCGTCAAGCTGGTCGCCGGGTTTTCCACGCCACTGGCCGGCTGACGGCAGCTGGTCATCGAGGTACACGAACGGGCCGCGCCGGCCGCGGCGGCGCCGGCTCAAGCGTTCGCGCGCAACACTATCGTGAGGATCATCATTCCGTCCTCAGTCTCGTCGACCGTGACTGCAACCGGTGGAGTCAGGGCCGTCGAATGCCGCGGACTTCATCAACGGGGGGCGCCGGCAACGGGGTCCTGGTGGGCGTGCCTGCCGCTATTTCGAGGGCATCGCGATCTTCCGGCCGATGCCCTCGGGCCGCGGAATGGCCGCGTGGGCGTTCGCCAGGGTCTCGATGCGGGCGCGGATGTCGGGCGGAAACGGCGCGGTCTTGCGCGCGGTCATGTCGATATGAACGGTCATGTTTTCCGACGTGGCGGACAGCCAGCCCTCGCCGGCGTGACGCAGTTCCTCGAAAGTGTGCAGCCGCTTCTCGTCGGCGCCCACCAGCAGGATCGAAACCTGCACGGGATCGCCGAGGTGAATCTCCCGCAGGTACCGCACATGGCATTCGGCGGTGAAGGTCGACCCCTGGCGCTCCCGCATGTAGCCGGGCCCGATCCCGAGCCTGAGCCATAATTCGTCGATGGCCCGGTCGAACATGACATTGTAGTAGGCCATGTTGAGATGGCCGTTATAGTCGATCCATTGCGGCTCGATCTGCATCACCGACGACAGAAACGGCGCGGGCCGGAGCAGCACATCGTCGCCGGCGGCAGCTTTTGTCATCGTCCAACCCCGTTTGTTCGGCCCATGATCTCTTGACCGCCCACTATATCCTTTGCAAGGGTCGGCCGCACGCCGGGAGGATCCAGCTTGGGCATAACCATTACCAATCAACTGAAACGGCCGGAACCGCAGGCGCTGGCTGGGGCGCTGGAAGCGCTGGCCGCCCGCTTCGGCAACCGGCTGATCACCTCGCAGGCGGTCCGCGACCAGCACGCCCATACCACGACCTGGCTGGCGCCGCAGCCGCCCGACGCCGTGGTCATGGCGCAGGAAACCGCGGATATCCAGGATGTGGTGCGGATCTGCGCCAAACACGGCGTTCCCGTGATCGCGTTCGGCACCGGCACCTCGCTTGAGGGGCAGGTCAACGCGCCGGCCGGCGGCATCTGCATCGACCTGCGCGACATGAACAAGGTGCTGGAGGTCCATACCGACGACCTCGACTGCGTGATCCAGCCCGGCGTCACCCGCAAGGCTCTTAACGAGCATCTGCGCGACCAGGGCGTGTTTTTCCCGATCGATCCGGGCGCCGATGCCTCGCTGGGCGGCATGGCCTCGACCCGGGCGTCGGGCACCAATGCGGTACGCTATGGCACCATGCGCGACAACGTGCTGGCGCTCAAGGTGGTGCGCGGCGACGGCGAGATTATCACCACGGGCACGCGGGCGAAGAAATCCTCGGCCGGTTACGACCTGACGCATCTGTTCGTCGGTGCCGAGGGTACGCTCGGGATCATCTGCGAACTGACGATAAGACTGCGCGGCATCCCCGAAACCATCGCGGCGGCGGCCTGCTCGTTCGAAACCGTGCGCGGCGCCTGCCAGGCGACCATCCTGGCGATCCAGACCGGCATTCCCGTGGCGCGAATCGAACTGCTCAACGCCGAGCAGGTGCGCGCCTGCAATTCCTATTCGAAACTGTCCCTGCCGGAGACGCCGCTCCTGCTGCTCGAATTTCACGGCAGCGCGAACGAAGTCGCCGAGCAATCCAAGAATTTCAGCGAGATCGCCAGGGAATGCGGCGGCGGCGAATTTACATGGACCACACGGCCCGAGGACCGCACCAAGCTCTGGCAGGCGCGGCATGACGCCTATTGGTCGGTGAAGGCGCTCCGCCCTGGTGCCGGCGTGGTGGCGACCGACGTCTGCGTGCCGATTTCGCGCCTCGCCGACTGCGTCACCGAGACCGAGGCCGATCTGAAGCGCCTCCGGCTGCAGTCGCCGATTGTCGGCCATGTCGGCGACGGCAATTTTCACTGCTCGCTGCTATGCGATGTCGACGACCGCGACGAGATGGCGCGCGGCGAGGAATTCATGCATCGCCTGGTCAAGCGCGCCCAGGCGATGGGCGGCACCTGCACCGGCGAGCACGGCATCGGGCAGGGCAAGCAGAAGTATCTGAAGGCCGAACTCGGCTCCGAAGCCATCGACGCGATGCGCGCGGTCAAGCAGGCGCTCGATCCGCAAAACATTTTCAATCCCGGCAAGATCCTGCCGGCGGTCTAGGCCCGTAGCGACGCGCGGCTTGCCCGCCACGGCCAATCTACGCAGCTTGCGTATTCAGGGCATGGGCGATGTGGAAGTTCAGGAGAAGCGAGCGCAAGGAGATCTGGGACGAGGAAATCCAGTGGCCGGTCGGGGATATCGAAGCGGCACACAGGATCCGCGAAATCTGCCGCTCCGCGGCCGATAGCGCCGGGAAAACAGCCGGCGCTGCCGACGGTTCCGATAAGAAGAAATACGAGACCGAACGCTACGAACGCGCCGCCAGGGCGGCGATGGAAATCGCGATGAAGATCTCCGATGACCTCCTGCGCGACTCCTCGGTGCGGCAGATCGTGAGCCTGTGCGTGACGGCCAACGATTTGAAGACGGCGCGGATTTTGTTGCGGGCGATTGGCGCCGTATCGATCCGGGAAGACGTGCTCAACGACCATCCGATGCTGCGGCAGTAAACCGGTCCGCGCGCACGCCCGCTTCGGCGAATGTCCGTCCGACCGTTTCGATCGCTCTACGCGGACCGGGTGAAATCGGTCCAGAGCCCGATCATCACATGCAGCATCATGATGACACCGGCAAGCACGAGGCAGACAAACGCTGCGTCGAGCACGTAGTCCGACCCGGTGAGAGTGCCCAGCATGACCGATACGATCAAACCGAACGTTCCTGCTATCGCCAGCAGGGCCGCAATTTTGGGCGCCGACATGACAATCCCTCCTGTGCTCGTCTCACTCCGTGTACGTTTCTTGCATCTGACGGCTATGGCTGCCGACTGATCGTAGGCGAGGCTGTTAGCCGTCGGTTGTCATTGATTTATGTCAACCGACGCGCCAATTTTCCGAATCCGGTTCGCATTTGACCGGGCAACTTCCTGCGCTCTCCAGTAGCCTCGCCCGACAGGGCGCCGGATGCGGTTTCCGGCGCGCCGGATGCAGCGTACAACAGCAAACGAACTTCGGGGGAACTGGTTCGAATGGACGAGGATATTCTGGCCCAACTGGAGCAGCGCCTCGGACGTTTGCACGCGCGGCAGCGCCTGGGCATCGAGACCGATCACGAAGCCCAGATCTTCGGCCAGGGCCTCACCTTCTTTCATCTGGAGAACTGGTATTCGGCCCGATCGATCATCCGAACCGCGCTGAAGCTGAGCGGTCTCTACTGGCGCGCTCGCCGCAATGCCGGACGCGTCATCGTCAGGCACAACGACATCGCCTTCAAGGATCTTCCGCCGCGCTTCGACGGCTTCACCATGCTGCACATCAGCGACCTGCACGTGGACATCAGCGAGGCCGCGGTGCAGCGGGTGTGTGAACTTGTCGGCGAGCTGCGTTACGACCTCTGCGTCCTGACCGGCGACTATCGCGGCGAGACGTTTGGGCCGTTCGAGGCCGCGCTGGACGGCGTCGCGCGGGTGCGAAGCCACCTCAAGGGACAGATCTACGGCGTGCTGGGCAACCACGACACCATTCGGATGGTGCCCGGGCTCGAAGCCATGGGAATACGGATGCTGCTCAACGAGTGTGAGTTGATCGCGCGCGATGACCAGCGCATCTTCCTGGCCGGGGTCGACGATGCGCACTTCTACCGGATGGACAACATCGAAAAGGCCGCGGTGCGGATACCGGAAGACGCGTTCTCTATCCTGCTGTCGCACACGCCCGAGATCTACCGCCAGGCGGCGCACGCGCATTTCAGGCTGATGCTGAGCGGACATACCCATGGCGGCCAGCTCTGCCTGCCCGGCTCCATTCCGATTATGCTGGAGGCGGCGCTGCCAAGACGCATGGGGGCGGGCGCCTGGCAGTATCACGGGATGACCGGCTACACGTCGGTGGGGGCAGGGACGAGCGTCGTTCCCGTGCGCCTCAACTGTCCGCCGGAAATCACCCTGCATTGCCTGCGTTGCGGCTGATGATGGATTAATACGGCTCGTCGCGCAGGTGGGCGCGGAACAGCAGGCGGGACAGCACGAGCTCGCCGGCGAAAAAGATCCCGACCGCCAATACGATGTCGATGGCCGTCAATGACAGCGCGTCGCGGCACGCCAGCATTGGCAGCAAGGATTCGGGAATCTGATCGAGGCCGAGCGCTTGGCTGCTCGACGGCAGGTTGAGGCGGCGCTTGACGAAACTGGAGAACAGATCGCCCGCCATCGCCGCGCCCGCCACGGTTAGCCCGATTACCGGGTCAAGACCCATCAGCGGCGCTCCCGCCGCGGCAGCGAGCACCGCGACCACAATGCCGCGGAACGTCTTGGAAGGCCCGAACAGGGGTCGCCCGTCGAAAAACGCAGCGCCGAAGTCCAGCGGAAGCGCAAAACCGCCGCCAAGGATCTTCTTGGCGACGACGGGCGCGCCGTTCGCCAGTGTCAGCAGCACCATCAATTGCAGGAGTGGTACCATGTGCATCCGCGCAGCCTATCGCGACCTGGACACCCCGTCATTCGATTCGAATGCCGATCGCCGCCGGCTGTCCGGTTTCCCACTCGCGAAACGATCATCGTGCCTGGCGAAGGCGATTGCCTCCGTCGGAGGTTTTCATTCCCTGCGACGGGGGTCTTGTCTCCCGGCTCAGCTGCGCAGGCCCGGCGCTTCCTGGCCGGTGCGCGCCACATATTCGGTATAGCCGCCGCCAAATTGGTGGATGCCTTCGGGCGTCAGCTCCAGCACCCTGTTGGACAGCGCGGCCAGGAAGTGCCGGTCGTGCGAGACGAACAGCATGGTACCCTCATACTCCGACAGCGCGGCGATGAGCATCTCCTTGGTCGCCATGTCCAGATGGTTGGTCGGCTCGTCCAGCACCAGCAAGTTCGGCGGGTCGTAC
>NZ_JADGRI010000297.1 GCF_017881085.1 Bradyrhizobium sp.
TGCCCCTAGCGTGACACGTGAACTGAGGAAATTGAGCTAAACCGTTGTAATCGCTGGTGCCGGTTGAGAGGATTGAACTCCCGACCTTCGGTTTACAAAACCGCTGCTCTACCGCTGAGCTAAACCGGCGAATTGAAGGGATCAGGCACGGTCGGAATCGAAGCCTGCGATTCCGCTGATCTTGCGGCCGGTCAAATACCAGACTTGCCCGCAAAGGGCCAGAACCTCCGAAGGGCCGATCCCGCCCGCCGGGCAGGCATGAAAAAGGCGGCCTCGCAGCCGCCTTTTTCGTTTCGGTTACGGGATAGCCTTACTGGCAGAGATGCCTGCGGCCGTCTTCGCCCTTGAACCATGTGCCGGGCTGGCAGACGAAGCCGTTGCGCTCGGCGTAGCTCCGATTGTCCCAGCCGCGGTAGCCGTTGTAAGACCCGTCGCCATTGTAATAGGCGTAGGAATCGTCGCGGAACGGCGCGGTGGCGATAGCCCCGGCGGTGCCGATCGCCGCGCCTGCGACGCCGGCGGCGACATCGGCCGGCCAGAAGCCGGAGTCAGAACGGCGGTCCCAGCGGTTGTCGTTCCAGCTATCATGCCAGCCATTGTTCCAGTTGGTGTCGCGGTTCATGGCGGCGCCGTTCCGATAGGCCGCCCGGCGCTGATAGCCGCTGCCGGTGTAGGGATTGCCCGGTCCCAGATTTTGGCAATTGGCGTTCGGATAAATTGCAGCGCATTTGGCAGGATTATCGATCACCTGCTGCGCCATCGTGGGGCCTGCCAGCGCGGATGAAAGAATCACGGCGGCAGCGCCGAGAAGTCCGAATTTGGTCATGCGTTTCTCCATTGATCTAACCCGGAGCTAAGCGCCGACGGGTGCCGGACGTTCCCGATTTTCCTCACGCGTTGCTCAAACAGATGTGATGGCAGCGCCGTCGCAGCCCAGCGCATGCGATGTTCCAAAAGTGCGAGCTTGTTCAGGTCGTGAGCCGGTGAAGTTCCGTTGCGTCTCCGGAACAAAGCCCGGGCATTTGAGAAAGAAATGCGCGTGGCCGAGGTCCAGGATTTGCAGAAGTGGATGACGAGAGTACGATTGCGCGTGGTTGGGTGCGGAGCAGGGGGTACATGTTCGGAGTTCTGGGGTTGGGATTTCTGCTGGGCATGCAGCATGCGCTCGAGGCCGACCATGTTGCGGCGGTGTCGTCGATCGCCGCGCGCCGCACTGATCTCGGCGACATCGTCAAGCACGGGCTGACCTGGGGTCTCGGCCACACCCTGACCTTGTTCGTCTTCGCCGGCGTGGCCATTCTGCTCGGTCACGCGATCCCCTCGCATTTCGCGCGGCCGCTCGAGACCGCGGTCGGCGTCATGCTGGTCGGTCTCGGCGCGCATGTGCTGTGGCGGCTGTGGCGCGACCGCGTGCATTTCCACGCCCACGGTCACGGCGACGGAACGGTGCATCTCCACGCCCACAGCCATGCCGGCGAAACATTGCCGCATGCGCGCGCCGGCCACGCGCATGCGCACGGCTTTCGCTGGCGCACGCTGCTGGTGGGGCTGATGCATGGCATGGCCGGCTCGGCGGCCCTGCTCGTGCTCGCGGTGTCGCAGGCTTCCAGCGCGGTGGCCGGGCTCGGTTACGTCGCGCTGTTCGGGATCGGCTCGATGGTCGGGATGGGCGCGCTGTCGGCGGTGATTGCGGTGCCGCTCGCGGTCTCGGCGCGCTGGCTGACCTGGGCCAATGGCGGCCTGCAGGGCGCCGTCGGCCTGATCACGATCGCGATCGGCCTCACCACCATCGTCGCGACGGTGGTGGCGTAGAGCCCAGGCCGACGCGCGCCGCGCCCGTTAACATTTTCTGAGCGCGATGATCGGCAATTGAGCGGGCGTAAACCCTTGCGCGTTAGGCTTACTGAAAATTGGGCCCGGGGCTTTAACTCCTGGGGCTGGGCCTTCGGTTAGGTTGTCCGTAACAATTGGACCCGCAACAATGCGTACTGGGCTCACTCTGGCCATTTTGATCGGATCGACGGCCGCGGCGTTGGCCCAGACCGGCCCGGTCCTGGTCATTCCCGGCCGCCCCGGAGTTCCCATCATCATCAACGGCATCGACGCATCCTATGCGGTGGTCGAGGGCGACTGGGGTCTCGGCAAGAACGTGCACGTGACGCCCAGGGTCTACGGCGGCCGCTATTACGATCCGACGCCGACTGTCGGTCATTATTATCCGAGCGCCGGGCAGCAGCCGGGCTACGGGCGCCTCGAAATCGAGCCCCCCGCCAACCGCAAGCTGCCGCAGCCCGCGGAGAGCTATCATGACTCTTGGTCGGCGCAATCCGCCGCCCCGCAGCCGCAGCCCGAGGTTCCCTTCTATCCGCCGCCGGTCATCGTCGCGCCGCAGGGCGACATCGGCATGCCGCCGCAGGATCTTCCGCGTCGAAAACCCAAAAGGCTTCCGCAGCTTCCACAATAACCCCACCAATAAGAATACGCCCAAAGGAGAGACTTAATGCGCAAGACGATTTCAGGATTGATAGCGGCATTCGCCGTGATGACCGCGGGTACTCCGCCCGCGATGGCCTGCGGAGGCGGACTGTTCCAGGGTTCGTGCGCGCCCTGCGGACAGGCTTATGTCGAGCCGTGCGCGCAGCCGCAATTCTACCAGCCGCAGGCCTATGTCGCGCCGGCGCCAGTCTATTCCGGCTGCAACCGTTGCGGCGGCGGCTGGGGCTATGAGCGGCTGGCCGACCCGGTGGACCAGTATCATGCTGCCCCCGAGCGGCACCAGTATTACTACGTCAACCAGGGACCGACCTTTGCCGGTCCCGGCGCCTTCGCGCCGTATCCGACCTACCGGGAAGCTGCCATCGACGGCCACCGGGTGTACCGCTACCATACCCATTCCCATTATCGCGGCTGGCGCTACGGCAATTCGCATCACCGCATGCACGAAGGCATGCCCCGCCATTACTGATCTCAGCACCGAACTAACGCAAGACGTCAGCGCCCGTTCGCATCTCGCGAGCGGGCGGTGATTTTTTAACTCATGAGGCCGAGCCGGCTGGCGCCGATATAGAGGGCCAGCACCGCGGCGTTGGAGACGTTGAGGCTTTTGATTTCGCCGGGCATGTCGAGCCGCGCCACCACGCTGCAGGTCTCGCGCGTCAACTGGCGCAGGCCCTTGCCCTCGGCGCCGAGCACCAGCGCCAGCGGCTGCCGCAACGCGACGCTGCCGAGATTCTCGCTGCCCTGGCTGTCGAGCCCGACCGTCAGGAACCCCTGGTCGTTCATTTCGGTCAGCGTGCGCGCGAGGTTTTGCACCGTGACCAGCGGCACCAGCTCCAGCGCCCCGGAGGCGGATTTCGCCAGCACCCCGGTGGCCTCGGGACTGTGACGCGCGGTGGTGACGATGGCCTTGACCGCGAACGCCGCCGCCGAGCGCATGATCGCGCCGACATTGTGCGGATCGGTGATCTGGTCGAGCACCAGCACAATGCCTTCTTGCGGCAGCGTATCGATATCCGGCGAGGGCAGGGGATCGGCTTCCGCCAGAAGGCCCTGATGCACGGCGTCCGGGCCCAGCCGCTGGTCGATCAGGGAAGGCCGCACGATTTCCGGCGTCACCGGGGTGGCGATGTTTTCGTCCGCCAGCCGGCGCGCGGCGTTTTCGGTCAGCATCAGCTTGCGGATGCGGCGCTGCGGGTTGGCCAGCGCCGCCGCCACGGTGTGCCAGCCATAGAGAATCACCGGGCCGTCGGGGCTTGCCTCCCCGCCGCGCCAGGCTGGCCGCCGGCCGGATTCGCGGCCCCCCGCGGGTCCTTTGCCGCCGCCGCGCCTGAAATGCTGCTTTCGCTCGCGATCGCTCATGGCCAGCTTGTGTCACGGGTTCCGAATAATGGCAATTTGAGCTCCCTTGCGGCCCGTTTTGGCGGTCCGCCTTGGTTGACTTTGCAGGTCGGCTTCGCCCATAAACGCGCCGACCGGGAGCCCGCCATCGGCTCACGGTATTAACGTCATCCATGGCCTTCCCGCCGCCGTTTTCGGCGGGCGGGTTCCGATGAGGTTCAAGCGGGGGAGTGTCCCGAGTGGCAAAGGGAGCTGACTGTAAATCAGCCGTCTTATGACTTCGAAGGTTCGAGTCCTTCTTCCCCCACCAGCCTCCGCTCGCGAGCGAGCAAGGCTGCCGCGCCGAAGCCCATCGGGCGAAGGCGGGCTGTGGACGCGAGCTATGGCTCGGCAAGCCATCCCGATCGCATACGCTACGCGCCCCTAACTCCGCCCGCCCCATCCTCCGCCGCCTTGGCCTCCGTCGTCGGGAACGGCACGCCCGGGAGATACAGCGAAACCGGGCGGATCTCGTAGACCGCGCTGGGATTGGCCCGGCGCAGGTCGCGCGCCGCCTCGATGGCGGCGTCCTCGCTGGCGCAGTCCACGACATAGAACCCCAGTAATTGTTCCTTGGTCTCGGCGAACGGGCCATCGATCACCAGCCCGGGGCCCGGGCCTCGCAAGGTGCGAGCTCTCTTTGTCGTCCCCAGACGCACCGCTGGCCCGAGCCGCGCTTTCTCGTTCACCCGGTCATGGGCGCGCTGCAGATCGGCCATCAGCGCCGCGTCTTCCTCCGGCGTCCAGGACATGACGTGGGCTTCCACATGATAGGCGAGGATGGCGTAGAGCATCGGTACCTCTTCTGGTTGGCAGGGGCTTGTCACCCAAAGGATTACCCTCAAGGACGGTTTGACACAGCCAATCCCGACATTCCGGGTGCTATTGGAACCCGGCGACGGGCGGGTCTGTCATCCCCAAACGTGGGTTGTGCAGCGCAACATGATCGGTAGAACAGGCGGTCCATGAGGTGCGCTTGAGTGACTGACATCAATGCCGACGTCTGGGTTTCGTCGAACCACCGCCCGATGGGCTTTCCCGAATTCGTCGTCATCATTGCCTCGATCATGGCCCTGAACCCGTTGGCGATGGACATGATGCTGCCGGCGCTGCCGAATATCGCCTCGGCATTCCACATCACGGTCGCCAACCGGCCGCAAGCGGTGCTGTCGACCTTCATGATCGGCTTCGGCGTCGGCCAGTTCGTGATGGGGCCCTTGTCCGATCGTTTCGGCCGCCGCCCGGTGCTGCTGGGCGGCATGGTCCTCTACGTCATCGCCAGCCTGCTCGCGATCGCCGCACCTTCCTTCGAGACCATACTGCTGGCGCGCGCGCTGCAGGGCCTGGGCACCGCGGCCACCCGCGTGATCGCGACCTCGGTCGTGCGCGACTGCTACGCCGGCCGCCGCATGGCCAGCGTGATGTCGCTGACGATGATGGTCTTCATCGCTGTGCCCGTCATCGCGCCGTCGTTCGGCCAGGCGGTGATGCTGCTGACGCAGTGGCGCGGCATCTTCATCGTGCTGATGCTGTATGGCGTGCTGGCGCTGATCTGGAGCGCGCTGCGGCTGCCGGAGACGCTGCCGATGTCCGAGCGGAAGTCGCTCGCGTGGCGTGACGTGCTCGGTGCCTTTCGCCACACCGTGACCAACCGCCAGACCCTCGGCTACGCGCTGGCGGCCGGTGGCGTGCTCGGCGCGCTGTTCGCTTATGTGTTCTCGTCGCAGCAGGTGTTCACCGAAATCTATAGGCTGGGGCATTATTTCCCGGCGGCCTTCGCCGCGGTGGCGATCGGCATCGCCATCGCGGGTTTTCTCAACGCCCGCATCGTGGGCCGGCTCGGCATGCGCGTGATGTCGCATGGCGGCCTGGTCGGCGCGGTCGCAGTGGCCGGGATCATGCTGGTCGCGGCGAAACTGCAGATGCTGCCGTTGCCGCTCTTCATGGCGTTGTCAACGCTGATGATGTTCGCGTTCGGACTGATGTTCGCCAATTTCACCGCGCTGGCCATGGAGCCCCAGGGCCATATCGCCGGCACGGCCTCCTCGCTGTACGGGTCGATCACGACGCTGCTCGGCATCGGCATCGGCGCCACGATCGGGCAGGGCTACAACGGCACGCTGCTGCCCTTCGCGACCGGATTTTTCCTCTGCACGCTGGCCGCGCTGGCGGTCGTGCTGGTGGTGGAAAAGGGCCGGCTGTTCACGCCGCACAACAAGCCCGTCTAGCGCCGTGTCGTCTCGCGCGGTGAGGGCACCTGCGCGAACGCGGAAAGACGAAATCAAGAGATGACGGAAAAAAACGCGGCGGGATTGCTCCCGCCGCGCCATTTCTTGAAACTCGCTGGTCCAGGGCTGAGAGCGCCCCGATGCCGAACGTGGATACGTTCAGCGGGCGATCCCAGCGAGGTGACAGCGCTTGGTGTAAGACACTGGATCACCTCCTTTCATTGTTGATGGAAAGCTTAGTATAGGGACGGAATCAGCCTATGTTAAGGGGCGTCAATCGTAGCGGCTGCCAGCGGAACAACACCTGCCGGCGGGGGAGGCCGCGCATGAGCTTGAGGCCGCCTGCGCGGCGTGATAGTTCATCGCCTGCGCGGGTGTAGCTCAATGGTAGAGCAGCAGCCTTCCAAGCTGAATACGAGGGTTCGATTCCCTTCACCCGCTCCAAGCCGTCTCCAGACACCAAGCCACAGTCGCGCCGGGCCCGCGCGCTCCGGCGCGGCAGGCGGATGGCTGCATGCCGCCAGCGCAGTGCTCGGCATTGAAAAAATAGTGTATCGGCAGACTTCATTCGCGCCGGCCCAATAGCTCCGG
>NZ_JADGRI010000064.1 GCF_017881085.1 Bradyrhizobium sp.
AACGACGGATCGGGCTTTTTTGGTCTCTGCCGGCTTTCCACCAGCCGGCGCGAATACCGAAGAGGCTTGTCCTTCATTGCCAGGTGTGCGGGCGGGATCCTTCCCAACCAATCCACGGCAGCACAATTCGGTCTGAGCTTTTTGGCCCCGTCGCGCCTCCATCGCGCGAAGTGGCCGGAGCGCTTTGATCCGAGATCATTTTTGAACGTGTCCCGTCGCTGGGCCGTTTGGGAGGGTGCTACTATGACTGAACGTATTCAGGAATTCCTGCGCAACCGCCGTAACGAGGGCCAGGACGTCGAGCCGTGTCTCGTCGTCGACCTCGAAGTCGTGCGCGACAACTACCAGACCTTCTCCAAGGCGCTGCCGGACAGCCGCGTGTTCTACGCGGTGAAAGCCAACCCGGCACCGGAAGTGCTGTCGCTCCTGGCCTCGATGGGCTCGTGCTTCGACTGCGCCTCGGTCGCCGAGATCGAGATGGCGCTGGCCGCCGGTGCGTCGCCGGAGCGGGTTTCCTATGGCAACACGATCAAGAAGGAACGCGACATCGCGCGCGCCTTCGCGCTCGGCATTCGCCTGTTCTCGGTCGATTGCAGCGCCGAAGTCGAGAAGATCGCCCGCGCCGCCCCCGGCGCCAAGGTTTTCTGCCGCATCCTCTACGATTGCGCCGGCGCGGAATGGCCGCTGTCGCGCAAGTTCGGCTGCGATCCGGAGATGGCGGTCGACGTGCTCGACCTCGCCAAGCGCCTCGGGCTGGAGCCGTACGGCATCTCCTTCCATGTCGGTTCGCAGCAGCGCAAGGTGAAGGCGTGGGACCGCGCGCTGGCGATGGCCTCGACGGTGTTCCGCGACTGCGCCGAGCGCGGCATCAACCTGTCCATGGTCAACATGGGCGGCGGATTCCCGACCAAGTACCTCAAGGACGTGCCGCCGGTCGTGCAGTACGGCCGGTCGATCTTCCGCGCGCTGCGCAAGCATTTCGGCAACCAGATCCCGGAGACCATCATCGAGCCGGGCCGCGGCATGGTCGGCAATGCCGGCATCATCGAGACCGAAGTCGTTCTGATCTCCAAGAAGAGCGACGAGGACGAGGTACGCTGGGTCTATCTCGACATCGGCAAGTTCGGCGGTCTCGCCGAGACCATGGACGAGTCGATCCGCTACGCGATCCGCACCCCGCATGACGGCGCGGAGATGACGCCGTGCGTGCTCGCAGGTCCGACCTGCGATTCCGCCGACGTGCTGTACGAGAAGTTGCCGTACCCGCTGCCGGTGACGCTCGAGATCGGCGACAAGCTGCTGATCGAGGGCACCGGCGCCTATACGTCGACCTACTCGTCGGTGGCCTTCAACGGCTTTCCGCCGCTGCGGACCTACCACATCTGAAGTAGCCTCCTTCAGGCCAGGATAACCCGGGAGCCGGTCCGCCGGCTCCCTTCCCCACCATGCGAGTTACCGACAACGCTACCGCGCGGCTTGCCGCCGCCGGGAAGCGGGGACTGACGTGCCATGACTGCTTTGCGAAAGACCCCACCTGCCCTCACCCCCGACGCCGCTCCGTTCGCGATCCGGGCGGAGCGTGCCTCGGACGTCGCTGCCCGTGAAACGCTGCTCGATGCCTGCTTTGGCGCCAACCGCCATCTGCGCACCTGCCAGCGCCTGCGCGACGGACGCGCGCCCGCCGAAGGCCTCGCCTTCTCGGTTGTGCGTCAGGATGGACTGAAGAACCGGCTGGTGGGGACGCTGCGGTTGTGGCACGTCAGCGCCGGCGGCGTGCCGGCGCTGGTGCTGGGCCCGCTGGCGGTCGACCCTTCCTGCCGCGAACTCGGCGTTGGAGCGGCGCTGATGCGTCACGCGCTGGCGACTGCCAAGGCGGCCGGCCACGGCGCGGTGATCCTGCTCGGCGACGCGCCCTATTATGCCCGCTTCGGCTTTTCCGCGCTCAAGATCGGCGAGCTGTCGCTGCCCGGCCCGTTCGAGCGCGATCGCCTGCTTGGGCTGGAGTTGCGCGAAGGCGCGCTCGCCGGCGCCTGCGGTACGATCGCGCCGACCGGCGCATCGGTTCCGGAAATCAGGGTTCGTCGCGCCAGGGCGCCGCGGCCGCTCCCGCATGCCGCTTGATGTCATGGCAGCCAACCAGCCCACCACGCGCGACGCCCCGAACCCACGCGCCCGGACCATTACGACCATCCTCGTGATCATGCTGGCAGTCATGATCGTCCGGGACATCTTCGCGCGCCGATGGAGCTCGACCGCGCCGCCGCCTCCCAACGTGACACAGCGTCCCCAGTGATATAGCGAGGGGTTGCGCGCACCGGCAAAAAGCCCGTAAACCGCTCGAAATTCCCAGATCGAGGTCCTGATGCCACGCCGTCTGATTTCCACCGGCTCCCCCTTCGAGAAGACCGCCGGATACAGCCGCGCGGTGATCGACGGCGATTTCGCTTTCGTCGCCGGCACCACCGGCTACGACTACGCGACCATGTCGATGCCGCCCGATGTCACGAGCCAGTCACGGAACTGCTTCAAGACCATCGAGGCCGCCTTGAAAGAAGGCGGTTTCACGATGGCCGACATCGTCCGCGCGACCTATTACATCACGCGCCCTGAGGACGCGGACGCCCATTTCGCGGTCTGCGGCGAGGTTCTCGGCGACATCCGACCGGCGGCGACGCTGCTGGTCGTCGTGGGCCTCTACAAGCCCGAGATGAAGGTCGAGATCGAAGTCACCGCAAAGCGGCGCACCGCCTGATCCCCATTCGCGCCATCCCATTTTTGGAGACCCATTTATGAGCCCGCCCGCGCCAATCCACGCGAAAATTTCCGGCCCCATTGTCATGATCGGCTTCGGCTCGATCGGCAAAGGCACCCTGCCGCTGATCGAGCGGCATTTCGCCTACGACAAATCGCGCTTCGTGATCATCGATCCGCATGAGGACGGAGAACTGGCAAAGCAGCATGGCGTGCGCTTCATCAAGCAGGCGATCACCAGGGACAATTACCGCGAGGTGCTGGTGCCGCTGCTCACCGCTGGCGGCGGCCAGGGTTTTTGCGTCAACCTGTCGGTCGACACCTCCTCGGTCGATATCATGACCATGTGCCGCGAGATCGGCGCGCTCTACATCGACACCGTGGTTGAGCCGTGGCTCGGCTTTTATTTCGACAAGAATATCGGTACCGAAAAGCGCTCCAACTACGCGCTGCGCGAGACCCTGCTGGCGGCCAAGCACAAGAGCCCGGGCGGCACCACCGCCGTCTCCACCTGCGGCGCCAATCCCGGCATGGTGTCGTGGTTCGTCAAGCAGGCGTTGCTCGACATCGCCCGCGACACCAACACTCCGTTCAACGAGCCGAAGAGCCGCGAGGGTTGGGGCCAACTCGCCCACAAGCTCGGCGTCAAGGGCATCCACATCGCCGAACGCGACACCCAGCGCTCCAAGAAGCCGAAGCCGATGAACGTATTCGTCAACACCTGGTCGGTGGAAGGTTTTGTGTCCGAGGGCATGCAGCCGGCCGAGCTCGGCTGGGGTACCCACGAAAAGTGGATGCCGGACAATGGCCGCACCCATCATGACGGCTGCGGGGCGGCGATCTATCTGCTGCAGCCCGGCGCAAATACCCGGGTGCGCTCCTGGTGCCCGACGCCGGGCGCGCAATACGGCTTTCTCGTCACCCACAACGAGTCGATCTCGATCGCCGATTATTTCACGGTGCGCGACGGCGGCAATGTGATCTACCGCCCGACCTGCCACTACGCCTATCACCCGGCCAACGACGCGGTGCTGTCGCTGCACGAGATGTTCGGCGCCACCGGCAAGATGCAGTCGAAATGGCACATCCTGGACGAGAACGAGATCGAGGACGGCATCGACGAACTCGGCGTGCTGCTCTACGGCCACGGCAAGAACGCCTATTGGTACGGCTCGCAGCTCTCGATCGAGGAAACGCGGCGGATTTGTCCGTACCAGAACGCCACCGGCATGCAGGTGTCGTCCGCCGTGCTGGCCGGCATGGTGTGGGCGCTGGAAAATCCGACCGCCGGGATCGTCGAGGCCGACGAGATGGACTTCCGCCGCTGCCTCGAGATCCAGACGCCGTATCTCGGCCCGGTGAAAGGCTTCTATACCGACTGGACGCCGCTGAGCGACCGCCCCGGACTGTTTCCGGAAGACATCGACACGTCGGACCCCTGGCAGTTCAGGAACGTGCTGGTGCGATGAAGTAACGGCGCCGATCAGCTCGCACAGCTCCTTCTGTGGCGTCTCGACCCCACGAGGGGGAGAGATGAGAAGAGCTACCCCAGCGTCCGCAGCTCCCGCCGCAGCACCTTGCCGGTCCCGGTCATCGGCAGGGTGTCGGTGAACTGCACGAAGCGCGGATATTCGTGCGCGGCGAGCTGCACCTTGACGAAATCCTGGATCTCGCGCGCCAGCGCATCGCTCGGCGCAAAGCCCGGGCGCAGCACGATCCAGGCCTTGATCGATTCGGTGCGGATCGGATCGGGAATGCCGACCACCGCCGACAGCGCCACCGCCGGATGTTTCAGGAGCGTGTGCTCGATTTCCGAGGGCCCGACGCGATAGCCGGCGGTGGTGATGACGTCGTCCTCGCGGCTGACATACCAGAAATAGCCATCCTCATCCTGGACGCCGAGATCGCCGGTCAGCAGGTAATCCCCAACGTATTTTTTCGCGGTGGCATCCGGGTTACGCCAGTATTCGATCATGGTGCAGGGGTTGGGCTGGCGCACGGCGATGATGCCGCGCTGGCCGCGCGGCAATTCCTCGGCCTTCTCGTTGACGATGCGCACATCGAAACCGGGCGTGGCCTTGCCCATCGAACCGGGCCGGATCGGAAATAGTCTCGCGTTGCTGCCGATCACGAGATTGCACTCGGTCTGGCCGAATACTTCATGCGCATCGATGCCGAAGGTCGCGCGCACCCAGCCGAGCAACTCGCCGCCGAGCGACTCGCCGCCGGTAAAGATGCTGCGCAACCTGACGCCCGCGTGCCTGACGTCGGCCTGCCGCATCAGCTTCAGCGCCGTCGGCGGCAGGAACACATTGCGGATGCCGTAATCGGCCATCATCTGCATCGCCGCCTGCGGCTCGAATTTTCGCGCACGGTGGCCGACGATCGGCACGGCGTGATACCACGCGGCGAACAGCGCGTTGATGAGCCCGCCGATCCAGGCCCAGTCGGCCGGCGTCCACATCAGATCGCCGGGCTTGGGCAGGAAGTCGTGACACATCTCGACATTGGGCAAATGGCCGAGCACCACGCGATGGGCGTGCAGCGCGCCCTTCGGATTTCCCGTGGTGCCCGAGGTGTAAATGATCAGCGCCGCATCGTCGGCCGACGTGTCAACGGTGGCGAACTCCGCGGAGGCCGCCTTGATCTGCGGCCAGAACGGCTTTGTCCCGGCCGGCGCGCCGTCGCCGATCACATAGATGTTCTCGAGGTCCGGAAGCCGGTCGCGGATCTTGGCGAGCTTCCCCCACCCGGCCTCATCGGTGACAATCGCCCTGGCACCGGAGTTCGACAGCCGGAATTCGAGCGCATCCTCGCCGAACAGCGCAAACAGCGGAATCGACACCATTCCGGAGCGGAACGCCGCCATATGCGCAATCGGCAGTTCCAGCGACTGCGACAGAAACACGGCGACGCGATCGCCACGCTCAAGACCATCAGCCTTCAACACATTGGCGAAACGGCGAGAGGCGTCGCTGACAGCGTCGAACGAATGCCGTTTCGCGCCGCCGTCTTCATCGACATAGATCATCGCGAGCCGGTCGGTACCATCGGCATGGCGGTCGCAGCACGCGGTCGCGATGTTGAAGCGCGCCGGGATGTCCCAACGAAAATCGCGGTAGAGGTCGTCGTAGCTGGAGGCTTCGGTAAGCATGCGAGCGCGGCTTTCAGATTTTCACATCTTGCCAACTGTAGCGTCGTCCCTGCGAACGCCGGGTCCCGTCCCCGCAGCCCTGATGCGCCACAAAGGAGGGCAACTGACACCTGCCGTTAACGTCGGGGCCGCGGCGCATGGGTACCGGCGTTCGGCGAGACGACGTCGAATTTGGGTTCATCCCGTCAGCGCCGCCTTCACCAGGCCGCTGGCTTTGGCAAAATCCATTTGCCCGGCGTATTTCGCTTTCAACACGCCGATCACCTTGCCCATGTCCTTCATGCCGGCCGCATTGGTCTCGGCGATCGCGGCCGAGATCGCCGCCTTGACGTCGTCCTCCGACATCTGCTTCGGCAAGTAGGCGGAGATGATCGCGATTTCGTCGCGCTCCCCTGCGGCGAGTTCGGCGCGGCCGCCCTTGTCGTAGAGTTCGACGGATTCCTGGCGCTGTTTTATCATTTTCTGGAATACGCCGAGCAGATCGGCGTCGGACAGCGGCGGCTTGCCTTCCCCGCGCGCGGCGATGTCGGCGTTCTTGATGGTCGAATTGACCATGCGCAACGTAGAGAGCTTGCGCTCGTCCTTGGCCCGCATCGCGTCCTTGACCGCGTTGTTGATGTCGTCGCGCAGCATCGTTCTGTCCTCGCAGTTCCTTCAAGGCCCTGATCTAGGCCGTTCGCGGCATTCAGACAACTCTAGTTCCGCAGCCATTCGACCAAAGCGGCCGCCACGGCTTCCGGCTGCTCCGGCTGCGACAGGTGACCGCAATCGGGGAGGATCACAAGCTTCGCGCCGTGAATGCCGTCGGCCATCTCCTTCGACAGCGCATTCGGGATGGTGGTGTCCTCGTCCCCCGTCAGCACCAGGGTCGGACACCGGATCCAGGCCAGCGTCGGCCGCGAGTCCGCCCGGCCCATGATCGCGGTCTGCTGGTGCACGAAAGCCTCGGCCCCGATATCGTCGCCCATGTCGTGCACGAGCTTGCGCAGAAAAGCATCGTCGCGCCGCGACGGATGCACGAAGCCGGGAAAGAGCTCATCGAGCACGGCGTGGTATTCGCCCGCTTGCACCCGCGCGATCTGACCGCGGCGGCGGGTGGTCGCCTCCGGCGTATCGGGCCGCGCCTGGGTGTTGAGCAGCGCCAGTTTGGCCACCCGGTCCGGGGCCTGGCGGACGATCTCGAAGGCGATGTAGCCGCCCATCGAATGCCCGGCGAGGACAAAACGCGGCGGCGCTTCGGCGAGAATCCGCCGCGCGATCGCGCCCATATTGTCGTCGCGGACGTGGTTGGCGATGGTCACCGGGCCGTATCGCCACAGCGCAGGCTCAACCGGGGCATAGATCCGAGGCGAGCCGCCGAGACCGGGAACCAGCAAAATCGGCATCGTATTGTCCATGCACGGCTCCGGAAGCGGCAAATCTTCATGAAAATCAGCGGATGGCGGCGCGCGGCAGCTTAGAAGCCCGTTGCGGCCTGTCAAATATGCGCAAACCGCATGTGAATCCATGACTTGCGGCTTTGACGCCACTGCCTGCGAAGACTATGTAATGCGCTCATGACCATACCGGAAAACGCCTCAGCCTGGCCGGATCACAAACCGACCGCGCTCCTCGTGCTTGCCGACGGCACCGTGCTGGAAGGCTTCGGCCTCGGCGCGGAAGGCCAGGCAGTCGGGGAAGTCTGCTTCAACACCGCGATGACCGGATATGAGGAGATCCTCACCGATCCCTCCTATGCCGGACAGCTCATCACCTTCACCTTCCCGCATATCGGGAACGTCGGCACCAACGACGAGGATATCGAGACGGTGAACATGGCGGCGACGCCGGGCGCGCGCGGCGTGATCCTGCGTGCGGCCATCACCGACGCCTCGAACTACCGCGCCACGCGCCATCTCGATTCCTGGCTGAAGGCGCGCGGCATCATCGGGCTATCCGGCATCGACACCCGAGCGCTGACCGCGCTGATCCGCTCCAAGGGCATGCCCAACGCCGTGATCGCGCACGCCAAAGACGGCCAGTTCGACCTGCACGGCCTGAAGGAGGAAGCCCGCGAGTGGCCCGGCCTCGAAGGCATGGATTTGGTGCCGATGGTCACCTCCGGCCAGCGTTTTACATGGGACGAAACGCCGTGGGCGTGGGGCCAGGGTTTTGGCCGGCAGACCGCGCCCGAGTTCAACGTCGTCGCCATCGACTACGGCATCAAGCGCAACATCCTGCGGCTGCTCGCCGGCGAAGGCTGCAAGGTCACGGTGGTGCCGGCGACCACCTCGGCGGAAGACATCCTGGCGATGAAGCCGGACGGCGTGTTTCTGTCGAACGGCCCCGGCGATCCCGCCGCAACCGGCGAATATGCGGTGCCAGTGATCAGGAGGCTAATCGATTCCGGCACACCCACCTTCGGCATTTGCCTCGGCCACCAGATGCTTGGGCTCGCCGTCGGCGCCAAAACGAAAAAGATGCATCAGGGCCATCACGGCGCCAATCATCCGGTCAAGGACGAGACCACCGGCAAGGTCGAGATCACCTCGATGAACCATGGTTTTGCGGTGGATCAGGCGACGCTGCCGAAGGGCGCCACGCAGACCCACATTTCGCTGTTCGACGGCTCCAATTGCGGCATCCAGCTCGAGGGCCGGCCGGTATTCTCGGTGCAGTACCACCCCGAGGCCTCGCCCGGCCCGCGCGACTCGCATTACCTGTTCAAGCGTTTCGCCGATCTGATGCGGGCAAAGAAGAGCGCGTAAGCATTTCCACACATAATTCGTCGTCGTTGCCGGGCTTGATCCGGCAATCCATCTCTCGTGCGAAGAGTGATGGATGCCCGGATCCGGGCATGACAAGGGATGGCGTGGTCAAAACCGCTGGTCTCGTCACCGGACGCTTGGTATGATAACCATCATCATAGCCGCCCGGGACTTTTCATGGACGACCAGACCGCCCCCAAAATCGAATACGGCGTGACGCCGACCGAAGTGATGGCCGACATGGCGGGGGTCGATTTCGTCCGCGCCATTTTCGATGGGACGCTGCCCTCGCCGCCGATCATGCAGACCATCGAGCCTTTCGATTCCACGGCCGAGCCGGGCGTCGTGGTGTTCCACAGCATCCCCGGCTTCCGGCATTACAATCCGATCGGCTCGGTGCACGGCGGCTATGCCGCGACCTTGCTGGATTCCGCGATGGGGCTCGCCGTGCACTCCATGCTGCCGCCGGGCACCGGCTACACCACGCTGGAATTCAAGATCAGTTTTGTCAGGGGCATGACCAAGGATACCGGCCCGGTGCGCTCGGAGGGCCGCATTCTCAATGTCGGCCGCCGCGCCGCCACCGCCGAAGCGCGCATCACGGACCGCAAAGGCCGCCTGCTGGCGCACGCCACCACAACCTGCCTGGTATTTGAAATCCCCAGGGGAACGCCGGGAACGTGAGCCGCTGACATCGGTTGTTTCAGCGCCTAACCCTGAGCGCGGGAGCATTGCCATGTCGGTCGTCAGCGCGGACCTCGAACCCCTCACCTTGGTCTTCGAAGACGACGGCCTTGTCCCCAACAACCCGATGCCGTTTCTGATCTACAAGGGCGCGATCGATGTCGCCAACGCGCACCCGGAAAAAACCATCGAAGGCCTGTTCGGCGCCCATGGGTGGGGCGATATGTGGCGCAACGGCGTCTACGATTATCTGCACTACCACGCCACGGTGCATGAAGCGCTCGGCATCGCACGCGGCCATGCAAGGGTGCGCTTCGGCGGCGACCGCGGCAAGGAATTTGAAATTTCCGCCGGCGACGTCGCCATATTGCCCGCCGGCACCGGCCATCAATGCCTGTCGTCGAGCCCTGATTTTTCCGTGGTCGGCGCCTATCCGCCCGGCGCGAAGATGCACGTCACGCGGCCGACGCCGGAAAACCATCGCAAGGCGCTGCAGACGATCCCGGAAGTGAAACTGCCGAAGAGCGATCCGGTAATGGGGGAACGAGGACCGTTGATCCGTTTATGGAAGAGAGACTGACCCTTCGACGGGCGATGCCGGCAAGTAACTTCGGATTGATCGCTCTGGTCCGCGCACGAATTGATTTGCGCTTGACGCGATCTACCCAAGGTAGATAATTTTCCGCACTATTACTTGCGTCCAATTTTTTCTTTTTGTCATTGCCCGTGTATTCATTGTGGAGGTTTTTGCCATGGCGAACCGTTGTCGTTGTATCAACTGCATCACCCCGCCCCACATCCTGAAGAAACTGCTCGACAATCCGGACGGCAAGGTTCGCGACGCCGCGCTGCGAACCCTGCTGGCGACATCGCGCCTTCGCGGTGAGCGGAACGTTCGCGGTCTCGTCGGGTTCGCAGCAGCGGCTTCGTCGCAAGGCCGGCGAACAATATTTGACTGCGCGAACAGCACAAATCTCCCGTCGGCGACGGCAGCCCGCTCCGAGGATGGCCCAACCTCGAGCGATGATTCAGTGAACCGCGCGTTTTCGGGATTGGGAAATACGCGCGAGTTCTACAAGGAGATCTTCGATCGGGACTCGCTGGACGGCCACGGCATGGCCCTGAACGGCTACGTTCACTACGGCGCCGCCTATAACAACGCGTTCTGGGATGGCAGCGAGATGATTTTCGGCGATGGAGATGGCGTGCTCTTCACCGACTTTACGAAATCGCTCGACGTCATCGCGCACGAGCTGACCCACGGGGTCACCGAACTCACCGCCGGACTGGAATATCACAACCAGTCGGGGGCGTTGAACGAATCGATTTCCGACGTTTTCGGTTCGCTGGTCAAGCAATGGGCCGGCAAGCAAACGGCGGACCAGGCGGACTGGCTGATCGGCGCTGAAGTCTTCACCCCGGATATCGGCGGCGATGCGTTGCGATCGATGAGGGAACCGGGCAAGGCCTACAACAATCCTACCCTGGGACGGGACCCCCAACCCGACAACATGAGCAAATACGTGAACCTGCCCGACACCGATGACGGCGACAATGGCGGCGTTCACATCAATTCGGGGATTCCGAACCGGGCCTTCTACCTCACCGCCATCGGCATCGGCGGATTTGCCTGGGAAGCGCCGGGACACATCTGGTACACGTCGCTCCAGGCATCGACACCGACGACGAACTTCCAGGAATTCGCCGACACCACCTACCTCAAGGCGGGCCAGCTCTACGGATCGCAGAGCGCGGAGCAGCAGGCGGTGTTGTCGGCCTGGAAGGAAGTCGGCATCCGCATCAGCGGCGTCCGCGCTTTGTCGGGAACGACGGCGCGCATGCGGCGGCAGCCGGTGGCGGCAATGGGTAATGGTCGGGACGAGGATGGGGCGGAAGTCGCGCGCAAGATCGAGCAGATGTCGGGCCAGCTCGCGGCGCTCACGAAGGAAGTTGCAAGCCTGAGAAGCAAGCCGCATTAGGGCGTCTTCAAGCGAAGTGGAGACCGGTTCGCGTCAAGAAAACGCGTCAAATCAAGAATCTAGAGCCGCGTTTCGTTTCTGACGAAACGGGGCTCCAGCGGTCGGACCGGCAGGGCCGGAGCCGGGATTGCTTCGGTCCCGACCGCCTCCTAGATAGGGTGGCATGAAAGTCATTCTCGCCCAGCATGGCGGTCAAGCGGCGGGCATCAATCTGCAGCGCGCGCCGCAGGTCATCGACTCCGCAGCACTGGACGACTCCAGGGCCGCGGAGCTCAAGAGCCTTGTGGCCGCGGCCAGTTCCGCGCCTCCCCGTGCCGCCATCTCCGGAAAGGCGCGAGATGAAATGAGCTACCGGATTACCATCCAGGACGAAGGCCGCGAAACCGAGCTTTCGCAGTCCGACACGACGATGTCAGCGGAGTTCGGCAAGCTGCTGGGCTGGCTGCAACGTAATCCGGCGAAATAGCCGCGGCCGACCATCGGTTCGGGGATCAGCAAGCGGCCCTTCATTGCGAGCTATCGGGTCGCGCAAATGCGCACCCGAATGCTTCGCGTTCGTCCGTCGCAGGCAATGACGGAGCGCCTAAGTTGCGTTGCTGCCTTCCTGGCGGCTCGCTTCGAACAGGAACCAGGTGCGGCGCTCGGTTTCGTCGATGAAGGTTTCCAGCAATCCGGCGGTGCCGGAATCCTCGTTGTCATCGGCGAGCTTGTGGGCTTTGCGCATCGCGGCCGCCACGTGCTTGTTGTCTTCCATCAATTCGCGCAGCATCTCGCGCGGCGGCACGTAGTTCTCGTTGTTGTCCTTGATGGACTGCAATTTCGAGATCTGCCCGATCGAACGCAACGTGATGCCACCGAGCTTGCGCACCCGCTCGGCCAATTGGTCGGTGGTGGCGAAGATTGCGTCAGATTGCTCGTCGAGCATTAGATGATAATCGCGGAAATGCCGACCTGAGACATGCCAGTGGAAATTCTTGGTCTTCAAATAGAGTGCGAAGGCGTCGGCCAGGAGCGTGTTGAGCGCCGCCGATATCTTGTCCACCGCGGCTTGCGGCAGATCGGTGGGCGTATCGAGGTCAGGGGAAACTTTGTCGGACTTGGCTTTGCTCACGATGCACCTTCCTGTTAGGAAACCGGACGAATTGACGGCATGGACACCGGCCGCCGGACCCTCTAACGCATCAGCTTCCCGGCGGTTCCCCTGCCGGAACCCGTTTTACCGGACCCCTCGCGATATGGACGACTGGATCGATTATTACGATTCCACGCATACAATTTATGCGAGCAGGCTGCATCGCGACCTGCATTTCCAGCTGATCGCCAAGGACATTATCGGCTACATCGCCGCGCCCGATGCGGTGGTACTGGATTATGCCTGCGGCGAGGCGCTTTCCGCGACCAAGGTCGCGGAGGCCTGCGGCCAGCTCATCCTGGCCGAGCCTGCGCCCGGCGTGCGCGGCCGGCTGATCGCCCGCTTTGCGCCCAATACCAAGATCCGGGTGCGTTCGCTCGATGACTTGCGGAAGATGGCGGAGAAGTCCGTCGACCTGGTGGTGATGAATTCGGTTGCCCAGTACATGACCCCGGCTGAGCTCGATGCGGCGTTTACGGTGATCAAGCGGCTGTTGAAGCCCGGCGGCCGGCTGGTGGTGGGCGACATCCTGCGCCCGGAAGTGGGTATGGGCAGGGACGTGATCGCGCTGCTGCAGTTCGCGGCCAGGCACGGCTTCCTCAGGGACGCCCTGATCGGGCTGGTCGCCACCGCGCTGTCGGATTACCGGCAATTGCGCACCAAGGTCGGGCTGCAGCGCTACAGCGAGGCCGAGTTAGTGGCAAAACTGGCGGCAGCGGGATTCACCGCCTCCCGCGCCCATTCCAACATCGGGCACAATCCGTGGCGGATGACCTTCGTGGCCCGGCATGCGCTGAGCCTACCTCCGGCGGGTTAGGGTTAATAACCGACAAGCGTGGCTCACTGCGGCGTGATCGGCAATGATTGCTGCGGCCCGGTGGCGGAATGCGTCGACGCGAGAGCAGTGCATCGCTCTTTATCCTGGTTCAAATCCAGGCCGGGCCTCCAGCCTTCGCTGCTCTCGCGGCTTCGGCTCGGCAGGCCAGCCGGGCGCCTTAGAGGGCTTGCCACACCGTAGCTCGAAGAGCGAAGGCGGGAGCTCGTCAGAGCGAAGGCGGGCCAAAATGCCGGTTGATTGGGGCTTTAATACCCTTTCGCGGCTGCGAAATCTGGTCTAAAGACCACCCGCGCGCGAGGTTGATCCCAAGCGCCGGGTTTGAGGGACGCGCGGTAGGCGCGCCCTTTTTTTGTGCCCAATTCCCCGTTTCCCTGTCCGCGAGACTTGATGCCTAAAAGAACCGACATCTCCACCATCCTGATCATCGGCGCCGGCCCCATCGTGATCGGCCAGGCCTGCGAATTCGACTATTCCGGCACCCAGGCGGTGAAAACCCTGAAGGAAGAGGGCTACCGCATCGTTCTCGTCAATTCCAATCCGGCCACCATCATGACCGATCCGGAACTGGCGGACGCCACCTATATCGAACCGATCACGCCGGAGATCGTCGCCAAGATCATCGAGAAGGAGCGCAATGTCGTCCCCGGCGGCTTTGCGCTACTGCCGACCATGGGCGGCCAGACCGCGCTGAATTGCGCGCTATCCTTGCGCAAACAGGGCACATTGACAAAATTCGACGTCGAGATGATCGGCGCCACCGCCGACGCCATCGACAAGGCCGAGGACCGCGGCCGCTTCCGCGAGGCCATGACCAGAATCGGGCTGGAAACCCCGCGCTCGCTGCAGATCAAGAACCTGCCCGACGCGCTGCGCGCGCTCGACGACATCGGGTTGCCCGCCATCATCCGGCCCTCCTTCACCATGGGCGGCACCGGCGGCGGCATCGCCTATACCAAGGCCGAGTTCATCGAGATCGTCGAGCGCGGCATCGACGCCTCCCCCACCGACGAAGTCCTGATCGAGGAATCGGTGTTGGGGTGGAAAGAGTTCGAGATGGAGGTGGTGCGCGACAAGAAAGATAATTGCATCATCATCTGCTCGATCGAGAACCTCGATCCGATGGGCGTGCACACCGGCGATTCCATCACGGTGGCGCCGGCGCTGACCCTGACCGACAAGGAATACCAGATCATGCGCGACGCCTCGCTGGCGGTGCTGCGCGAGATCGGCGTGGAGACCGGCGGCTCCAACGTGCAGTTCGGCGTCAACCCGGCCGACGGCCGCATGGTCGTGATCGAGATGAACCCGCGGGTGTCGCGCTCCTCGGCACTGGCCTCGAAGGCCACCGGCTTTCCGATCGCAAAAGTCGCCGCCAAGCTCGCAGTCGGCTACACGCTGGACGAGATCGCCAACGACATTACCGGCGGGGCGACGCCGGCCTCGTTCGAGCCGACCATCGATTATGTCGTCACAAAAATTCCGCGCTTTGCATTTGAAAAATTCCCCGGCGCCTCGACCACGCTGACCACTTCGATGAAATCGGTCGGCGAGGTGATGGCGATCGGCCGCACGTTTCAGGAAAGCCTGCAGAAGGCGCTGCGCGGACTGGAAACCGGCCTCACCGGGCTCGACGAGATCGAGATCGAAGGGCTCGGCCGCAGCGACGACAAGAACGCGATCCGCGCGGCCCTGGGCACGCCGACGCCGAACCGTCTGCTGCAGGTGGCGCAGGCGATGCGACTCGGCTGGAGCAACGAAGAAATCTTCACCTCGTGCAAGATCGATCCATGGTTCCTCGCGGAGATGCGCGGCATCGTCGATATGGAGCGCAAGATCAAGGAAAACGGCCTGCCGGGAAATGCGTTCGGCATGCGGACCCTGAAGGCAATGGGCTTTTCCGACGCGCGGCTGGCGGTGCTGGCGGAGACAACCGAGGCCGAAATCACGGCCAAGCGCCACGCGCTCGGGGTTCGCCCGGTGTTCAAGCGCATCGACACCTGCGCAGCGGAGTTCGCTTCCCCCACCGCCTACATGTATTCGACCTATGAATCGCCGTTCGCAGGCTCGCTCGCCGACGAGAGCGCGCCGTCTGACAAGAAGAAGGTCATCATTCTCGGCGGCGGCCCCAACCGCATCGGCCAGGGCATCGAGTTCGACTATTGCTGCTGCCACGCCTGCTTCGCGCTGCACGACGCCGGCTACGAAACCATCATGATCAACTGCAACCCGGAAACGGTGTCGACCGACTACGACACCGCCGACCGGCTGTATTTCGAGCCGCTCACCGCGGAAGACGTCCTCGAAATCATCACCACCGAACGGCAGAACGGCACCCTGCACGGCGTGATCGTGCAGTTCGGCGGCCAGACGCCGCTAAAACTCGCGCGCGCGCTGGAAGCGGCCAATGTGCCGATCCTCGGCACCTCGCCCGACGCCATCGATCTCGCCGAAGACCGCGACCGCTTCAAGCGCGTGCTCGACAAATTGCGTCTGAAGCAGCCGAAGAACGGCATTGCCTATTCGGTCGAGCAGGCGCGGCTGGTGGCCGCCGATCTCGGATTGCCGCTGGTGGTGCGTCCGTCCTACGTGCTCGGCGGCCGCGCGATGCAGATCATCCGCGAGGAAAGCCAGCTCGGCGATTACCTGCTCGGCACCTTGCCGGAACTGGTGCCCGGCGACGTCAAGGCGCGTTATCCGAACGACAAGACCGGACAGATCAATACCGTGCTCGGCACCAATCCGCTTCTGTTCGACCGCTATCTGTCCGACGCCACTGAGATCGACGTCGACTGCCTTTCCGACGGCAAGGATACCTTCATCGTCGGCATCATGGAGCATATCGAGGAAGCCGGCATTCACTCCGGCGACAGCGCCTGCTCGCTGCCGCCGCATTCGCTCGACGCGGCGATGATTTCCGAGCTGGAGCGGCAGACCCGGGAGCTGGCGCTCGGGCTCGACGTCGTCGGACTGATGAACGTGCAATACGCAATCAAGGACGGCGACATCTACGTGCTCGAGGTCAATCCGCGCGCCTCGCGCACGGTGCCGTTCGTCGCGAAAGTGATCGGCATGCCGGTGGCGAAGATCGCGGCCCGGCTGATGGCCGGCGAGAAGCTCGCGGACTTCAATCTGAAGAAGCGCAAGCTCGGCCATGTCGGCGTCAAGGAATCGGTATTCCCGTTCGCCCGCTTCCCCGGCGTCGATACCGTGCTCGGCCCGGAGATGCGCTCGACCGGCGAGGTGATGGGCATCGACCGCTCGTTCGAAATCGCCTTTGCCAAGAGCCAGCTCGGCGGCGGCACCCGCGTGCCGCGCAAGGGCACCGTGTTCGTATCGGTCCGCGACATCGACAAGACCCGGATCGCGGAAGCGGTGCGGCTGTTGTCCGCGGTCGGCTTCAAGGTGATGGCCACCTCCGGGACGCAGCGCTTCCTGGCCGATTTCGGGGTGCCGACCGAAAAAGTGAACAAGGTGCTGGAGGGACGGCCGCATATCGTCGACGCCATCATGAACGGCGACATCCAGCTGGTTTTCAATACCACCGAAGGGCCGCAGGCGCTGGCCGACAGCCGCTCGTTGCGGCGAGCTGCCCTCTTGCATAAAGTACCATATTACACCACTCTTTCGGGTGCCGTGGCGGCCGCGCAGGGCATCCGCGCCTATCTGGGCGGGGACCTTGAGGTCCGCACGCTCCAGAGTTATTTTTCTTCCGAATCCTGATCCTTAACGGGCCTGCGCGCCCGTTAACCGATTGGCAATAAAGCAGGCCTGGCTGGAACTCACCGGCCATGCGGGTGTTCTGTTTCGGCGCCGGTCGCCCCGAAATTGCAATCTGAAAAACGTCTCGCGCGTGCCCTCAGGCGGCTCGCGCGATCGAAGGACAAGAGAAATGATGGAAAAGGTTCCGATGACCGCCGGCGGCTATGCCGCCCTTGAGGTCGAATTGAAGCAGCGCCAGTCAGTGGACCGTCCGCGCATCATCGAGCATATCGCCGAGGCGCGCTCGCATGGCGACCTTTCGGAAAACGCGGAGTATCACGCCGCGAAGGAAGAGCAGTCGCACAATGAAGGCCGGATCGCCGAGCTCGAAGACAAGCTGGCGCGCGCCGACATCATCGACATCTCCAAGCTCTCCGGCGACACAATCATGTTCGGCGCGACCGTGACGTTGATCGACGAGGACACCGACAAGAAGGCGGTGTGGCAGATCGTCGGCGAGCCTGAAGCTGACGCCAAGAAGGGCCGCATTTCCATCACCTCGCCGCTTGCGCGTGCGCTGATCGGCAAGAAGAAGGGGACGTCGGTCGAAGTCATGGCGCCCGGCGGTCCCAAGGCCTACGAGATCACCAAGGTCGAGTGGCGCTGAGACGGCAGCCCGAATTTAGCGACTGCGTGTTGAAACCGCGGGGCCGGGACAATCTCCCGGCCCGCACGTTTTCGGCATGATCATGCAGAGCCGGGCAAACACTTTTCGAGCGCCTTTATTCCATTGCTGCTTTGCGATACGCCGCCGATTTTATTTTGACGACATGCTTCCGCTCGGCGTCGCTCCGCTATACGACCGAATGCGTCGAAAATTTTTTGGGGATACGACAATGACAGAAGCCCTCGCGGCATGGACGCCGCGCGCCCTGAGCGTGCTGCGCGTCATCACGGGATTGATGATCATCGAACACGGCACGGCCAAGCTCATCGGATTTCCGGTAGTTCCCTCCTTCGCCAATCTGCAACCGTTGTCGCTGCTTGGTGCCGCCGGCTTCATCGAGCTGATCGGCGGCGCGTTGCTGATCATCGGCCTTTGGACGCAGCCCGCGGCTTTCATTCTCTCTGGTGAAATGGCGGTCGCCTATTTCATGGTGCACGCGCCCAGGAGCTTCTTCCCGCTGATCAACGGCGGCACGCTGGCGATCATCTACTGTTTCGCCTGTCTGTATCTGTCGACCGCGGGCGCCGGGCCGTGGAGCCTCGACGCCACCATGAAGCGGAAATAAGGGGGACGACCATGGACAAGATCGACAAACTGCTGGCTGCTGGGGAGCCAATGATTCTCAGCATCTTCCGCATCGTGACCGCGCTGCTGATGTTCCAGTTCGGCGTGGCGAAGCTTTTGAAATTTCCGGCGGGGACGGCGTTCGAAAAAGTGCAGGCGTTTTCGCTGTTCGGTGTAGCCGGCATGTTCGAACTGGTTCTGGGCGGACTCCTGCTCGTCGGCCTGTTTTCGCGGCTCGCGGCCTTCATCCTGTCCGGTGAAATGGCCTTCGCCTATTTCATCGAGCATTTCCCGAAGAACTTCATTCCGCTGCTGAACGGCGGCAACCTTGCGATCATGTTCTGCTTTTCGTGTCTCTTCCTGGCCTGCGCCGGCGGCGGGCCGCTGAGCGTCGATGCGATGCTGCGCAAGAAGAGCTAGGGCGAGCGGCGGCTGATCGACCAACCGTCATTCCGGGGCGCGTCGAAGACGCGAACCTCCGATGCGCAATTGCGCATCTGGGAATCTCGAGCTTCCGCATTCGACGCTGCGCATCGCCCCCGGAATGACTCCTCACCTCACCCCGGTACTTTCAAATCCAGCGGCACCGCGGCCTCGTATTTGGAATTGTGCAGGACCAGCGACGTCCTGACATTGCGCACATGGGGTGCCGCCGTCAGATGGGTGACGAATTCCTGAAACGTCGCCATGTCGGGCGCCACGCATTTCAGGATGAAATCGACCTCGCCCGACAGCATCCAGCATTCCCGCACCAGCGGCTCGGCGCGCACGAACTCCTCGAACGCGCGCAGGTCGGCATCGGCCTGGCTCGACAGATGCACCGAAGCGAACACCGTGACGTCGAAGCCGAGCCGGCGCGGATCCAGAAGACCGCGATAGCCCTGGATGTAACCTTCTTCCTCCAGCGCCCGCACCCGGCGCAGGCAGGGCGGCGGCGAAATCCCGACTCGCTTGGCCAGTTCCACGTTGGTGATTCGGCCGTCGGCCTGGATTTCGCTGAGGATTTTGAGGTCGATCTCGTCAAGATTCTTCGACACGCGGGTCCAGGTCCTGGGCTGACAGAGTTTGCGGGTAATATCGGCAATAGTCTTAGCGCAGCTGACGCGCCTTGCGCAATTTTATTGCGCGTGCGCTGCGCCATTTATCGCAGCTATGGGGAAAATTCGCGGATATGGATTGCAATTCTTGCATAGCTCGCCAGATGCCCTAGACTTGGATCTGACACTTTCGGCGCCGTTGGGATGCCTTTCCGGGCGCATTCCGCCTAAGCGCTGACCAAATTCCCTTAAGAGAGGGATCTGCCCCATGCCTGCCCCCATCCACGCCAAGGTCGTCATCATCGGTTCCGGCCCGGCCGGTTACACCGCTGCGATCTACGCCGCGCGCGCGATGCTTGAACCCGTGCTGCTCCAGGGCATCCAGCCCGGCGGCCAGCTCACCATCACCACCGACGTGGAAAACTATCCGGGCTTCGCCGACGTCATCCAGGGCCCCTGGCT
>NZ_JADGRI010000065.1 GCF_017881085.1 Bradyrhizobium sp.
TATGCCGCCGTCATCGCCGGCGAAGCCGGCGTGCAGCGCGCCCTCACGTTGCTCCGGGACGAGGTCGACCGCGACATGGCCCTGCTCGGCATCCGCAGCATCGGCGAAATTACGTCCGATTTGGTGCGAAGGCTGTAGCGCATACCGCCAAACATTTGACTGTGATTTCCGTACGTTCGGTATCCCTCAACGCGCCCCTAAAAAATCGATTTTCGATTGACGATTGTTCTTTGGCCTGCCAACCTTCGCCGCCATGGAGAGTATTGCGTTCGGTTTTGACGTGCAGGGAGGGGGCGGGCCGCGGAGCCTGACCTCGGCCGTGCTGGAGCGTCTGCGCGCTGACATCCTTTCCGCCCGCCTGATCCCCGGCCAGAAACTTCACATCGCGGGCCTCGCAAAACAGTTTTCGGTGAGCCTGGCGGCGGTGCGCGAAGCGCTGTCGCGGCTGGTCGCCGACGGGCTGGTGCAGGCTTCCGACCAGCGCGGCTTCCGTGTCAGCCCGGTGTCGCCGGCCGACCTCGAAGACGTCACGCGCACCCGCATCGACATCGAGGGCCTTGCGCTGCGCCGCTCGATCGAGCGCGGCGATCAGGCCTGGCTCAATTCGGTGGAATCCTCCTTCGCGGCACTTTGCGCCGTTCCGCAGCGTGATCCCGACGACCCGATGAAGCACAACGAGGTGTGGATCGTGCGGCATCGAATTTTCCACCGCGCGCTGGTGAATGCCTGCGGCTCACACTGGCTGCTCGGCTTCCGCGATATCCTGCATGAACAAAGCGAACGCTATCGCCGGCTATCGATCCGCGAAACCGGAAAATCCCGGGACGTCGAGGCCGAACATGCCGCGGTGGTCCATGCCGTGGTCGGATGCGATGCCGACGCCGCCGTGGCCGCGCTGACAAAACACTTCCTGACGACCATGCAATTCGTCGAACTCGCCGCTCCCCGGATTTCGGAGGTATCGGCGACCGTTTGAACCGAGGAGCGCAAAGACTCCAAACCAACTCACAAAGAAAAAACAGAGGAAACGCCAAATGAACATCTCACGCCGCCAGTTGCTGGCGACCATGGCCGCATCGACCGCCCTTGTCCTGCCGGGGACAGCGAAAGCCGCGGACAAGGTCCGCATCGGCCTTCCGACCAAGACCTATTGGCCGACCACCATCGCCGAAACGGCGGCGCGGCAAAAACTGTTCGAGAAGGAAGGCATCAGCGCCGAACTCACGATCTATCGCGGGGGCGCGGAAACCTTCGAGGCCATGGCGGCAGGCGCCGCCGACGTCATTCTCGACGCGCCGTCGCTGCCGGCTGCCGGCCGCAAGAAAGGCGTGATGTCGAAAGTGGTGGCCAACGCTTCGATGGGCAATTTCGGCTGGCAATTGATGGTGCTCAAGAATTCGACGCTCGACGTCAAGGATTTGAACGGCAAGAAGGTCGCCATCACGTCGGCGGGTTCCGGGTCGGACCTGCTGGCGCTGTGGACCATCCAGGACAAGAAGATCGACTTCACCCGCGTGCCCGTCGGCGGCGGCGGCCTGGTGCCGAACCTGCTGGCCGGCAATGTCGATGCCGCCGTGGTGTATTCCCCGCTAAGCTTCCAGATCGCCAAATCCGGCGAGGCGCGCACCATTATCGACTACGCCACGGCCGTGCCGCCGAGCCTCACCGCCGGCTGGATCGCGCCCGACAAATATTGTCAAGAAAAGCCCGAAATGGTGCAGAAGACGCTGAATGCGCTGTATGGCGCGCTGGCCTTCATGCGCGGCAACAAGGACGCGACCGTCAAGCTGATCGCCGAACTCTACGAGATCCCGCCGGAAATCGCCGCGCTGGAATACGAGAACACCATCATGAAACTCGAGACCGACGGCAACATGGGCGCGCCCAACACCATCGAAGCGCTGCAACTATCCCTTGATATGGCAAAACTCGGCGGCATGAAGGATCTGGTGCCTGCGGCCGACATCGTGTCGACCCAGTTCAAGCCGGTTGCGACCAGGCTCTGAGGCAGAGGCGATGGCCGGATCGCTCGGGATAAAGGTGGCGCGCATCGTCATCGTGGTGGCGGTGTTCGCGGCGTGGGAATTGCTGTCGCGGACCGGCATGGTCAACCCGCGCCTGCTGCCTTCGGCCTCCGACACGCTGGCCACGCTGTGGGAACTCCTGCAGCGCTCGAGCGTGCGCAATGATCTTGCGGTAACGGCGAGCGAGGTGCTGATTGCCTTCATCCTCGCCGTTCCCGTCGGCGCCGTAATCGGGTTTGCAATCGCGGAGAACCGCTACTTCGCCGAGGTCGCAAAACCGTTGTTGTTCTTCGCCTTCAGCATTCCGAAGTCGATCTTCCTGCCGATGTTCATCCTGGTGTTCGGCGTCGGCTTCTCCCAGAAGGTCGGCTTCGGGTTCTTCTCGACGATCTTCATCGTCATCATGTCGACGACGACGGCGGTGGAATCGGTCAAGGTCGATCATCTCACCGTCGCCCGCTCCTATGGCGCGACGCCGCTGCAGACGGCGTGGCGCGTCTACCTGCCCAGCATGCTTCCGGTGCTTTTGGAAGCGCTGCGAATTTCCATGATCTTCAACCTCACCGGCGTCATTCTGGCCGAGATGTATGCTTCGCGCGACGGCATCGGCCACCAGATCGCCACCTGGGGCGAGAACTTCCAGATGAAGCAATTGCTCGCCGGCGTGGTGATGATCGCCGCAATTGCCATGACATTCAACGAACTCGTCAGATCGGTGGAAACGCGATGCAGCCATTGGCGAACATAACCCCGCTCAAGCCCGCGCCGCGCGCCGGCGCGATCAAGGTCGGCAATGTCGGCCAGGTCTTCAAGACCTCCACGCAGGACGTGGTGGCGCTGTCGGACATCTCGCTCGAGGTGAAGCCGGGCCGCTTCGTGGTGCTGGTGGGCCCCAGCGGCTGCGGAAAATCGACGCTGCTGATGATGATGGCCGGCCTGCGCCAGCAGACTTCCGGCACCATCCTGATCAACGACGCGCCGATCCCGGAGCCCGATCCGAACCGCGTCGGCGTGGTATTCCAGGAAGCGAGCCTGTTTCCCTGGCTGACGGCAGAGGAAAACGTCGAATTTCCGCTGGCGCTCCGCGGCGTCGCCAAGGCCGAACGGCGCGCCAAGGCGGAAGACGCGCTGAAGCTGGTCGGCCTCGAAGGTTTTGGCAAGCGTCATCCGCACGAGCTTTCCGGCGGCATGAAGCAGCGCGTGTCGATCGCGCGCGGCCTGGTGCAGGATCCGCCGGTGCTGCTGATGGACGAGCCGTTCGCCGCGCTCGACGAGCAGACACGCATGACCATGGGCGACGAATTGCTGCGCATCTGGGCGGCGACCGGAAAGACCGTGGTGTTCGTCACCCACAGCCTGACCGAGGCGGTGTATCTGGCCGACGAGGTGATCGTGATGTCGGCGCGACCCGGCCGCATCGTCGACCAACTCACGATCCCGCTGCCGCGCCCACGCACCTACGAGATGCTTTCGGGCGACACCTTCGGAACGCTGCGCGACCGCATCTGGCGCCATATCCGCAAGTCGGCGTGAGTATTGCAATGTCGTCGACCACGCTGCGCCGCCTCATCGTCATCAGCCTCATTCTGCTGTGGGAAGTGCTGCCGCGCGCCGGTCTTATTCCCGAATTGTTCCTGCCGTCGTTGTCTTCGACCCTGGCCGCGGGCTGGAACGAGGCCGGCGAGTACGGCCACGCGCTGGCGGTGACGCTCTATGAAGTGGCGATCTCCATGGTGTTCGCCTGCGGCGGCGGCATCCTGGCCGGCGCCATCGTCGGCAGCCTGCCGGGTCCGCGCATCCTGATCATGCCGATGATCTCCTCGCTCTACGCGGTGCCGCTGGTGATCCTCTATCCGGTTTTCACGGTGTGGCTCGGGATCGGTTCGGAATCCAAGATCGCATTCGCATCGATTTACGGCTTCCTGCCGACCATGCTGGCGACCGCCGCCGGCATCCAGACCATCGATCCGCAACTGGTGCTGGCCGCTCGCAGCATGGGCGCTACGCTGAGCCAGCGGCTGATCCGCGTCATCATTCCGGCGGCGATCCCGACCGTGCTATCGGGCTTGAGGGTCGGCGGCGCGCTGGTCATCGTCGGCGTGGTGGTGTCGGAGATGCTGATCTCCTCGGCCGGGATCGGCTACCTGATCTCGCGTTACCGCACTATTCTCGACAGCCAGCATGTATTCGCCGGCGTGCTCCTGGTGCTGGCGATGGCGATCGCCTTCAACGCCGCGATCAAATGGATCGAGCGCAAGGCGTCGATCTGGCAGACCGGCACCCGCGCCGGCCAGAGAGCGGCCGAGGACATCCCCGTCACCGCGATACAGCCGGCGACCTGACGGAGAGTTTTCAAGTGTTCGATCTGACATTGTCGTTCGATAACGGTCCCGAGCCGGAAGTGACGCCGCACGTGCTGGATACGCTCGCCAGCCGCCGCATCAAGGCCACCTTCTTCGTGATCGGCGAAAAACTGGCCGATCCCGTACGCCGCGGTCTGGCGGCGCGCGCCCATGCCGAGGGCCACTGGATCGGCAACCACACCTATACGCATTCCCTGCCGCTCGGCCTGCAGCGCGATCCCGCTGCGGGCCAGCATGAAATCGCCCGCACGCAAGGCCTGATCGGCGATCTCGCCCATCCGCAGCGCTGGTTCCGGCCGTTCGGCGGCGGCGGCAATCTGGACGACCGGCTGCTAAAACCCTCGGTGGTCGATCATCTCTGCAAGGGTGGCTATAGCTGCGTGCTGTGGAACGCGATCCCGCGCGACTGGGACGATCCCGACGGCTGGACCGATCGCGCGCTGGCGCAGTGCCGCTCGCAGGCCTGGAGCCTGATGGTGCTGCACGACCTTCCAACCGGCGCCATGCGCCATCTCGAAACGTTCCTCGATTCCGCCGCCGAAGCCGGTGCCCGCTTCCGCCAGGAATTTCCGCCGGATTGCGTTCCGATCCGCGCCGGCAAGATCGTGCTGCCCATCGAGTCCTACGTATCGTCAATCGAAGAAGAAAGTGTCGCCCCATGAAGATCGCAAGTTTCAAGACCGGCTCCGTCGCAAGCTATGGCATCGTGACAGACGCAGGCATCGTCGATGCCGGACGCCGGCTGACGAACTTTCCGACGCTGAAATCGCTGCTGGCGCATGGCAGCCTCGACGACCTTAAGAAATTGCAAGGCGAGCGGCCGGATCATGTCCTCTCGGCGGTCGAACTGCTGCCGACCGTTCCCGACCCGGACAAGATCTTCTGCATCGGCGTCAACTACGCCACCCACCTCGCCGAGAGCGGCCACCCCACCCCGCCGCATCCGATGATCTTCACCCGCTTCGCCAACAGCCAGGTCGGCAGCGGCCAGCCGATGATCCGGCCGCTGGAATCCGAGCGGTTCGATTACGAGGGCGAGCTTGCCGTGATCATCGGCAAGGGCGGCCGCCGCATTTCGCGCGAGAAGGCGCTGAGCCACGTCGCCGGCTATGCCTGCTACAATGACGGCAGCATCCGGGACTGGCAGCGGCACACCTCGCAATTCGCCCCCGGCAAGAACTTTATGGGCACCGGCGGCTTCGGTCCGTGGATGGTGACGACCGACGAAATCCCCGATGTCAGCAGGCAGAAAATCGCGACCCGTCTTAACGGCGTCGAGGTGCAGGCCGCGCCGATTTCCGACCTCGTCTTCGACGTGCCGGCGCTGATCGCCTATTGCTCGACCTTTACGGAGCTTGCGCCCGGCGATGTCATCGTCACCGGCACCACCGGCGGGGTCGGCGCCTACCGCACGCCGCCGCTCTGGATGAAGGAAGGCGACGTGGTTGAGGTCGAGATCTCGGGGATCGGAATCCTGCGCAATCCGGTGAAGGACGAAGTCGCCGCCGCGGCCGAGCGCGCCGCCTGACCGGCGTTGCTTGTCTCATAAACAACAAGGAGAAGCATCGTGAACATGCCGAAACACCTGTTGCCGACCACGGTTGTCGGCAGCTATCCGCAGCCGGAATGGCTGGTCGACCGCGCCATGCTTTCGAAATCCGTTCCGCGCACGCGCATGCACGCGATGTGGCGGCTTCCGGAGGAACATCTCGAGGAAGCCCAGGACGATGCCACCATCGTCGCCATCCGCGACATGGAGCGCGCCGGCATCGACATCGTGACCGACGGCGAAATCCGCAGGGAGAGCTATTCCAATCGCTTTGCGACCGCGCTCGAGGGCATCGATATCGACAATCCCGCGATCATCAAGTCGCGGTCGGGACAGGAAACGCCGGTGCCCCGCGTCGTCGGTCCTGTCAGCCGCGGCCGTCCGGTCGAGTTGCGGGACATGGAATTCCTTCGCCGCAACACCGATCGCGCCGCGAAAATCACCCTGCCCGGCCCGTTCACGATGAGCCAGCAGGCCAAGAACGAATTCTATGAGGACGACGAAGAGCTGGCGATGGCGTTCGCCGAAGCCGTCAACGCCGAGGCGCTGGACCTGCAGAAGGCCGGCGCCGACGTGATCCAGCTCGACGAGCCCTGGGTGCGCAACAATCCGGAGCTGGCAAAACGCTACGCGGTGAAGGCGATCAACCGCGCGCTCAAGGGCATCACGGTACCGACCGTGATTCATCTGTGCTTCGGCTACGCCGCCGTGGTGCCCGGCTCGACCAAGCCGGCCGGCTATTCGTTCCTGGCCGAATTGGCCGACACCAGCGCCGAACAGATCTCGATCGAAGCGGCTCAGCCGAAGCTCGATCTCGGCGTGCTCCGGGATCTGTCGGGCAAGAAGATCATGCTGGGGGTGCTCGACCTCGGCAATCCCGAGATCGAAAGCACCGAGATCGTTGCCGACCGTATCCGGCACGGCCTGAAATACGTCGCCGCCGAGCGGCTCATTCCCGCGCCCGACTGCGGCATGAAATACATGCCGCGCCAAACCGCCTTCGGCAAGCTCAAGGCGATGTGCGACGCCGCTGCGATCGTGCGCAAGGAAATCAGCTAGCCGGTCGCAGTAGGGTGGGCAAAGCCAACGGGTCACGCGAATAACTCCGCCTGTCCACCGATCAGCCTGCCGCGAATACCGACCTCATCCTGAGGAGCTTGCGAAGCAAGCGTCTCGAAGGATGGACGCAGGCACGGCGCTCGCGGCCATCCTTCGAGACGCGGCCAAGAGGCCGCTCCTCAGGATGAGGTCGGTAGTTGGTTCGGCACTCCTTGTCTGTAACGGCGCAGGGTGCCCCTACCCCGTCTTGAACTTGCTGTAGGCCTCGGCGGTCGCGATGATCACGTGCTCGGCGCAGCCGTTGCGGCGATGCGGATCGCACCGGGTCTCGTATTCTTGCGACGTCATCATGTCGATGAAATCGGCCACCGACGGATAGTACACCAGCGCCAGATAATCCCATTGGTTGCCGGCTTGCTTGCCGAGCGCGACCACCTTGGCGTCCCCGGTCCACAGCAGCGTTCCACCGCGCGCCTTGATCATCGGCACCGTCAGGGCGCTGTAGCGCAGGTAGGCGTCCCAGCCCGAGCCGTCGCCGTCGAGCGAGCGCTCATGAAACCGCATCAGGTTCACCATCACGACCGGCCCCTGATGCTCCATGTCCTCAAGTCCTTCGATATTCAACAGATCCACGGCCATGGCCGGCTCCTTCGCTGCGCCCGGTAAAGTCAGGGCATTGTAGCATTGCGGACCCGGCACTTGTCGCGCGGCGAGAATCCGGCACAACTTGGCCGGAAACGATGACCACATCCCCGCCAGCGCCGCCTACCCCCGATCCGTTCAGTTGGCTCACCCACCAACCGTATCTGCTTCTGAGCCTGACTTCGCTGTTCTGGGCCGGCAATATCGTGCTTGGGCGCTTCGTGGCCGGCCACGTTCCGCCGATGACGCTGTCCTGCGTCCGGTGGATCGGCGCGTTCCTGATGCTGCTGCCATTCGCGCGGCCGCATCTGCGGCGCGACTGGCCGGCATTGCGGGCGCGGCTGCCGCTGATGGTGGTGCTGTCGGCGACGGGATTTGCCGTCAACAATGCGCTGTCCTACTGGGCGCTGCAGTATACGCAAGCGCTGAACGCGCTGTTGATCCAGTCGTCCGGGCCGCTGTTCGTGGCGCTGTGGTCGCTGATGCTGTTCGGGGTGCGGCTGACCTGGGCGCAGCTCGCCGGCATCGGCATTTCGCTGGCGGGTGTTCTCACCATCATCCTGCGCGGCGACTTGGGCGCGCTGGCCGGCATCCAGTTCAACAAGGGCGACGTGATGTTTGCCGGCGCGCTGCTCGCGTTCGGCCTGTATTCGGCGCTGATGCCGCGCCGGCCGAAGACGCATCAATTATCGCTGATCGTCTTCACCACCGGCTGCGGCGCGCTGCTGCTGCTGCCGTTCTCGGTCTGGGAATATTCCACCGGCTATACGCTGCAATTCGACGCCCTCACGGTCGCGACCCTGGTCTATGTCGTGATCTTTCCGTCGACGCTGGCCTACCTGTTCTTCAACCGCGGCATCGCGTTGATCGGGCCGAACCGCGCCGCGCCGTTCTTTCACCTGGTGCCGGTGTTCGGTTCGGCGATGGCGATTTTGCTGCTCGGCGAACAGCCGCGGCTGTTCCATCTGGTCGGCTATTTGCTGGTGCTCGCAGGCGTGGTGATCGCCTCGCGGCAGGCGTCGGCCGCCGCATAGCATGCTTGCGCTGAAGACGTAGGGTGGGCAAAGGCGCGCTTAGCGCCGTGCCCACCATCCTGCAATTTAGCGATATTCTGCTGGTGGGCACGCTTCGCTTTGCCCACCCTACAATCTCTGCGGTACCCCGCCTTACGCGGCGCGGACCTTGGCGAGGAAGCCGTCGACGGCGCTGCGCAGCAAGCCCGACTGGTTGTCGAGTTCGCGGGCGTTGGTGAGCACATCGGTGGCGGCCTTGCCGGTCGCCGTCGCCGCCGTGGTGACGCCGCCGATATGGGCGCTGATCTCGTTGGAGCCTGCCGCAACCGACTGGATGTTGCGCGCGATCTCGCGGGTCGCATCGCCCTGCTGGTCGATCGAGGTCGAAATGCTGACCGTGATCTCGCTCATCTGCGCGATGGTCTGGGTGATGCCGCTGATCGCGGCCACCGCATCGCTGGTGGAGGACTGCATCGCCGCGACCTGGGCGGAGATTTCCTCGGTGGCCTTGGCGGTCTGGTTGGCCAGCGCCTTCACTTCGGAAGCGACCACCGCAAAGCCGCGGCCGGATTCGCCAGCGCGCGCCGCTTCGATGGTGGCGTTCAGCGCCAGGAGATTGGTCTGGGCCGCGATCGAGTGGATCAGCTTGACCACCTCGCCGATCTTCTCCGCGCCGGTCGACAGCACCTGCACGGTGGCGTTGGTGCGTTCGGCGTCGCCCACCGCCTTGCTGGCGATCTCGCTGGAACGCGTCACCTGGCGGGAAATCTCGGCGACCGAGCTCGACAGCTCTTCCGCCGCGGCAGCAACCGTTCCGACGTTGTTGGAGGCGCTCTCGGAGGCAGATCCGACGGTCGCGGCGCGCGCGCTGGCGTCGCTCGCGGTCGCCGTCATGGATTGCGCCGTGGTCTGCATGCCTGCCGCAGCCGTCGATACCGAACGGACGATGCCGTTGACGCTGCGTTCGAAATCATTGGCGAGGCTCTCCATGGCCGCGCGGCGCTCGGCGGCGGTCCGTCCCTGGGTCTCGGCTTCCGCCTTTTCCAGCCCGCGGATCCGCACCGCATTGTCCTTGAAGATCTGGACGGTGGCGGCCATCGCGCCGACCTCATCGCCGCGGCCGATGCCGGGGATGTCGCCTTCCAGCTCGCCATCGGCCAGCGCCTTCATGCGGGCGCCAAGCTGGCCGAGCGGAATGCTGATGCTGCGGCTGATCATCCAGGCGATGCTGCCCGAGATGATCGCAATGCCGAGGATCGCGAAGGCCAACAGCCACACGATCGGCTTCATCTTGGCGTCGAGATCCTCGAGATAGGCGCCGGTTCCGACATACATGTTGAAGCCGGGGACGTTGACGGCGTAGCCGATCTTGCGGGTCGGCTTTTCCTCGCCGGGCTTCACATATTCATATGTCAGCAGGACTTCGCCATTGGCTTTCACGCCATCCATCAATTCGTGGGAGAGCTTTCGGCCGTTGGTCACGACCTCCATGCGATTGGTCCCGATCTGCTTGGGATCGGGCGCCAGCACCGTGATGCCGTCAAACGACGTCCCGAACAGGTAGCCGGCGCCTTTGTCGTAGGTCATCGCGTTGGCGCGGCGGCCGAATTCGGCGAGCGCGGCTTCCTTGGTGAGCTTCCCGGCCTCGACCTCCTTCTGCAATCCCGCGGCCATGTTGCGCGCCATGTCGACGATGGCGTGAGCCTGGTCGATCCGAGCGTTCAGCATCTCCCGCTGCATCAGATAGCCTGCGAGGGCGCCGGCGATGCAAAGGCCGAATAAAGTCACACCCACCAAGATACCGAGCTTGGGTGTGATCGTCAGATTGGTCAGCTTCACGGCATGTTCTCCGGGGAATGGTGCGAGCGATTGGCGGTATTGGCGGAACGGCGGCCTCACGGTATCGTGAAAGCCCTTAGAGTTCCCTTACGAAGCCAGCCCGCCCCTCCGTAGAAGTACCTCCACCTCGTTTTGAGCCAGCCGCGATCCTGTGCGATGCTGTTCAAGACGCGAAATCGGGGGGCGGTTGCGGGTGTCGCGCGGCCATAACCAACACCGAAATGTCAAATCGGGAGAAACAAGGAAATGCCGAAGTTCAGGGTTGTAACGCCGAAGGGCGCGAGCTTCACGGTCGCCGGCGGCGGCTATGCATTCGAAAAAGAGGCGCTCGATCCGATCGGCGCCGAGATCATCGAGGCGCCCGCCAATGAGACGGAATTCATCGAAGCCGCGCGGACCGCCGACGCGATCTATGCCAAGGGCCTGCCGATCTCGAAGAAGATCATCGACGCCCTGGAAAACTGCAAGGTCATCACGCTGGGGAGCGTCGGCGTCGACAGTGTCGACGTCAAGGCCGCCACCGCGCGCGGGATTCCCGTCACCAATATTCCCGACACCTTCATCGAGGAAGTCGCCGACCACGCCATGATGCTGCTGCTGGCCGGATTTCGCCGACTGGTCGAGCAGGACAAGATGGTCCGCCAGGGCCGCTGGTCCGAAGGCCGCCCGGCGCTCCTGAAGATTCCGAGGCTGATGGGCCAGACACTGGGCTTCATCTCGTTTGGCCGGGTGGCGCGTGCGGTGGCCAAACGCGCAGCACCCTTCGGTTTGCGGATGATGGCCTACGATCCCTTCATCGCCGAGACGCTGATTTCCGATCACGGCGTGCTTCCGGCAACCCTGTCGGAGGTGCTGTCGCAGTCCGATTTCGTCTCGATGCACGCGCCGGCGCGGCCCGAGGTCCACCACATGCTGGGCGAAACCCATTTCCGCCAGATGAAGAAGAGCGCGATCTTCATCAATACCGGCCGGGGAGCGACCGTGAACGAGGAGGCGCTGATCAAGGCTTTGCAGGAAGGCTGGATCGCGCACGCAGCACTCGACGTGCTGGAAAAGGAACCGCCCTCGCACAATAATCCGATGCTCGGCATGGAGAACGTCACGCTGACCGCGCATGTCGCCTCGGCCTCGGCGCGCTTCGACGAGGCGCGCAAGCGCCGCGTCGGCTACGAATTGTCGCTGGTCCTGCAGGGCATGTGGCCGGTCAGCTGCGTCAACCCGTCGGTGCTGCAGACCACCTCGCTTCGGCGCTGGCAACCCGTCAGCATGGAGCGCGGCCCGAACAGCTAGGCACGGTAACGATTTTGACCGAACCGGTTTCCGGCGACATCGCTGAAGGGGTGACGGCGGCGTAAGGCCGCAGGCTCATCCACCGGCGTCACCGGCGCTTCACAAAACTGTCAGCGCGCCGTAACGCGCGCTCCGCAAGAACACCGCATCGTTGCTCACAGGAGATCGACCATGCGCGTGTCACTGCTCTGTTCCGTTGCGTCGCTATTTCTGGCTGCAAGCACGGCGTTCGCACAAGGCGAAGGTGAATTTCCCGCCACGCTGGCCGGCCATGCGGTGCTTCCCGCGGAATCCTTCATCGATGCGCCTGCCGACGCGCCGGATGATCTGAAGATTTCGGGCAAATACACCACCGGCCGCCGCGTCGACGCCGTCGGCAGCGTGATGGGCAAATCCTACGAGCGGCCGACCGGCGTGTCGCTGCCGTTCAAGGGCCAGCCGCTGCAGGGCCACTCCGGCATCAAGATGATGCCCGACGGGACGTTCTGGGTGATCACCGACAACGGCATGGGCTCGCGTTACAACTCGGCGGATTCGATGCTGTATCTCAATCGCTACAAGATCGACTGGGCGACCGGCAAGGTCGAGCGGCAGGAGACCGTGTTCCTGCACGATCCCGACAAGAAGGTGCCGTTCCGCATCGTTCACGAGGACGCTGCGCCGCGCTATCTCACCGGCGCGGACTTCGACACCGAAGGCTTCCAGATCATCGACGACAATTTCTGGATCGGCGACGAGTTCGGTCCCTACATCGTCAAAGCCGACAGCAGCGGCAAGGTGGAAGCCGTGTTCGAGACGGTCGCCGACGGCAAGCCGGTGCGCTCGCCAGACCACTGGGCGGTGCAGTCGCCGGGGGCGCCGGGCGCCACCTACACCAATGTCAATCTGCGCCGCTCCAAAGGCTTCGAGGGCTTCGCATCGTCGAAGGACGGCAAATTCCTGTACGGGCTGCTCGAAGGGCCGCTGTGGGATGCCGAGAAGAAGGATTGGGAGCGGGTCGACGGCAGGGAAGCCTCGCGGATTCTCGAATTCGACGTCGCCGCGGAGAAATTCACCGGTCGCTACTGGCAGTATGTGTTCGAGCAGAACGGCAACGCGATCGGCGACTTCAACATGATCGATGCCACCAGCGGCCTGATCATCGAACGCGACAACGGCGAAGGCACCGCGGACAAGGCCTGCCCACAAGGCACCCGCGGCGAGAACTGCTTCCCGGATATCGCCAAGTTCAAGCACATCTACAAGGTCGAGCTCAACGACGCCAACGCCGGCAAGCCGGTCCGCAAGATCGCCTATATCGACCTGATGAAGATCCGGGATCCCGACAACAAGGCGCGCAAGCCACTCAATGACGGCGTGCTCACCTTCCCGTTCTTCACCATCGAAAACGTCGACCGCGTCGACGAGACGCACATCATCGTCGGCAACGACAACAACCTGCCGTTCTCGTCGAGCCGCGACCCCAACAAGGCCGACGACAATGAATTCGTGCTGCTCGAGGTCGGCGATTTCCTGAAGGCGAAGTGAGTTAAGGCTTGGCAGGTTTAGGCTTGGGCGTGACGGTTTCTGGTTTGACCGTCACGCCCTTGTCTAAATGCCCGGGAACGTCGGGGATTTACCGGCCCACCGGTTTCACCCGGCCGGGATCATGACGACGCCCTTGTCCTTGGGCCAGCGCACGCGCCAGGCGAACGAAATGTCCCTGACCTCGCCGGGCTTCGCCTCGAACGCCCATTCGAGCACGCCGCGCCGGTCGCGCAGATTGGTCGCGGTCGGAGGCGTCGTCGACGGCAGCATTTCGACCACAATGTCCTCGTTTTCGCTGACCGGCAATTGATCCTCGATGGCGATCCGAATCGGAAAATCGTGGCCGTTGCGCACGCTGGTCTTGAACGCGCGTTCGTCGGTCCTCGATGTCGTTACGATCAGGCCCGCCGATCCCTCGTTGCGTTTGATGACGGCGCGTTCGATCTTGACCTTGTCGTCGGCGCCGAAACCGAGCCGCACCGTCTCGTCCTTGCTGGCGGCCGCCATTTTACCGCGGCCGACAAACACGCCGTCACGATAGATCGCGACGCGGCCGGGCAGCAGCGGTGCGTCCTCGGCCTGCTTGAAGCTTGCTTCGAGAAACGCTGTCGGATCGAGCACCGGCGCCGCACGGATAGCCAGATCGGGCGCAATGGTGGCGGTGGACACGCGCAGGCTCTTGGCGCCGTCGCTGGCGCCGACGCTGACCCGGCCGGGAATTTTGAACGTGACCTGGAAGCCGCCGATTTCGGCGGCGGCCTGCTGTTCGTCGGCGCGTTGCGCGGGCGCTGCGGGTGCTTCAAATGCCATCGCCGGCGGCTGCATCTGACGGAGCTTCATGTCCGAGATCGCGGCCGAGCCCAGCGGGCGCGGCGGTTGCGGATATTGCACGATCAGCGAATTCAGATCCGGCGCGCTGCCGCCGCGCGCGGTCCGGACGGTGGAGACGGCCAGCGTGACATTCGGCCAGTCCTCTCCCGTCGACTGGGTGATCTCGGCGCGGCGCACCAGTTCGAGCGCGGGCTTGCGGTCCTTTGCGCCGGTGTCGAGCCTGGCATCGTAAAGCGGCATCCAGCGAGCGTTGCGCACGCTGTAGGTCACCCGCAGCGTCGCCCTGGTCGCCGCATTGGCGGAAAGATCGATCCGGACCTCGAGCTTGCTTGGCGGCTTGGTCGCGCGGTCGGCCTCGAGCCGCGCGATCTCGCGGTCGATGTCCCGCTGCTTGCGTTCGGCGTCGCGGATCGCGGTGTCCGCAGCTGCCACTTCCTCGGAGACCGCGGCAAAGGCGGCGCGCCACTCGTCGATCGGACGCGCCTCGCCCTTCTCGCCCAGCCCGGCTGGAGAGCTTTGCGCAAAGCGCTCGGCAAATTTTCGGCGCGCGGTGGCCGCATTGATCGCGCCTGAGAGATTGCCGCGCTCGTCCTTCAGCGCTTCGATGCGCTTGTCGAGCTCCGGCAGGTTGACCGGCGGCGCCGCGCGCGGCGGCCGTGTGTCGATGGCGCCGATGGTGAGCTTCGTCCCCGCCTCGCCCTCGACCCGGAGCGAGGACGGATCCAGCGTCAGCGGGAAATCGTTGGCCACGAGGGTATTGTCGCCCGGGACAAGATCGGCCGTGATGACGCGCGTGACGCTGGCGCCGTCGGGATAGACGGTAACGGCATCGACCGTGGAGCTGGCGTCGACATCCGCCGCCTGCACCGGCATGGCGGCAAAGCCAGCAACAACAACCAGACTGGTCGCAACAAGATGATTCGCAATCCTGCGCATGACTTCCCTCCCGCAAATCTCCTCGCGCCGCCCGCAAGACCCGGCTGGCCTGGTGGACTGGACGCCCAAAAAAATCGCCTCACCATCGTGGTGAGACGCTGCGATCAAGGAACTGGTTCGATTGAGGTGACCGTAAGGCGCCGCTGGGGCGCGCCCGCGGCGGAGGCGGCGTGGAAAAATGTCCGCGGGCGCGCAATCGCTTCAGATGGCGATAACTTTCGTCACCCTCCCCTGGAGGTCCTTTCCAGGGGAAGCTGACGGGGGCGCAGTTTAAAACACCAGCGCCTTGGCCTGCTTCACCTGCGGCAGCGCCTGCACCTTGGCGAGCACGTCCGCCGGCACCGCGCCGTCGACCTCGACCAGCGCGATGGCGTCGCCGCCCTGCTTGGTGCGGCCAAGATGGAAGGTCGCGATGTTGAGCTTGGCGTCGCCGAGCAGACCAGCGAAGCGGCCGATGAAGCCCGGCTTGTCCTCGTTGGTGACGTAGATCATCGACTTGCCGAATTCGGCGTCGACGCGGATGCCCTTGATATCGACCAGCCGCGGCTTGCCGTCGGCATAGACCGTGCCCGACACCGAGCGCTCCTGCCGCTCGGTGATGACGGTGACCGTGATCAGGCTTTCGTAGTCGCTCTGCGCCGCGCGCACGATCTCGTCGACCACCATGCCGCGCTCCTTGGCGATGACCGGCGCCGAGACGACGTTGATGTCGCCCAGCATCGGCCGCAGCAGGCCCGACAGCACCGCCGAGGTCAGCGCCTTGATCTTCATTTCGGCGACATGGCCCTCATATGTGATCTGCACCTTCGCAATGCCGGTTTCGGTGAGCTGGCCGGCGAACGAACCGAGCTTTTCGGCGAGTTCGATGAACGGCTTCAGCTTCGGCGCCTCTTCCGCCGTGATCGAGGGGAAGTTGACCGCATTGGAAATCGCGCCGCTCAAGAGATAATCCGACATCTGCTCGGCGACCTGAAGTGCCACGTTCTCCTGCGCCTCGGTGGTGGCCGCGCCAAGATGCGGCGTACAGATGACGTTGGGGTGGCCGAACAGCACGTTCGTGGTGGCCGGCTCCTCGACGAACACGTCGAACGCCGCGCCCGCGACATGCTTGGAGTTCAGCGCATCGACCAGCGCCTGCTCGTCGACCAGCCCGCCGCGCGCGCAATTGATGATTCGCACGCCCTTCTTCATCCTGGTCAGTGCGGCTGCGTCGATTATATTCCTGGTCTTCTCCGTCAGCGGCGTATGCAGCGTGATGAAATCGGCGCGCTTGAACAATTCATCGAGTTCGACCTTCTCGACGCCGATGTCCTTGGCGCGCTCCGGCGACAGGAACGGATCGAACGCGATCACCTTCATGCGCAGGCCGAGCGCGCGGTCGGCGACGATCGAGCCGATATTGCCGCAGCCGATGATGCCGAGCATCTTGCCGGTGATCTCGACGCCCATGAAGCGGTTCTTCTCCCACTTGCCGGCCTGGGTGGAAGCGTCGGCCTGCGGAATTTCGCGCGCCAGCGCCAGCATCAGGGTGATGGCGTGTTCGGCCGTGGTGATCGAATTGCCGAACGGCGTGTTCATCACGATGATGCCCTTGGCCGTGGCCGCCGGGATCTCGACATTGTCGACGCCGATGCCGGCGCGGCCGATCACCTTCAGCCGCGTCGCCTTCTCGATGATCTTCGCGGTGGCCTTGGTGGCGGAGCGGATCGCCAGCCCGTCATAATTGCCGATGATCTCGGCAAGCTTTTCCTTGTCCTTGCCGAGATTGGGCTGGAAATCGACGTCGATGCCGCGATCCTTGAAGATCTGCACGGCGGCGGGCGACAGCGCGTCGGAAATGAGAACCTTGGGTTTTGTCATGGGGTGATCCGTTGATGGACGATGCATTTGATATCGTCTCCCCGGCGCGACAGCACGAAACGCGTCTTCGCGCTCGCATCTTCCCGGGAGCCATCTTTTTCGATGGATGGCCGGGTCAAGCCCGGCCATGACGATGGTGGGATGAACGAACTTACGCCGCCCTCGGAAGCGAAGCCCTGGTCTCTGCGAACGCCCAGTCGATCCACTGCGTCAGCAGTGTGACATCCCTGGCTTCCACCGTGGCGCCGCACCAGATGCGCAGGCCCGCCGGCGCATCGCGATAATGCGCGAAATCGTAGCCGGCGCCTTCCTTCTCCACCAGGGCAACGAGCTTCTTGGCGAAATCGGCCTGCGCATCGGCGGAGAGCGAGGTGATGGCCGGATCGACCACCTTCATGCACACCGAGGTGTTGGAGCGAACAGCCGGATCGCTGGCGAGGAAATCGATCCACGGCGTTTTCGCCTTCCAGTCGGCGAGCGCCTTGGCGTTGGCATCGGCGCGCGCGATCAGGCCCTTGAGGCCGCCGACCGACTTCGCCCAGTTCAGCGCATCGAGATAATCCTCGACGCACAGCATCGACGGCGTGTTGATGGTCTCGCCCTCGAAGATGCCTTCGTTGAGCTTGCCGCCCTTGGTCATGCGGAAGATCTTCGGCAGCGGCCAGGCCGGCTTGTAGCTTTCGAGCCGTTCGACCGCGCGCGGGCTGAGCACCAGCATGCCGTGCGCGGCTTCGCCGCCCAGCGCCTTCTGCCAGGAGAACGTCACCACATCGAGCTTTTCCCAGTCGAGCGCTTGCGCGAACGCCGCCGAGGTTGCGTCGCAGATGGTGAGGCCTTCGCGGGTAGCGCTGATCCAGTCGGCATTGGGGACACGCACGCCCGAGGTGGTGCCGTTCCAGGTGAAAACAATGTCGGAGGCCGGATCGACCTTGGAGAGATCGGGGATTTCGCCGTAGCCGGCATGCAGCTTGGTCACGTCCTTGAGCTTCAGTTCCTTGACGATATCGCTGACCCAGCCTTCGCCGAAGGATTCCCAGGCAATGGTGGTCACCGGCCGCGCGCCGAGCAGCGACCACAGCGCCATTTCGACCGCGCCGGTATCCGACGCCGGCACGATACCGATCCTGTAGCCGGCCGGCACTTCCAGCACCTCGCGGGTCAGTTCGATCGCGAGCTTGAGCTTGGCCTTGCCGATTTTTGCGCGATGCGAACGGCCGAGCGCGGCGTCCTTGAGATTTTGGGGGGTCCAGCCGGGGCGCTTGGCACAGGGGCCGGAGGAAAAATGCGGCACGTTGGGCCGCGAAGCGGGCTTCGCTGCAGTCATGATCTATCCTTCCAGATAGCTAGCCTCCCGTTGGGGGGAGGTGTCCCGCCGCGGTGGATAGGGGAATCGGGCGGAATCGTCAAGGAACTTCGGAGCGATCCGGTATGACCCCGGGATCACAGGCGATTGATGGCTCGCCGGGGGCTTGCGGCGCCAGTTGCGGGGCGCCTTGCGAGTCCAAGAGCTCCACCGCATCGGTCACAAGCTGGGCGGCTTTTCGCCGGCTCGCGACCTTCAAGACGCTTTTTTCACCCGCCCGCACTACGTACTCGGCGCCGATCCTGACAATCGAATAGATCTTCATGTGCGGTCCCCAAGCTGCCCGAGCCCGACGGGATACACCATTGTCTCACGGATGGTTCCGCAGAAAAACTTACGGAGCACTGGTTAGTTTACCCCGCGTTAACCGGATTGAATCGCAAACCCGGTTCCGCAATGTCCCCAAGGGCCCCGGGATCAGTGCGTCAGAATGAGGCGATAAAGATGGGCGATGCCGCCCGCGGCCAGCCAGGCAAACAACAAGGCGCCCATGCAGTGCATGGCCGCCGTCGAGGCAAACTTCTTCGGCTGTTCGTGGATATCGTAGCCGATGCCGTCGCTGAAAATGACGCCCTGGCGCAAGGCGCGAACAAGCGTCCACATGATAAAGGCGGCGAAGACACCGATCATCAGACCTGCAACTGGCAGCATGCTGCACCTCACCTTCGATGCGCATGCTTGTGGCGAAGGTCTGAACAAAGGGTGGCAATGAACCGGCGATATTGCGATGGTTCAAGTTGTTGAGTTAACGACAGGTTTGCGTGCCTCCCGGACAAGCTTCGTGCAGCTTCCGATCGTGCCGCTATCGGAAGCGCCCGCCGGATCAGCTCTCAGAACCGCAACGTCATCCCGACGTGGCTCGGCGCAAACCCCAGCCGCTTGTAGAATCGCTGCGCATCGACGCGGGTGTTGTGCGTGAGGAGCTCGACCAGTTTGCATTCCCTGGCGCGCGCTTGCGCAACGGCCCATTGCACCAGCCGCTCGCCGATGCCGCGGCTGCGGCAATGCGTGGCGACGCGAACGTCCTCGATCAAGGCGCGCGAGGCGCCCTGCGAACTCAACCCCGGCAGGATGCAAAGCTGCAGGCAGCCGACAACGGCACCTCCCTCCTCGGCGACCACGAGCTGGATGTTCGGATCGTTCTCGACCGCCACGAACGCCCGAAAATAGGACGGCGGCAGGGGATCTTCGATCCGTTCGCGCCCGCTGCCGAGCGGATCGTCCGCCAGCATCTTCACGATAGACCCGACGTCGTTGCGGCGCGCGCGCCGGATGCTGACAACGGAATTCGCGGCCATGAACGCTCCCATCGATGCTAGAGCGCCGGCGGCAGGCCGAGCGCCCGTTCGGCCTCGCCGATCCAGCGCCGCAACGAGGCGTAGCCGTCGAGGTGAAAGCCGCCTTCATG
>NZ_JADGRI010000298.1 GCF_017881085.1 Bradyrhizobium sp.
CGCTTCGCGGCCGGCCGGGGTGGTGATGTCACCGACGACTTCGGTCACGGTTACGCCGGGGCTTGCCTTGCGTATCTCGGCGGCGGTTTTCGCCAGCGCGTCGGCTCCGCGCGCGGTCACCGTGACATGCACGCCTTCGTTGGCCAGCGCCATCGCACAGGCGCGTCCCAGGCCCTTGGAGGATGCGCACACGATGGCGCGGCGGCCTTTGATCCCAAGATCCACTGTCTCACTCCCCGTTATGTCAGGATTGTTGAAGTCCGATCCCGGCATTGTAGCCAACCCGGGCGGCCCTGATAAGAGACCTCGCTACCTCCGAAATGCATATCAGGGAGAGGAATGCGGCGCCCGCGGCAAAGCCGACAGGCCTTACAACTGGCGGTCTTTCTTCAGCCGGTCGATCACAGCCGCGACCTCCGGCGGCAGCGATCGGAAGCCGGTTTGCCCGGCTATCGACAACAGCGGCCGCAGCCGGGAGCCCGCGAGATACCCGGGCTCGCGATCCGGTGGCACCAGCTGATCGAAGATCATGACCAGCGTAACCGCGACCAGGCCGACACGCCCCGCGCCGAGCACTGCGCCCGCGAGGCGATCGCCGATGCCGGCGCCCGGGCCGATGGCTTCGTCGAGCACCATGCACATCAGTTTTCCCAGCACCATGCCGGCAGCCAGAAAAATCCCAAAGAACAGCGGCCAGTTCTGCGTCCATGACGAGTCGCCTTGACCGCTGATAGCCGGCCCAACAAACGACATCGCCCAGATCGCGATCGGCATCGCGAAGAGATAGGCAAGAATCGTGACCGCGCTGCGCAGCAAACCGGAATTGAAGCCGACGACGACGGCGACAACCAAGGCAGCATAGACGACGGCGTCGAAACTGTTCATGAGCGGAAATTCTCACCGTGTTTCGCGTGTCCGGGTTTGGTCAACGAAACCGGTTTGCGATCCCTAAAATCGTCTGTATCAATAAAGGTGTGGTATTCTCGCGGAGCTGCTTATGTCCGGTTTATTCGATGTCAGTAAAGAAATTATCCTGGTCACCGGCGCCTCGCAGGGGCTGGGGCGGCAGTTCGCACGCGTGCTTTCGGCGCATGGCGCCGCGGTCGTGCTGGCGGCGCGGCAGACCGCAAAACTAAAAAGCCTCGAGGATGAAATTCGGGCGAAGGGAGGACGCGCCGTCGCGGTGCAAATGGACGTCACTGATATTGCCTCGATCAGCAAGGCGGTCGACGGCGCGGAGGCGGCGCTCGGTCCGGTCAGCGTGCTCGTCAACAATGCCGGCATCGCCATCGAAAAACTCGCGGTCGAGCAGACCGAGGCGGATTGGGATTCCGTCATCAACGCCAATCTCAAGGGCGCCTATTTCCTGGCCACCGAAATGGCGCGGCGGATGATCGCGCGCAAGCAGGAAGGCAATATCGTCAATATAGCGTCCGTGCTCGGCCTGGGTGTGATGAAATTCCTTTCGCCCTACACCATCTCCAAGGCAGGGATCATCCAGGCCACCAAGGTGATGGCGCTGGAGCTTGCCGGCAACCGCATCCGCGTCAACGCGCTGGCGCCGGGCTATATCGATACCGAGATGAACCATGATTTCTGGTCGACCCCGTCGGGCGAGAAACTGACCAAACGGATTCCGCAGCGCCGCATCGGCGCCGAATCCGATCTCGACGGCGCCATCATGCTGCTGGCCTCAAGCGCCTCGCGCTACATGACGGGCAGCGTCGTCACCGTCGATGGCGGGTTTTTGCTGGCGTGAGGCGATGGAAATCCTGTCCACGTCATTGCGAGGAGCGCAGCGACGAAGCAATCCATTCGGCTTGTTTCGGCGCGCTATGGATTGCTTCGCTTCGCTCGCAATGACGGTTACGACAAAAACCGCAGCAGCTTTTCCATCCGCGCGATCTTGGCGCCGTAGGGCGGATAGAGATCGGCCAGCCGGTTGAACGGCGAGCGGTAGAACACCGGCTTCAGCTTGCTCAAGGTGTCGAAACCCCATTCACCGTGATAGGCGCCGGTACCGGACGCGCCGACGCCGCCCATCGGCTGATTGATCTGGGCAAAGTGGAACAGGCAGTCGTTGACGGTGACGCCACCGGAGACGGTGCGCGCCAGCACTTCGTCGCGCGCCGCGTCGTCCTTGCCGAACCAGTAGAGCGCGAGCGGCCGGTCGTGCCTGTTGATATAGGAGATCGGCTCCGCCGCGTCCTTGTAGCCGATCACGGGCAGTAGCGGCCCGAAGATCTCCTCCTGCATGATCGTCATGTCCGCGGTCGCGCCGACGACGAGGGTCGGCGGGAATTTGCGTTTCGATTTCCATGCGGGATCGTCGGGTTTTGCCACCTGCATGATGCGGGCGCCCTTGGCGGCGGCGTCCGTTACCAGGCTTTCGAGCCGCGCATAATGCCGGTCGGAAACCACCGAAGTGTAATCCTTGTTGTCGGGACTGGTGCCGAACATGGTCCGCATGCTGGCTTGCACCTTGTCGGCGAAATCCTGCACCAGGCCTTCCGGCACCAGCGCATAATCCGGCGCGATGCAGGTCTGCCCGGCATTGAGCAGCTTGCCGTAGGCGATACGCTCCGCGGCTTCCGCCAGGTCCGCAGAGCGGTCGACGATCGCGGGCGATTTGCCGCCGAGCTCCAGCGTGATCGGCGTCAGATTGCGCCCGGCCGCTTCCGCGACGAGACGGCCGACGCGGGTCGAGCCGGTGAAGATCAGATGATCGAACGGCAGCGACGCGAAGCTCTTCGCGATCTCCTCCTCGATGCCGGTCACCACCATTTCGCCGACGTCGAATTTGGCTGAGATCGCCTCTTTCAACAGCGCCGAGAATCGCGGCACCAGTTCGCTCGGCTTGATCATCACCCGGTTGCCCGCGGCGATCGCGCCCACCGCCGGCGCCAGCGTGAGCTGCAGCGGATAATTCCAGGGCGCGATGATGCCGACGACGCCGAGCGGCTGCGGGATCAGCCGGTTCTTGGCCGGCATGAATTGCAGCGCGGTGGCGACGCGCCGCGGCGCCATCCATTTTTTCAAGTGCCTGGCGGTGTGCTTGATTTCGCCGAGCATGAACATCGATTCCGCAAACAGGGTCTCGACGCTGCTGCGATGGCCGAAATCCGCCGAGATCGCCGCCTCGAACCGGGCCTCGTTGTCGGCGACGACCGCGCGCAGCCGAGCCAGTCGGTCGAGGCGTTGCTCGAGCGTTGGCGCGGGCTCCGACCGCGACAGGTCGAACAGGCGGTGAAAGGCGTCATCCAGGGCGCTTTGGCCCGGGCTCTTCAGTGGCTGGTCCATGGCGTTTTCCTCGACGTTTTCCCCGACATTTTCCTTGGGGTTGTTCCCCGCGGTTACTTCCCGGTTCTTTGGCTGGAAAACTGGGCTTTTACGCAAGGTCTGGCAAGAGTGCTCTGCCTTTGGCCGGTTTTGGACCGAAAAGCGGGATTCAGGAGATTTTAGCCGTCATAAAATCCTCAAAAGTCGTCTCGCAGCCCTTTCCAAAGCGGGCCTGCGTTGGTACATACCCCTCGCGCCCCACGGCATTCGCCAGGGGTTGCCTTCTCAGGAAGCCTCCGGACGGACTAGCCTCGCTCCGCGCGTTGGCCAAAGACGTTTCGGTACTCGGTTTTTCGGCAAGGCGCGCAATGATTATCGCGGGGTGGAGCAGCCCGGTAGCTCGTCAGGCTCATAACCTGAAGGTCACAGGTTCAAATCCTGTCCCCGCAACCAAGACAAGGTGCTGATTTAACAGCGTTAAATCTGAAAAGCCGCCCTTCGGGGCGGCTTTTTGCATTTGAGAATCATCACGGGAAATGGCGTCGCAGAGGCGACTTGGGACGGGTTTATTCCCGAACCCGAGTTGACCGGTCGAGCCGCGCGGCGCGCGGACCCGTCGGGCGAGCCCGTCCACATACTACGTCGCACCGCCATGTCAGCGGCTTGCCGTGGAGATTGCCGCTGCGACGCGCTTGGGAGTCATCGGCAGGCGCAGGATCCTTGCGCTGGTGGCATCGAACACTGCATTGGCTATCGCGCCGCCGACGGTGGTGATCGCGGGCTCGCCGCAGCCTTGCGGCGCCAGTTCGTCATTCCTGACCAGCACCGTCTCGATTTTGGGAACGGCGCTGAAACGCGGCAAATGATAGGTGCCGTAATTGCGGTCGAGCACCTCGCCGCCGCGGAAGCGCAATTCCTCGCTCAGAGCGTAGCCGAGACCCATGGTCAGGCCGCCCTCGATCTGCATTTTCGCGCCTTCCGGATTGACGATGACGCCCATGTCCTGCGCGCAAACCATCCGCACCACGCTCACCCTGCCGCTCGGCTTGTCGACCTTCACTTCGGCGATCGTCGCCACATAGCTTCCGGCGTCGCTGCTCAAGGCGATGCCATAGCCTCGGCCGCTCGGGCCGGCCGCAGCCGACCATCCAAAGGCGTCAGCCGCCGCCTGCAGGACTTTCCGCACCCGTGGGTCCCCGATGTGCGCAAGGCGAAAGGCCAGGGGATCGGCGCCGGCCGCGGCGGCCATGATATCGATCTGGGATTCGGTGGCGAAGATGTTCATGTTGGCGCCGGGCGCCCGCCATGGGCCGACCGCGAACGGATGCAGATCCTTCAGCGGGGCTGCGCCTTCATAGGACATGCCGCCGGCCGAAGTAATACGAAGGTTAGGAATATCGTAGAAGGTGGTGGCGCCGCGCTCGCCGGCGGCGAACACCTGATAGTCCCAGCGCGAGATCCTGCCGTCCCGATCCAGCGCTGAGCTGATCTTCGCCACCGCGGCCGGATCGAACGTGTCGTAGAAGAATTCTTCCGCGCGGGTCCTTTCGACCTGAACCGGTTTGCCGCAGATCTGCGATAGAAGTGCTGCTTCGATCGCCTGGCCGCCGGCACTCTTGCCGCCGAAGCCGCCGCCCACAAACGGGGTGATGATGCGGACGCGCTTGGGATCGAGCTTGAGCGCGGCGGCGATGCCGTCGCGGGTCGGAAACGGCGTCTGTGTCGAGGCCCAAACCGTCGCGCCGTCGGCGCGGACATCGGCGACCGCGGCATGCGGTTCGATCGGTGCGTGGGCGACGTAGCCCTTTTCAAAAACGGTCTCGAACGCTTTCGCAACCGGCGCTGCCGCCAGATCGCCTTTGGCCGTGACTTGCTTCGGGGCGCCGGCATGGCTGCGAAGGTGTTCGAAAATACTGTCCTGGTTCAGCGTCGCCGCGGGCTGCTGCCAGTCGGCATGGATCTGCGCGAGCGCGGCCGCCGCCGCTTCGGGATCGGCGTGCACCACGGCGATCAGGCCGTCCTGCCTGATCACTGTTACGCCCGGCAGTTTCTCCGCGGCACTTGTGTCGGCCTGCGTCAGGACCGCGCCATGAACCGGCGGTCGCAGGATCCGCGCATAAAGCATTTCCGGAAGCCGGATGTCGGCGGCGTACTTGGCCGATCCCGTCACCTTCTCGATGCCGTCCAGCCGCTTCGGCGACTTTCCCATCACGGCGAAATCGGCAACGGACCGCAGCGCCGCCGCCTGGTTCACCTGTTCGGCAATCCCCGCGCCATCGGCCAATTCGGCGAAGCTCACCCGCCGGGTCGGCTCGCCCGCAACCGATGCCACACCGTGCTCGATCGTCACGCGGTCGGCCGCAACGGCCAGTTTGGCCGCGGCAAGCGTCGTCAATACCGCGCGAGCCTTCGCCGCCGCCGCGCGCAACGCAGGTCCGAACATCCGCGTCGACAGCGAGCCGAAGGTCCCCATGTCCCAGGGGCATTTGTCGGTGTCGCCCATCACCATGTCGATCGACGCCAGATCGGCGCCCAGTTCTTCGGCCGCCATCTGCGCCAGTGACGTCATGACGCCCTGGCCCATCTCGATCTTGCCGGAAAACACGGTGACCCGGCCGTCGGCGCCGATCGCCAGATAAGCGTGGAAGTCGCTGGGGTAGGCTGGCCATGCCGCCGCCGAGGGTGCCGAAGCGTCAAGTCCGAACAGAACGACGATGCCGCCTCCGAGCGCACCCAGGAAGTCGCGCCGGTTGATGGTCGAAAGCGTGTTCATCGCTCGCCCCCGGTCTTTTCGGCAACGTCTTCGATCGCCTTCACGATGCGCTGATGGGCGCCGCAGCGGCAAAGATTGTGGTCCATATGGCTGACGATCTTGTCGTGCGGCGGTCGCGAATCGCCCTGCAACAGCGCATAGGCGTCAAGCAGCATGCCCGAGGTACAGTAGCCGCACTGGAATGCGCCGTGATCGATGAAGGCCTGCTGCAGCGGGTGCAATTTTCCGTCTTTGGCAAGTCCTTCGATGGTCAGAATTTCGGTGCCCGCGATCTCCTTCAACGGCGTGAGGCAGGACCGCCGCGCCTCGCCGTCGACCACCACCGTGCACGCCCCGCAGATGCCCTCGCCGCATCCATACTTGGTGCCGGTCAGCGCCAGATCGGTGCGAAGAACCCACAATAGCATCCGGTCCTCGTCGGTATCGAGGCTGACCGGGCGGCTGTTGAGGGTGAATTGAACAGAGCTTTTCATGGTGTGTTTCCGATGACGCGGTGCGCGGCCAGACCGGAGTCTGCGCAAAAACGTAGAAGCCCGGCCGAGCCGCGCCTTGATCTCGCGCAATCCGGAACATCGCATGTTCGTGA
>NZ_JADGRI010000066.1 GCF_017881085.1 Bradyrhizobium sp.
TACCAAGAGGACCTGATTGCAGGCCAACAGAAGGCCAAAGAATTGTCTTGTCACACCCCACGCACTGAAGATGCCAAGCCAAGCTCAAGTCGTGACACGGACCGCAATACAAGCGAATGAAGCCAAGCGGGAGCGCCCCGATAAATTCTGGTCACGACGACCCTCCGGCCGTCAAGGCCGCGCCGGCCGCGCGCCGCTTCGCGGTCTGGGAGCCTTGACTGCCTCGTGTGTCGTGAAGTTGGTCCGGCATGCGCACAATGGGCAGCCATGCTGATCAGTGGCGGCGGCTTTTGTTTCGCCCAGCCGCCAGCGATAGGAAAGCAATCGACGGCCGGCGGGACTGACTCTCGTTTCAGCTCGCAGGTCAACGCAAGCCGCCCAGTCAATCCGCAACAAAACGCAACAAGTGGCAACGCTTGTTACAAAATGCTTCGAAATGCTCTGAAACGTTTCGGAATGCTCTGGCAAGAATGACCTACTGCCTCGGCCATCCTGCCATCGTTGCCTCAAATGGGCCCGTTGGTAACCGTTACCCCTTCTGCAAATCTATGCAAAAGTCTGCATAATTTTGTCGACATTTGTATAAAAAAGCAGAATTTTGCAGAACTCACACCTGTGCATCCGGCCCCGGTGATGCAGGCTGTGGATTGTCCGGGGAGCGCGGAGACGTCGGCCGATCGCGAATGCCCATTGATCGAAGTCTTCGGATGAAAACGTGCCCATAGGCGCCATCGCGATCACGGATCAGATAGCGGGGAATCTGCTCCCATCCGCAGGTCTCGGTGATCTGGTTTGCGATCCATTCCGCGGTAGGGGATGGGCCGTCACCAAACCAAATGATCTGCCGTCGACCATGTCCCATGATCAGTAGTCCGTATAGGAGGCGAATTCGGAAAACAGAGGGATCGGCTGAGACGCCAGCCTTACAGCTCGGTCGGTTCCGTGATATTGATGCACTATGACCATCAATGGTTTCGCCATCGCTGTTATTTCGTTTGCCTTGGTTGGACCGCTCGGCGCTGCCCGGGCCGAAACGGGGGATGCCGCGTACTATCGTGGTGGCCGCACCGCCAGCGGCGAAGTGTCCGGCCCAAATGGGTTTACCGCTGCGCATCGCACGCTTCCCTTCGGAACGAAGGTGAGCGTCACCAACATTCGCAACGGTCGGTCCGTGATCGTGCGCATCAATGACCGCGGTCCCTACGGCCGCGGACGGATCATCGATGTTAGCCGTGCAGCGGCGCGAGAACTCGGAATGATCAGCAGCGGAACCGTCAGGGTACGCGTCGATCGACAGTAGCTGACAACCAAGTCGCCTCTTGAAACGGTCCGTCGCTGCAGAAATTGGGGCGTATGACCGGGTTAGCGCGGCGCCGGCCATTCGGCCGGGGCGCGGCAAAGAGTCGGCGGAAAAATTATGGGTGAAGTGAGGCGGCGATCGCGCCTGCCGGTTCACGCCAGAGGTCGGCCTGAGTTATTCAATCAGATGGAAATGTCGTCGCTTCTCACGCTGAAGCGCAATTGATCGCGCGATCGGCGGTTTTCTTGTGGGCTCTCCCGTACAATGTCACCCGAACCGAAAAGCCAGCGCTACGAGACCCGGTGACGCTGAGCGGCAGGTAGATCATGAAGGTCTTGCCGCCCACCGCGATGCTGATGTCGGTTTTTTCAGGCGCCGCAGTCTGCGCCGAAGACGCCGAAATAATTGCCGCGCAAGCCACTGCGACGATCGCCGCCCCGATCTTGAAAGCCATTGAAAACTCTCCCTAGCATTCTGGTTCGCGTGTTTTGTCCGCGATTTGAACGGGCATATCGAACCGGGCCACTTTGCCGGCTCAGGCTGCCTCAGAGCCTGCGTCTCCGCAGCCTCCCGCAGTTATCGATCATTGCTCCCGGCTCTTGATGAGTTTCGCGGGATCCTCTCCATAAGGCGGCGAATAGATGACAAGAAGCTTTACTCGTTCGCTCAGCACTTTGATCGAATCAAATACACGCGCCGGGAAATAGAGCAAGTCGCCAGCGCGGACATGATGTTCTTTGCCGTCGATTTCGGCACTGGCTTCCCCTCCAGAATATAGGCCGTCTGCTCAAGGTCGGGATGCGCATGTGCAGGGGAAACCTCATTGCGCTCTATATCCGACTGGCGAGGAACGGCCCCTTCTGGCGCAAAGCGATCGTTCGCGAGTACACCGAGACTTACTATGCGGATCCCGCTCCACGGATGATATTTACTAGCCAGCCGGGATTGGCTGGAACGCCAGTTCCCCGCCAAGCGATATGTTGGTCAGGTCGGACCAATATGAGGTTGCGCGCAAACAACTTCGCCGCTTCAGAACTGGATACATCAAGTACTGTCAACGGAATGCAAGCAGCCGCTGCAGCATTTGTCAGGCTCGATACGTCTATGTCCGGGTCTAGACGCAGCAACGTGTAGCACGGTCCCAACGCGTCATAAAGCGAACGTTGATCTGCGAGCCAGATGTGGGGTAGGCGGGCCCCCGGAACCGTTGATGGCGTGAACTCTCCCATCGTATAAGGGGGCGCGGCTTCACCATCGTAGACGATGATGGGCGAGCCTTGATAGAAATACCCGAAGTTCAATCCCGCGCAGCAATACTGCTGCACATTGAGGTCATAAGTCGTCTTGCCGACCGCGGCGCGGTAGGCGTCGGCCTCCGGTCCGTCGGCCTCAATTTCGTCGTTCACGGATTTTCGCGCTTTGGCCATCGCATGCGCATGATCCATCGCGAAATGCGACACCTGATCGGTGATCGGCAGCCGCTCGGCTGCATAGGCTGCCAACATTCCCTCTCCGCCCCAGCCTTCGAGCCACGCCGTCAATAGCCACGCCAGATTGGCGGCGTCGGCAATGCCGGCATTCATGCCGTAGCCGGCATAGGGCACCCAGAGATGACAAGCATCGCCGCAGATGAAGACCTTGTCGTCGCGCACCTTATCGACGATGAGGCGGCGCCCAACCCAGTCTTCCTTGCTGAGCAGTTCGTATTCGAAATCCCGGTCGACGCCGAGCACGGTGCGGATCGCGGCGTCGCGGTCGACCGCCTCAAAGTCGGTGATCCCCGGCTTGAGATAGACATGGACCAGCCAGTTCTGCTTGCCGTCGATGGCGTAGACGTTGCCGGATTGCCGGGCATTCAGTGCGAAAGATCCCCATGCCGGAGTCCCGCCTTGTTCCAGCAGCATGCCGAGCAGCTTCGGCGCGCGAATGTAACTCGACTGCACATACTGCAGGGCGACGTCGCCGCTTAGCGTCGCACCGATTTTCTTGCGCACCAGCGAGCGGCCGCCATCGCAGCCGATCAGAAACCTACAGGAGAGCTCGATCTTCATGCCGTTTGCGGTGGCGAAGGCAGTGACTCCCTCCGCGCCTTGCGTAAAGTCGACCAGTGACGTGCCGTTGATAATGCGCGCGCTCGGCATAGCCGACAGATGCGCGAACAACACCGGTTCAAGATAGATCTGGTTGATCCGGTGCGGCGGCTCCGGCGTCGGCCACCGGGTATCCGGGCCGTCCTTGGCCGTGTAGCGCTCGGCGCGGCACGGAATTTTGATACGCGTGATTTCTCGGCCGAGAAACGCGGTGCGATAGACCACGTCGTTGGGATAATCCGCCGGCAATCCGGCGTCGCGCACCTTTTGCGCGACGCCGAGCCGGCGGAAGATTTCCATCGAGCGTGCTGAGACGTGGTTCGACTTGACGCTGGGCGGCTCGCCCGGCGCGCGGGATTCCAGCACGATGACGTCGACGCCGCGCCAGGCCAGATCCATTGCCAAAGTCAGCCCCACCGGACCTGCGCCAACCACCACGACATCGGCATGCAGCAGCTCGGCCATTTCCCCCTCTCCGCGCATGCTGTTCTACTGGGCTATCTTGATACTGCCGGCGTGGGCCACCGCTCTCCAGCGTTCGAGATCCGCCGCGATGATGCGCGAGAACTCTTCCGACGAATTGCCGACGGACTCGATGTTGAGCAATTTGAGGCGGGAGATAACGTCTGGCAACCGCGCGATGCGGACGAATTCAGCCTCCAGCTTTCTGACAATCTCGGGTGGCGTCGCCGCGGGCACGAATATGCCGCTCCACAACACCGCTTCGACGTCAGCGCCCGCTTCCTTCATGGTTGGTACATCGGGCAAGCCGTCCATCCGCCTCGGGGCAGCAACTGCCAGCGCGCGGGCCAGACCGCCGTTGACCTGGCTGGTCACCGGTCCAGCATCGGCGATCGTCGCAGTCACCTCGCCCGAGATCACAGCGGTGACGGAGTCGTTGGCACCCTTGTAGGGAATCATCTGCATCGGCACGCCGGTCTTCTGCTTGAACAGTTCGGTCGCGAGTTGGAAGGCAGCGGAGGAACTGGAATAATTCGCCTTGTCCGGATTTGTTTTTGCGTAGGCGACGAGATCGGCCAACGACTTGAACGGCGACGCCGCGTTAACGATCAGGATCAATGGAAAAGATCCAAGCTCGGACACCGGCGTGAAATCCCGGATCGTGTCGTAACTCAGCCTCTCATAGACTGCCGGATTGATTACCATGGCGCCGCTGGCACCGACCAGCAGCGTATAACCATCGGGTGCAGATCGCGCGACGTATTCGGTGGCAAAGATCGCGCCCGCGCCGGGCTTGTTTTCAATGATGACTGGCTGGCCGAGGTTTTCCGACAGTTTTTGTCCGACGATGCGGGCGATGATGTCGTTGCCGCCGCCCGGTGTGAAGCCGACGACGATGCGAATCGCGCGGGTCGGATATTTCACCTCTTGGGCAGCATGCACGAAGCCAGAATAGCTCAAACAGATGGCGGCCAGCGCCCCGCGTCTAAAGGTTTTCATGGTCTTGTTCCCCTTCGCAATTTTGTGCACGGCGCAAGCCTAGATTGCCGGCTAGAGCGGCGTGATTTGGACATGCAGGACGGCAGCGATTCCACCGTCGACAGCAGCGAGGCAGCGATCTACCGCGGCGGCGAGTTCATCCGGCTCGCTCACGAATTCACCATGCGCTCCGAAGGCACGGCCGATATCGGAGAAGCGGCGTTGCTCGCCCTGCCGGCCCGAGCGCAGTTGCGATTGAAACGAATCGGTCTCGGCGGCGACCCCCTTTGGATAGACCCGCTGCACCGACGACTTGACCGCCTGCCAGCCGCCGTTGTCGAGCACCACGGTCAGAATCGGAATTTGATATTGCTGGGCGACGGCGAATACGGAGTCGGGCGAGGAAAAATGAAAGCCGCCGTCGCCGATGATCTGCACGATGCGCCGCTCGGGCTGCGCCAGCTTCAAGCCCAACGCCATGCCGCCGCTGAAGCCGAGCCCTCCGCCGGCAAGGCCGACATAGCTGTGCGGCTGCGTGCGACGGATCTGCTCCTGCACCAGCGGCGCATTGCGGATAGCTTCGTTGACGACGATATCGTCCTGCGACAACGCACCGTTCAAGGTTGCGAACAGATAGGCCGCGCCGAGCGCGCCGGGCAGTCCCTTGTTAGCAGCTGCGGCCGCGCGGCGGCTGGCCGCCGCATCGCGGGCGCCGCTCCACCTTGCGATGCGGTCGGCGACGCGCTTGCGATAGGGGCCATCCGCGCGCGCCTCGACTACCTCGAGCACCTGCCGCAGAACAGTGGCACAATCGGCTTGAATCCTGATGTCGGTCGGGAATCCCCACATCGGGAAATCCGACTTCAACGGATCGATGTCGATCTGGATCCAGTCGATGGCTTCAACGCGCTTGGCGTATTGCGGCACAAAAGGCACGTCGGTATCGAGCAGCAGCCCGACGTCGGCCTGTTCCAGCAGAGGCAGCGGATCGAAACCGGCGAAGCACGGTGAATCCTGCGAGACGTTGAGATCGATCGAGTTGAACTCCGCGATCCGGATGCCGCAGGCAAGCGCGAGGAGCTCCAGCGCCGAGACGGCATCCGCCTTACGCCCAAGATAGGCAGTCAGCGCGATCGGATTTTCCGCCGCCATTAATCGGGTGGCGATGGCCTCGACGCGGGCTCGGTCGATACCACCGACCGAGACGCCGCCATAGCGCGCGGGGGTATAGGTCGGCATCTGTGCCTCATCCCATTCCTCGGCCAGCGTCTCGCGCGGCAGCATCATGTAGACGGGCCCCGGTGGATCGCTGTGCATGAAGGCGCCGGCGCGGGCCAGCGCTTCCTTCACGACGATGCCCGACGGCAGCGAATATTCCCATTTGACGTAGGGCCGCACGATGCTGGCGATGTCGAAGGGATCCTGCACGAAGTGCACATAGGTGTCGCGCGATCCGGTCAGTTCGCCATGCAGCGTGTAGGGCGCGCGCCCGGCGAACAGCATCACCGGCAGCCGATAGCGAAACAGGTTCTGAATGGCCATGCAGGCATTGGCAGTGCCGGCATCGACATGCACGAACACCGCCTGTCCCTTGCCGGTCGCCAGTGCGTAGCCGCCGGCCATGTGAACGGCGACGATCTCGTGCGGGCAAAGGATGATCTCGGGGTGCTTGCGGCCTTCGCGGTCCCAGCGCGCGATTTCCTCGATCAGCGAGACATGGTCGGTACCGAGATTGGCGAAGATATATTCAACGCCGAGGTCGACGAGCCCTTCGAGGAAATAATGCGCGGCACTGTGACGGCTCATACCCTTGATTTCCCCCATTTCCTTGCCGGCTTTCGGCCTTTTTTTATTCGACGACGGAATTGGCGTGCGCTGTCAGGGGTGGCCGCCGACCATGTGACGGATCATACCGGCAGCATCTGTCACATCACCGTCCGACGTCCAGGCGATGAATTGATCGGGCCGGACCAAGACAAGCGTCGCCTGGTAGAATTTTCGGCTTTCTGCGCTGTCGTCCCTGATCAGCTTGAGCGGCACTCCGCTGGCCTCGGCGGCGCGCTTGATTTCAGCGGCAGCGACATCCGGCGCGCCGAAATCGAGCAACGTAAAACCTGTGCCCAGTTCCTCGAAGACATTGCGGCCCGACGCGAGCTTGCGCGGCGCCAGATGATGTCCGGCCCGCGCAATGAATTGATGCGACCCGATCGCGCTGCAAGTGGCGCCGGGCTGACCCGCGACGATAGACGAGCCCTCGTAATTCGGCTCGAACGAATTGACCTCGGAACGCGCACCGGACGAGCGCGCCAGCCATTCGGCTTCAAATGCATCCTTGTCGATCGCGGGGTCGAATTTAGCCAGGAAATCCTTGTCGCTTTGGATCGCCTTCTCGATGAAGTCTCGCGCGGTCGACACGAACACCGGCCGTCGTTCCTCGCCGTAGGAATCCAGCAGATCCGCTCCGGCCCAACCTTGCAGCGCTGCGGCCAGCTTCCAGCCGAGATTGGCGGCGTCTTCGAGGCCGGTGTTGATGCCGTAGCCGCCATAGGGCGGATGGCCATGCGCGGCGTCGCCGGCGATGAAGACGCGCCCGATGCGATACTGATCGGCGGTCGCGACGCGCAGATCCCAAAAGCCGGTATGCTCGAATTCGACGTCGAATTCCTCGCCGACCGCCGAATACAGATGGCGGCGGAAATCGAAATTGTTCTTGGTGGTGCCAAGCGGCACCGGCGCATGGAAGAACCAGGTGGTGCCGAGATCGACGCGGCCGAAGAACTGCCAGTATCCCCTGAGGTCGGGATGCAGCACATTGTAGAATGACTTGTTGGGGAAGCGTTCGAGAAGTCTGTGCAGGCCGGTCGAGCGGAACACCAGCAGCACCATCAGCCGGTCGTGGTCGGACAGGGTCTGTGTGATGCCGGCGGCGTCGCGCACCAGGGAGCGGCTGCCGTCACAGCCGACCACATAGTCCGCCCGCAACGTGCGACGACGATCGCTGTTGCGCCCGGCGATCGTCACCTGCACGCCATCGGCGTCCTGCTCGATGCCGGCGGCGCCCCAGCCATAGAGTGTCTCGACGCTTTGCAACTGGCTCAAGCGATGCCGCAGCACCGCTTCGGTGGCATATTGCGGCAGCCGTTCGTTGTCGGTGAAGTAATAGGGCCGCACCAACTCGCGCTGCAGCCAATCATATTTGTAGCCGCTCAGCAGCGTGCCGTAGGAGGTCATGCCGCCGATGCCGTAGTCGCGCGGAATCGTCCGCGCGGCACGAAGCTCCGGCTCCGCGCCCCAGAAGTAAAAATGCTCCAGCGTGCGCTGGGTCAGGTTCTGACCCTTCGGGATCTGCTGCGGACTGCTGTAGCGCTCGACCAGAATGCACCGGATACCGCGCTGGCCGAGTTCGATCGCGAGACCAAGACCAACCGGCCCGCCCCCGACGATCACGACTTGCGTTGGGGTTTCGGCGGGCCTGTTCATCTTGGCTTCTTGCGATTGGCGTGAATTATCCGTCCCGCGGAGTGCGCGCCGGCGCGGCGAAATGAAAGCAGGACCGCCACCAAGTCAAGAATAATCTTATAATGTAAGATTACGGCTTCGATTTCCTGCCTTGCCGAGGCTGATCGGCCGAGATCTGCAGCGCCACGCGCCGGACCTCGGCGCCGATCTGATCGATCAGGGCGCCGGTCACCAGGTTGCCGGCAATGGTGACGCAGACGCTGGCGATCGGATAATGGCGGTCGTCGAAGATCGGCGCGGCGATGCCGACCGCGCCGGGCGTGACCTCGCCATAGGCGACGGAAAATCCGGCCTTGCGAACCTTCTTCAGGCTCTTCAAGACGTCCTCTGCGGTGTCGCCGAGACCGACCGAGCGCAGGTCGGCGAGGTTACGCTCGACCAGCGGCAACAGCCGCGGCCGCGGCAGAAACGCCATGATCGAGCGCGCGATCGCGCCGCGCCCCAGCGGCATCGGTCGTCCGCGCGGATAGGAACTGATGGGTTTTTTGGCGGAGGACTCAGAGACCACGCAGAGGATCTTGTTGCCGTACCAGCGTAAAACCATGGCAGTGCAGGAATAAGCCGTAGTCAGCTCTTTCAGATAGGGCACGCCGTGCAGCACCAGCGCGTCGGAGCGGCGCGTCAGGTAATCCATCTCGACGACCTTGGGTCCCAGCGTGACGCCGGAATTGCGGGTCGACATCAGAAAGCCGGCGTCTTTCAGTATCTTCAGATAGCGGTACAGCGTCGGCCGACTATAGCCGAGCTCGCGCATCAAATCCTCGGGCATCCATTCCAGTCGTTCCTCGGAAAACACCTCGAGAACCGCCAGCACCCGTTCCAGACTGTTCGTTGGCTTCATGCCTCAGGACGCATGGTCTGACATCGCTCCAGTTTCGGCCCGCGGCCCGCCTTCGCCTGCTTACGGCAGATCCTTTTCCCGGTCTGGCAGAATCAACCTTGAATTAGCGCGCGAGACCGGCACATAGTGCATCATAATCTCATATTAAGAGATTTTGTTAGCTATGACCCGTCGGCGGGCACCCCAACAGTGAGAGAATTTATGCTCGCAAGTCGCACGCATTCCCGCCGCACGGTGCTGGGGATCCTGGCCATGGCCCTCGCCCCAATGAAGCCAAGCCTGGCTCTGGGGCAGTCGCAGCAAACAATCCGGCTCAACGTTCCGTTTTCAGCAGGCACAGGGCCCGATCTCCTCGCGCGTATCCTCGGTGAGGAATTGCGACAGCGTTGGAACCAACCGGTGATCGTCGAGAACAAGCCTGGTGCGAGTGGCAATATCGGTACGGAGGCAGCTGCGCGCGCTGCTCCGGATGGTCTGACGCTTCTGGTGACCGTCAATACTTTCGTGATGAATGCGAGCCTTTATCGCTCGATCCCCTACGATCCGGAGACGAGCTTTGTGCCGATCGCGGAGATCGCGACGGGTGTTCTCGCGCTTGTTGTTCATCCTTCGCTCAACGTCAGCACTTTCTCGGAGCTGATCGCGCTTGCTCGCAGCAAGCCGGGCGACATCAACTACGCTTCCCCCGGTCGAGGAACACCACAACATCTCGCCATGGAGCTCCTGAAGCTGACGGCGCAGATCAACCTGACACACATTTCTTATACGGGCTCCGCCGGCGCAGTGAAAGACCTCGCGGGTGGACATGTCTCAGCCATGTTTCTACCGATCCATACTGCGCTTCCTCTCGCGGAGACGGGACAAATTCGCATCCTGGCCGTCGGGAGCCGGGCTCGGGCGCAGCAGGCGGCGCAGGTGCCGACGTTGGCCGAACTTGGCGTAACCGATTTCGACGTCGATTTGTGGTATGCCGTTCTTGCTCCGGCCGGCACACCGAAGGACATCGTTGATCGCTACAATGCGGTTTTTATCGAGATCCTGGCGCAGCCGAATGTTCGGGCCGTTCTCGACAGGCAAGGCTTGGTAGCCCGGGGCGGCGGCCCGTCCGAACGATTGGCAGAGCTGATCGCCAAGGATCGTCTGCGCTGGGCCAAAGTAGTCAAGGATGCCGAGATCACTTCAGAATAGCTTGAACGAGACCCTCCGGGGCTTTTTCTCGCGAACCGAATGCCAACGTCGGCTTTGAGTCAAAAGCTGGCTCTGGAGGAACGGCTGCTTTTGGCGGTCATTCATACGTGACGCGTTAAGATTGCAATCGGCGCCATACGACCCCTTCGAGGCAAACGCAATACGGAAATGGGCGGACTATTATACAAATAGGCGGACTATTATACTTGCGGTTGATGCTGCATTTGTACGTGCGGGCTCGAAATGCTATCGCGCGCGGGGCCGCGTGGCTGGTAGTCCAAGCGACAACAATATGCTCGACTGCGGACCCCGTCCCAGGCAACGGCAGCAGAGAAAGAGCACGCCGGTGGCCGAGAAGAAGCGCTTCGGCCGGCCAGTCTCTCGGCAATCCACCGGGTCGTTGCCACGGTGGCGCCGGTTAGCGAAGCTGCCGGAGCATTTGGCGCAGTTCTGCGATATCAAGTGCTCTGGTCCCGGAATGCTGAATTTCTTGATGCTGCATTATAGGCTTTCCGGGAATGGCAAGCTAACCTTCGGGCATATTGCGTACTGAACGATGGCGACTCTAAAAACATGTCGAACCAGCTTACGAAGTCTGCCCGCCGGGTTTTCGACATTCTCGAGTTGTTTCGCGAGCGGCAGTGCCCGCTTCGTCTGAAGGACGTGGCCGACTCGCTGGGCATGCCGACGTCGAGCGCTGCTGCCCTGCTGAAGACCATGGCGCAGATGAACTATCTGTCGTTCGAGAGCACGTCGCGCTCCTATCTTCCTACGCTTCGGTTGTCGCAACTCGGCAGCTGGGTGACGGAAGCAAACTACGAGAGCGGACCCATTCAGGAGGCTGTCCGTCGGATCGGGCGCAAGATCGGCGAGACCATTTTGCTGGGGACGGTCACGGATATCTACGTCGAAATCGTCGACATCCTCAGAGCCAAGCAGCCGCTTCAATACTACACGACCGTCGGAACCAGGGTTCTGCTAGTACATTCGGGCGTCGGCTGGCCGCTCCTCAGCACTCTGCCCGATAAGGATATCGCCGGGATTTACCGGCGAACGGTGCGCTTGAAGAAGATCGAGCGCGGTATGTCTACGCTCGCCAGGCTGGAGGCCGAAATCGAAAAGGTTCGCCGCGATGGTTATTGCCTGTCCCGCGGTATGGTGACCCGAGGCGTCGGCGTGGTGGGCATGGTAGTGCCGACGCCCCCCAACCATCGGCGGCTGGCGATCGGAGTTGCGGGCCCAATGGAACGGATCGAGAAGAATCTGGCGCGAATTCTCGCGGCGATTCGCGCCGAAAACGCGAGGCTGACGCATTTCGCCAGCATGATCGACTGACGAAAGCTAATCGGGGCCACGGAATGAACCGTCATCGCGCTCGTTCGCTTATATTGTAGCGGGCGATGGAGTCGAAGCCTGCGAGAATGCGCGCGTGACGATCCTCGATCCACGCCCGCGGCTCTTCATGGGTGAAGATGAAGAACTCCGACCGTGCGACGGCATCGAGAACGCGTCGTCCGACATCATCGGGCGATAGCCCGGCGGATTGCCATGCCTTGGCGACGTCGGCGCCCGGTCGTTCGTAGGGTCCCCCCAATCGCGCCGGGCGTCGCCGCGACGAGGCATGAAGCGTCGTATTAACGAGGGCGGGGCAGAGCACGGAAACGCCGATCTCGCTGTCTTCGAGATCGAGCGCAAGTGCTTCGGAAAGCGCGACGACGGCATATTTCGTCATGGCATAGGAGCCGTTGCGCAGTTTGGGATTGACCTGCAGTCCGCCGATCGATGCGGTGTTGACCACATGTCCGGCCTCGCCGTGCCTTCGCATGCGCGGCACCACGGTCCTGATGCCGTTGATGACGCCGTGGACGTTTACCCCGAATATCCATTCCCACTGCGCCGGCGTCACCTCCCACAGCGGCATGGCGCCAAGCGTCACGCCGGCATTGTTGAAGAGGAAATGGATGTTGCCGAATTCGGCCTCCGCCTCGTCGGCCGCGCGTTCGAACATGGCCGCGTCGGAAACATCCACTTCGATCGTGCGGGTGCGGACGTTGAAGGTGGAGAGTTCGTGGCGGGCGATGTCGAGCTGCGTTGGTTCGATGTCGGCGAGCACGATATTGGCGCCGTTGCGCGCCAGCGCCCGGCAAATGCCAAGGCCGATGCCGTTGGCGGCGCCGGTGACAAAGGCGGTCTTGCCGGAGAAGTCCATCGTCAGCGCTCCGACCGGGCCGTTCTTTGCCTCGGCTGCTCGGCAGGCGCCGCGGCGAGGGCCTGAAACCCCTCCATCATCCGATCGAACCGCCGCGCCACATCGGCGCTACGGTCGGCGTGGGTAAAGACGTACAGCCGGCGCGCCTCGATCGCATCACATACCAGTTGCGCGACATATGTCGGGTCGAGACCGCTTTCGAGCGCTTGAGCATAGCGCCTGTTGCGTTCGGCGTTGCTGCCGTCCATGTCGAGCGAAATCGGTCCGCCGAAACGTGCGGGACGATTGCGGCCGTTGTCGAGCATGCGGGTCTTGACCCAACTCGGGCACAGCACGCTTACTCCGATGGGGCTGCCTTCGAGTTCCGCCGCCAGCACCTCGGATATTCCCACGGTGGCGAACTTGGTCGCGCAATAGGGGCCCGCAAGCGGCGCCCCGACGACGCCGTTCATCGAGGCCGTATTGACGATGTGACCTTGCTCGCCATGCGCCTTCATGTGTGGCAGGAAGATCTGCAGGCCGTGAATGAGCCCCTTGAGATTGACGACGATCACCCAGTCCCAATCGGACGTCGCGATGCCTTCGATCGGACCCGCCCGCGATACCCCGGCGTTGTTGCAGAGGATGTGAACCTTGCCAAATTCCGAAAAGGCTCGTGCTGCGGCCTCGGCGAGCACTTCACGGTCGGAGACGTCGCAGGCCATCCCGATGGCGCGTACGCCTTCGCGGCGCAGATCCTCGACCGCCTCCGCGCAGGCCGCCGCTTCGACATCGGCCATCGCAACGTTCATGCCGCGTCGACCGAAGGCACGGCATAGCGCCAGACCGATGCCGCTTGCGCCGCCGGTGACGAAGGCGGTCTTTCCCTTGAACTGATCCATTGACTTTCGCTTTTGCTAAACCAGCCGCACGGCATCTTCTTCAGCGCCTATGGCGATCGCTTCCGGATCGCCATAGGTTACGCGCGATCAGGTCGCCTGCATGGGAACGGCAACTTCCCGGCGTCTGGCGGCCTTCACTGTCAGCAGAATCGTGGCACCGGCGGCGATCAGCGCCGGTCCGCATGCGCATAGGAAGATTTCCTTCGGCGGCAGCCCGGCGGCCAGCAACGCGCCGCCAATCGCGGGACCTGCGATACCGCCAAGCCGCCCGATGCCGAGTGCCCAACCCACGCCGGTCGATCGGATGCGCGCTGGGTACAATCCGGAAGCCATGGCATTGGCGCCGAGCTGGCTCCCGATCATCGCCGCGCCGGCGCCAAGAATGGGGATCATGATGAAAGGCGCCGGCAGATTATACAGACCGATCGCGAGGACGAAGATCACGCCCGAGGCGAAGCTGCACGCCAGCACCCGCGGGGCGCCGAAGCGGTCGATCATGGGACCGAGCAGGAGGGTGCTTAGAATCCCGCCGAGCGAGAACATGCTGGCATAGAAGACTGCAGTTTCGGGCTTGAGGCCGGACAGGTTGAGCACCGTGGGCATCCAGTAGCTGAACAGATACATGTTCAGGAGATTTGCAAAGAACGCGACCCACAGCAGGATGGTCGATGCCGCAAGCCCTCCCGTGAACAGCTGCCGGACCGGGTTGCCCTGCGCGACGTCGACCAGTTTCGATGCCGCCATCTGCGCGCTGATATTGAGCCGTCGCAGAATTACGTGCGCCGCCGGCGTTTCCACGTGATGGGCGATCAGAAACCGCGGGGACTCCGGCAGAAAGAACATCAGGATAGGGATCAGCAGCAGCGGCGGAATACCGCCCGCGAGGAAGATGCTCTGCCAGCCGAAGATCGGCAGGATCTGCGCGACCAGTTGTCCGCCGAGAAAACCTCCCAGCGTATTGCCGCAGAACATCAGCATGATCAGCGTGCCGCGCCTCTGGATCGGGCTGTAATCGGAGGTCAGGGCAACCGTAACCGGCATGGCGCCGCCGATGCCGAGGCCGGTCAGAAACCGCATCATGGTGATTGACGGGATCGACCATGCATAGGCGCTGAGAATCGAAAACACGGCGATGAAGGCGACGCTGATAACAAGAAGCGGCTTGCGCCCGAAGCGGTCGCCGAGAGGGCCTGACAGCAGCGCTCCGAAGAGGATACCGACGCTCGACATCACAAACGCCGTTGTGAACAGCGGTGGCGCGACGCCCCATGCTTTCGAGAGCGAAGGCGCCGCCATCCCGATCGTTCCGAGATCGAAGCCGTCGAACGCCTGCACCAATGCGCAAAGCAGGACAACGCGCAATTGCAATGCGCCGAAGGGCTGGTTTTCAAGCGCCTCTTCGACGGGCGATCTCATTTCACCGCTCATGGCTATCTCCCCTATGGTTTTGATGCGGTGTCGTTCCGAGAGGTCGACACTCGTCCATTTTTGGTCTGAGAACATATCCCGATTAATCGGCCGCAAGATGCGTCGCGAACGCGACGATGCGTTCTTGCTCAAGCTGCGATATCCTCCCCAAGCGGAACCCGAACCACCTGATGGGCCTGCAGCGCCGGCAACACCTCACGCGCAAAGCGCCGGATCTGCTCCATGAACATTTCATGGGGCAGCGCGCCCCGGTTGAGGCTGATCTGAACCTGGTTTGCGCCGGCGGCTTCGGCGGCTCCGATGATCCGCTCGGTGACCTCTTTCGCGGTGCCGAGCGGCATGTTTTCCGCCTGCCGTTCGAAATCCGCCATTGTCATGTTGCGATAGTCTTCGCGCAGGCCGGCTGCCGCTTTCATGTTCTCGGGACGGACGTAGTCATTCGATGTCTGCGAGACGTAACCGGCATCGCGCTGCTTGGCCGTCTCGGTGAAGTTGCCGTGACTGAACAGCGTGCGGTTGAAATACAGGTGATAGGGCGCGAACTCGCGGACGGCCTCGGCCTTGCTGTCGGCGACATAGGCGGACAAAGCGATCGAAAGATGATTGGGCGTAATCTGGTGGCCGTGGTTGGCGAGGCATTTTGCGAAGTAGCGGATGATGTCTTCCTGCAGTCCGCCGCGGGCCAGCCCCGGCGTAATGACGGCGTTCTTTTTCCCCGCGAATTCGATCGATTCCTTGCTGCCAACGATCGGGATCCAGATTTCCGGGCCGGGCCGCTGCACCGGCCGCGGCCAGAGCGCGACGTCCTTGTATGACCAGAACTGGCCGGAATAGGAGAATATCTCCTCCGACCAGGCGCGGGTGACGATCTCATATGCTTCTTCAAAACGCGCCCGGGAATCCTTGAGCGGAACGTTGTGGACCTGGTATTCGCGCGGAATGCCGCGCGCGAAGCCCGAGATTAGCCGGCCGTTCGACAGGCAATCGAGCATCGCCAGCTCTTCGGCGAGCCGCAGCGGCTCGTGCAGCGGCAGCAGGTTGCCATAGATCAGGAGTTTCAGCTTTTTCGTCCGTTGTGCGGCGGCCGCTGCCATCAGGTTCGGTGAATTCATCAGCCCGTAGGGCGAGCAATGATGCTCGTTGAAGCCGACGCCGTCATAACCGAGCCGATCCATTTCCTCCCAGGCATCGAGATGTTCGGCGTAGGTCCGAACGGCGACGTCGGCCTTGAAATATCGGTTCGACAGCGGGTAGGGGAGTTCGTTGCCAACCTTGAGATGGTCGAGTTGTTCGCCGTAAGCGAGCAGATCGAAGATGAATACCTTCATGGACGCGTTCCCCCGACAATGTTGCAATCCTCGCTGGTGGAGGAAATTACCCGCAAGATTACGGCCGGAAGCGTTGTAGCGCCAATAGACGCAATAAAATTCCACATATGTGGAATTGGCGGGTTCACAACCCCATGGCAGGTTGAGACCCCCGCAACCGACGCGAGCACGAGATTGCCGCAAGCCGCCTCTCGGCGCTCTGAACTCCACCTGAAGACTTAGGCGCCGGAAGCGCGCAGCGATAACTGACGCCACAGGTCGCGCACGCGCTCGAAATTATCCCTGCGGGATAGCTATAGGAGCGTGGCTCATCAGGCCACGCAGATCCGGAAAACTGCAAAAAAGATGAAATCCCGGCATCGGGCGAAGTATCATTCGCCTTTAATACCTGCCTCCGCAATGACCTTTGCCCATTTTATGTTTTCGCTTTGGATAAACCGGTCAAAGGTAGCGGGAGAAGAAGGCGCAGGCTCGGCGCCGAGCGATCGGATCTTTTCGACGGCGGCCGGATCGCTCAAAGCCTTCACGAAAGCGGCATTCAGCCTGTTGATGACATCCGGTGGCGTGCCGGCGGGGGCGACGAGACCGAACCAGCCGACGGATTCGAAGTCACTGAGGCCAAGTTCCGATAGTGGCGGAACGTCCGGCAGAAACGCGACGCGCTTGGCCGCGGATACGCCGAGCGCCTTCAGCTTGCCGTCGCGGATCAATTGCTGGGACGCGGGGATATCCAGTACCGCCAGCGGTATGTGATTGGCGAGAACGTCGACGGCAGCCGGCGCGGTGCCGCGATAGGCGACGAGCTGAACTTTGATCCCTGCCTTTTGAGCAAACAGCGCCGACGTCAGGTGCATTGCGGTGCCGTTGCCGCCATGTCCGATCGAAAGTTCATCAGGGTGGGCTCGCGCAGCGCTAACGACGTCATTGACCGAAGCGAGCTTGGACTCTTGCGATGCAACCAGCACAAAGGGAATCTGCGCAAGCAAGCTAATGGGAGCCAGATCTTTCAAGGGATCGAAGGACATTGCCGCACGATTGAGGTGGGGATTCACGGTGAGCACGCCGGCCGCGGCGACGCCGAGGGTGTAGCCGTCCGGAGCGGCCTGCGCTACAGCTCCAATACCGATATTGCCGCCAGCCCCTGATCGATTCTCGATCACCACCGGCTGATGCAGTTCGTCTGCAATGGCCGGTTGCAGCGTGCGGATCACAATGTCGGCGCTGCCGCCCGGCGGGAAGGTGACGATGATCTTGATGGGCTGATCGGGATAGGCATACGCGACACGAGGATCGATCAGCGGTAGGGCTAGTAAAGAGACGAAACTCCAGAGGGCTATTTGCCTTACCGAATGAAACATCTATTCTCCTTCGGCAATATCCTGCGCGAGCCTCTATTATGCATGATCACCCCACTTCAACAAGCCAGCCGATCGAGACAAGCGTGCTTGTCGTGGGTGCAGGCCCGGTCGGCCTGACTTTGGCGATGGACTTGGCCAGCCGCGGCATTGCCGTAGTGGTCGTCGAAGTCAGGAATGCCGGAGAGCCGCCAAGCGTGAAATGCAATCACGTTTCTTCGCGCTCGATGGAGGTGTTCCGGCGCCTGGGCGTGGCGCAGAAGTTGCGCGACGCCGGCCTGCCCGCGGACTATCCCAACGATTGCGCCTATCGCACCACGACAACGGGTATCGAACTCTCGCGCATCCCTATTCCATGCCGGCGCGACCGCTTTACCACGTCGGACGGACCGGATACCGGCTGGCCGACCGCCGAGCCTCCGCACCGGATCAACCAGATTTATATGGAGCCCGTGCTTTTTGCACATGCTGCTGGTATCGATGGTCTGAAGATATTCAATCGCACGGCGTTCGAGAATTTTGAGGAGCGGAGCGACGGAATAGTCGCGACGGTTCGCAATCTTGACGCCGACAGGATCTTTCAGATTCGCGCCGACTTCCTGGTCGGTTGCGATGGCGCCCGTTCTGTGGTGCGCAAGGCGATCGATGCAACGCTGCAGGGCACACCAATCATACAGCGCGTGCAGTCAACCTATATCCGCGCCCCGGATCTACTCGGTCTGATGGGCTCGCCGGCGTGGATGACGCTCTCGCTCAACCCGCGGCGTTGCGGAACCGTAGTCGCTATCGATGGCCACGAGAAATGGCTTGTTCACAATCATCTCAATCGCGAAGACGAGACTTTCGAATCAGTCGATCGCGATTGGTCGATCCGCGCGATCCTCGGCGTCGGCTCCGACTTTGAGTACGAAATCCTGAGCGAAGAGGACTGGGTGGGCCGCCGGCTGGTTTCCGGCCGGTTTCGAAAGGGGCGCGCATTTATTTGCGGCGACGCTGCGCATCTGTGGATGCCCTACGCCGGTTACGGGATGAATGCCGGCATTGCCGACGCGACCAATCTGGCGTGGTTGCTGGCGGCATGTCTGCAGGGGTGGGGCGGCCCGGCGATTCTGGATGCATATGAAGCGGAGCGTCTTCCGATCACCGAACAGGTTTCACATTTTGCCATGGATATGGCCGGCAAAGTTCTGAGTCAGCGACGCGCTGTTCCGGACGAGATCGAGATGCCCGGTCCCGAGGGTGACGCTGTTCGCAAGCAGGTGGGACAGGCGGCCTATGACCTGAATGTGCAGCAATATTGCTGTGGAGGCCTTAACTTCGGCTATTTCTACGATCGATCGCCGATCATTGTGTACGACGGCGAATGCCAGCCTTCTTATACCATGGCGGACTTCACGCCGTCGACGACGCCGGGGTGCCGAGTCCCGTTCGCAAGATTACGGGATGGCCGACCCGTCTATGATGCCTTTGGGCCGGGTTACACACTGCTGCGGTTTGATTCGGACGTTGCTGTTGCACCGTTCGTTGATTTGATGCATGGCGGCGGGGTTCCCATCGAAGTGATTGATATGCCGGCGGGCGAGTCTAAGGAATTTCACGATCGCAAGCTTGTTCTTGTCAGAACCGATCAGCATGTGGCGTGGCGCGGCGATGCGCTCCCCGCCAGACTTGACAGTCTGATGGACGCCCTGCTGGGTAAAGCGGTTGGTTCGGACGGATAGAAATCCCTGCAGCGGACGCTCATTGATCCAGATGTAGTGCGACTGGAGGTCGGGTCAGTGGGCAGATCGGCCGTAACAGGCATAGGCGTGTCGGAGCGGCAGCCTGGAACGTTACAATTTCTTGCACCAGCTCTCGGTCTTTGTCTGCAGCGGCACCACGATCTCCATGGCATGGTTTGCGCAGGAAACTGGCAGACGGTGAGCCGAGCAGATCACGCCTATAAATACCAAATACATTCGTCAAAACCGATGTTTGCTATGGCGCCAATGGCAAATTTCTAATGACCGCTGTTG
>NZ_JADGRI010000005.1 GCF_017881085.1 Bradyrhizobium sp.
CTGCGGCGCCGATCCCGAAGGCGTCGTCAAGGCGGTCGACATGCTGCTCGGCGCCGAGCGGCCGGTGATGCTGGTCGGCCAGGGCGTGCGCTATGGCGGTGCCGCCGAAGAACTCCTGAAGCTCGCCGAACGCCTGCAGATTCCGGTGGCGGCGTCGGCCTCGGGCCTCGGCGCGATCGACTGCAATCATCCGCTCGCGCTTGGCCTCGTCGCGCGCGCCGGCCATTATCAGGCCAACCACGCCACGCGTCAGGCCGACGTGCTGCTGGCGCTCGGCGTGCGCTTCGACGACCGCACTTCGAGTTCGTGGATCCCCGGTTATTCCTTCACCATTCCGCCAACCCGCCTCATTCACGTCGACATCGATCCCGAAGAGATCGGCCGCAACTATCCTGTCGCGCTCGGCCTGATGGCCGATGTCCGCACCTTCCTGCGGCAGATCCACGCCGAACTCGACCGCCGCGCCGACCTGACCAAACGCGCCGATGCGCGCAGGAAATGGCTGGCGCAGATCGACACCTATCGCAAGGAATGGGACAAGTTCGTCGCCCCCGGTTTTTCCGACGACACCACGCCGATCAATCCGCAGCGCGCAGCACTCGAGATCGACAAGGCGCTGCCGGAGAATGCGATCCTGGTCAGCGATATCGGCGTGCATCACAATTGGCTGCTGAGCTTCTGCAAGCCGAAGCGGCCGGACTCGCTGATCGGCTCGATGGGGTTTGGGCCGATGGGTTTTGGCGTCGCCGGCGTGATGGGCGCGAAATTCGCCGCGCCCGACCGGCCCTGCGTGTCGGTATGCGGCGACGGCGCGTTCTTCATGCACGCCAACGTGCTGGGAACGGCGGTCGAGTATAATCTGCCTGTCGTCTGGGTGGTCTGGAACAACTACGCCTATGCCTCGATCCGTGGCCTGCAGCGCGGCTATCTCGGCGGCCGCGAACTCGCCACCGACTTCCACGATCCCGTCAGCGGCCAGCGCTACAATCCGGATTTCGCCGCGATGGCGCGTTCCTGCGGCGTCGAAGGCGTGCGCGTCGACCGCGCCGGCGATCTCGGCGAAGCCATTCGCAAGGGCATTGCCGCCAACAAGCCCTATCTGATTGACGTCGATATCGCCGCCGACATCAATCCCTCCGGCGCCGGCGTCTGGGAGCTTCCGGGGCTCGGGCGAAGCAAGCCGGGCATTGGAACGCAATTCGAGCCGACCTGATCGTCGCAACAATCGAAGCGGAATTCTCGTCCGCAAAAAATCAAAGGGGGAAACGTCATGATGCTCAAAGGCAAGAAGGTCGTTGTGGTCGGGGGTTCGTCCGGTATCGGTCTTTCGACCGCCGAACTGGCGACGCGGGAAGGCGCCGAGGTCATCATTGCCTCGCGCAATGCCGAACGCCTCAACGCCGCGGCGGGCCCGATCGGCTCCAGGGCGATTCCGGCCGACGTCACCAGCGACAAGAGCGTTGAAGATCTGTTCCGCGCCTGCGGCCCGGTCGATCATGTCGTGGTCACGGCTGCGCAACTCAAGACCGGTCCGTTCAAGACCGTGGCCATGGACGACGTGCGCTCGACGATGGAAGGCAAGCTCTGGGGCGCCTGGCGCGTCGCGCGCTTCGCCGATATTCGTCCCGGCGGATCTCTCACGCTGGTGTCCGGGTATCTGAGCATTCGGCCCCGGCCCAATTCCGCTGTTATCAGCGTGGCCAACGGCGCGCTGGAATCGCTCACCCGCGCCTTGGCGCTCGAACTGGCGCCGGTGCGCGTCAATTGCGTGTCGCCGGGGATTATCGACACGCCGATCCGCGCGGCGATGCCGGAAGCGGCGCGCCGCGATATGCTGGCCAAGACGGCGGCGAGCCTGCCGGTGGGGCGCGTCGGCGTCGGCGAAGACATCGCAAGGCAGATCCTCGCCTTCATGACCATCGGCTTTGCGACGGGTTCGATCGTCTATCTCGATGGCGGCGGGCTGGTCACCTGAACATAAGGCCTCAAGCCCGCGAACACTCGAATGCCGCAAAACCCCGCAAAGCTGGTTGTTGTCGGACACGGGGCGGCCGGGCTCGCCGCGGCGCTTTCGGCGGCCGAGCAGGCGCGCGGCCGCGGCGTTTCCGTCGACATCACCGTGCTTGAGAAATCGCGCGAAGATGAAGCCGGCGGCAATACGCGCTGGTCGCCATCGAACATGCGGCTCGATGCGCCCGACCGGATCGATCCCGCTTTTGCCGATGACATGCTCAAGATTTGCGGCGGGCGCGGCGATATCAGCTATTTTCGTGCGCTGGCGGAACATGCGACCGCGACGATCGGATGGCTGCAACGCCACGGCGTCGAATTCATCACGCCTCTCTACTATCTCAGCGCCGGGCCTGCGCGCATCCAGCCGGTCGGCGGCGGAGGCGCCATCATTCAAAAGCTGCTCGCCGCGGCGAAGCAGGCAGGAGTGAAGGTTCGCTATGAATACGAGGCGCAGCGGCTGGTGATGGCGGAGGGGCGCATCGGCGGCATCGAGGTTCACGCCGGCGTTGGCGCTGCGACAACGCTCGACGCCGATGCGGTCATTCTTGCCAGCGGCGGATTTCAGGGTAACCCTTCGATGATGCGCGCGCATTTCGGACCCGGTGGCGAGAGCATCAGGCTGATCTCGCCGGGAACGCGCTTCGACACCGGCGACGGCATCCGCATGGCGACCGAGCAGGGCGCCAACATTTCCGGCGCGTGGGACGGCATGCATATCGAGCCGGTCGACCCGCGCAGCCAACATTCCGCGCCAGTCGTGCTGGTGTACCCTTACGGCATCGTCGTCGATCAGCACGGCCACCGCTTCTTCGACGAAGGCGGCGGCCTGATGCACGAGACCTGGGAGGCGCTTGCCCGCGACATCCACTTTGCACGGCCGAAGCGGTTGGCCTATGCGATCCTCGATTCCCGGCTGTTCGATATCGACGGCTACGCGCGCGCGATCCGGTCGGAGGTCCCACCTGTTAAGGCCGACTCGATCGAAGCGCTCGCGGCGCAGATCAGCGTACCGCCCGATAATTTGCGAAGCACGGTCGAGGCGTTCAACGCGGCTGCGACCGGCGACCCCGCGCGGTTCGATGCGGCCCGCTGCGACGGCCTGGCGGCTTCCAGCGAACTGAAGCCACCGAAATCGAACTGGGCGCGGGCCATTACAAAACCGCCGTTTCTCGCCTATCCCCTGGTCGGCGCCATCGCCTACACTTTCGGCGGTCTTGCGACCAGCACAAGAGCTGAAGTCATGGGCGAGCAGGGGCCGATATCGGGTCTCTACGCCGCCGGCGAAACCACCGGGCATTTCTACGGCACCGCGCCGAACGCGGTTGCGGTGCTGCGGGCGCTGGTTTTCGGAAAAATCGCGGGAGAAGCGGCTGTAGAATTCCTGCAGCGGCGATAGCATCGCCTCCTGCGCGGATAAGAAGAGGAAAGACACCATGACCGAACTGAACAACGGCGCCTTCATCCGCAACATCGCCGAAGTGCCCTGGCGCGAATTCCCCAACCATTTCGGCGGCGCGCTGTCGAAGCCGCTGGTGATGCCGGAGACCGCGGGCTCACACCATATCGATTACCGGATTTCGATGTACCAGCCGATGGCGCATGTCGCGCGCCACAAGCATCAGGTTCAGGAGCAGATCTACCACGTGCTCGAAGGCGAGGGGCTGATGGAGATCGCAGGCAAGAACCATCTGGTGCGCAAGCACGATTTTATCTTCCTGCCACCCGGGGTCGAGCACGCGATTTCGAATTCAGGTCTGGTCGACCTGGTATTCCTGGTGATCACCTCGCCGGTCACCGACGACGCCAAGATCGTCTGATGATTCATCGGCCACATGGTTCGAGACGCGCTTCGCGCTCCTCACCATGAGGGACTTCGGCCGTAGCAGAATTGGACCTCATCCTGAGGAGCACGCGTTAGCGTGCGTCTCGAAGGATGAAGCCACCGCACTGGAAATTGCTTCAACCGAGCGGGCCTGAGTGAAAATGCCGGCTTCCGACGCTTACGATGTCGTCGTCATTGGCGCTGGCGCCGGTGGCATGACGGCGGCCGCCGTCGCCGCCGCGGAAGGCTTGAGCGTCCTTGTCATTGAGAAGACGGACTTCGTCGGGGGAACGATGGCGTGGTCGGGCGGAATGGTCTGGATCCCCGTCAACACCTTGATGAAGCAGGCAGGCCTTGATGACAGCTTGCCCGCCGCCGCGAGCTATCTCGCCGGCACCGTTCCTGAAAGCGAAAACGCCGATTTGCGGCAAGTGTTTCTGGCGCGGGGGCCGGAGGCGGTCGAATATCTCGAAGCGAAGACCGAGGTCCGGCTGCAGCCGGTGAAAACCTATCCCGACTACTATCCGGAAAAGCCGGGATCGACGGCCGGCGGCCGCGTGCTCGAACCCATCAGTTTTGACGGCGCCGCGTTGGGCGCGAATTTTGCGCGGCTGCGTCCGCCGCTGCCGGAATTCACATTGTTCGGCGGCATGATGGTCAACCGGCTCGATATACCGCATCTTCGCAAAGTGGGGCGCTCGTTGCGCTCGACCCTGCGCGCGCTGCGTCTGGTTTCGCAATATGCGCTGCAGCGGCTTCGCGCACCCCGCGGTACCACGCTGCATCTGGGCAACGCGTTGGCCGCGCGGCTCTACGCGTCGCTGCTGAAGCGAAATGTCGATATCCTGTTCGGCACCGGTGTTGAGCAGCTCGTGATCGAAGGCGATGCCGTCCAGGGTGTGGCGATCAGGGATTCATCCGGCGCACGGGCGATCGCCGTGCGCAAAGGTGTCGTGCTGGCGACCGGCGGCTTCTCGCACGATGCGAGACTTCGGGAACAGTTCTTCCCCGCTGGAGCAGGTCCGGTTTCGGCCACGGCGCCCGCGGGGACCGGCGACGGCCTGCATGTCGCACTCGCCGCCGGCGCCAGCCTCCATACGCGGGTGGCCAGTCCTGCCTATTGGGTGCCGGCATCGCTGTTCAAGCGCGCCGATGGCAGCCAGGGTGTTTTCCCGCATACCGTGACCGACCGCGCAAAACCCGGAATCATCGCGGTCAATGCGGCGGGCAGGCGCTTTGTCAATGAAGCCTTGTCCTATCACGAGTTCGTCCTGGCCATGCTGCGTGACGGCAACGACGCGGCGGACCGTTCGATTCATCTCGTCTGCGACCGGCGGTTTCTATGGCGCTATGGGCTTGGCCGGATTCAGCCGTTCACTCTGAACGTGAGACGATACGCCCAGAGCGGCGAACTGATCGAGGCCGCCAGTGCCGACGCGCTCGCCGAAGCGATCCGCGTAGAAAAATCGGCGCTGGCAAGAACGCTGGAGACATACAATGCATCCGCCCGGATCGGGATCGATCCCGAATTCGGGCGCGGCGGCTCCATCTATCAGCGTCACCTCGGCGACCCCAGTCATTCGCCTAATCCCTGCGTCGCGCCGATCGAGCAGCCGCCGTTTTACGCGTTGCGGATTTATCCGGCGGATCTGGGCACCGCGATCGGCCTCCAGACCGATGGCCACGCCCGCGTTCTGAGGAAGGACGGCAGCGTCATTTCCGGGCTCTATGCCTGCGGCAACGATATGGGCTCGATCATGAACGGAAATTATCCGGGCCCCGGCATCACGCTCGGGCCGGCGCTGACCTTCGGCTACATCGCCGGCCGGCATCTCGCGCAAGAAAGAGGTAAGTGAGAGGACAATCATGACAAGCCCGGCCGCCGGCTTCGGCGTCAATACCTATTCCTATATTTTCGGCGGCAGCGCCGCCGATACCGTCGCGCGGCTCGCCGACCAGGGTTATGGCGGTGTCGAGCTGATGTTCTTTCCCGGCCATCTCTGGCCGGCCGAGCTTGATGCCGCAAAACTCCGCGGCTTGCGCAATCTCTGCGAGCAGCGGCTGCGGCTGGTGGCCGTCAACATGCCCAATGTCGACATCAACGTCGCCGCCGCCGCCGAGGAGATGCGCGCCTATACGCTCGATCTCCTGATAAAATTCGTTCGCTGCGCCGGGGAGTTGGGAGCCGGCGGGATCATCATCGGCCCCGGCAAGCCCAATCCGCTGTTTCCAATGCCACGCGACCGCATGGTCTCCCATTTCTATCGCGCGCTCGATGTGCTGGCGCCTCTGGCACGCGAGGTCGGCACAAGGCTGTTGATCGAGAATATGCCGTTCGCCTTCCTGCCGGACGCGGAGTCGTTGATGAACGTGGTCGACTTCTATGGCGACGCCGGCATTCGCGTCATCTACGACGTGGCGAACGCGCACTTCATCGGCGAGGCCCCCACGGAGGGATTGCGGCGCGTCCGCGACCGGCTCTCTCTCGTGCATTTCTCCGATACGACAAGGCAGACCTACAAGCACGATCCTTTGGGCCACGGCGATGTTCCACTCGCCGGCATCGCGTCCGCGATGAAAGAGGCCGGATACAGCGAGCTGCCGATGCTGGAAATCATTTCGCGCAGCCCGGATGCCGACATCGCCGATAGCTGCGCCCGCATGCGCGAAGCGGGGTTTGGCGGCGAAGCGTGAGCGGGTTTCGCGCGCGGTTACGCGCTGGTCCCCAGCCCCAGGCTCGCATAGATCCGCCGCGCATAGGCGCCGAATTCGTCCGTGGTCTTGATCGGCAGCGCGCGGGGAAACGGCAGCAGAATTGGGAAATATTCCGCCATCCGCGCGGGTCCCGCGGTGAGCACGGCGCAATGCGAGGCGAGGAACACAGCTTCCTGGATGCTGTGGGTAACGAAGATGATGGTCTTGCCGCTTTCGCGCCAGATCCGCAGCATCTCCAGATTCATCTGCTCGCGGGTCAGCGCGTCCAGCGCGCCGAACGGCTCGTCCATCAGGATCAGTTTCGGGTCGTGGACGAAGGCGCGCGCGATCGCGGTGCGCTGCTGCATGCCGCCCGACAATTGCTGCGGATATTTGTCCTCGTAGCCGGAAAGCCCGACAAGGTTGAGCAGGTCGCGCGCACGCGACCGCGCCGCCTTCATCGGCAGGCCGACGATTTCAGCCGGCAGCAAGACGTTGTCGAGAATGGTCCGCCATTTCAGCAGCAGCGCCTGCTGGAACACCATGCCGATGTCGCGCGCGGGGTCGAACGGCGTGTGGGCATTGCCGATCTGGATGGTGCCGCCGTCGGCGTCGTGGAGCCCCGCCAGAATCTTCAGCACGGTGGTCTTGCCGCAGCCGGAAGGCCCGACCAGCGAGATCAGCTCACCTTCCCTGACGTCCATGGTGACATCGGAGACCGCGAGAAATTCCTGGCCGCCCGAACGATAGACCTTGCGCACATTGCGCAGGCGGATGAAGGGCTCCTGCGGCTCGCTCATGCCAGCCATTTCTGCAGATTGTCGGTGACGAAATCGTCGTCGGAAAGATCCGCGTGCTCGTTGCAGACCCGGTCGATCTCGTGCATCTGGCCGGGGCTGAGGCCCTCCGCGGGATCGAGGCACCAGATTCCCTCCATCAGGCCTTGCCGGCGCAGGATCTCGTGGCAGCCGGCGATGCAGCCGCGGAAATTGTTGGCGACGTCGAAGAACGCGCTGTTGCAGTCGGTGACGCGGGCATCGAGCGCCAGGAGATCCGCCGGCACCGCCGCCTTGCCCCGCGCCGCCTTGCACATCTCGAACTGCTTGATCGCGCTCGCGGTCCATACCGACCAGTGGCCGAGCAGGCCGCCCTTGAAATAAGCGCGCGTGGTGACGCCCTTGTCGCGCAAATCGAACGGCAGCGTGAGGTCGAGCAGGATGTGGTCGTCGTTGCCGGTATAGAGCGCGATGCGATCGAGCCCGCCGGCGGCGGCGACGCCGCGCAGCACGTCGAGCGTGCGGTAGCGGTTGAACGGTGCGACCTTGATGGCGATGACGTTGTCAATCATCGCAAATCGCCGCCAGAACTCCGCGCTGAGGATGACGCCGCCGACCGCCGGCTGCAGATAAAACCCGACCAGCGGAATCTCGCGCGCCACCGCCTCGCAATGACTGATGATCTCGTGTTCGCTCGCGGATTTCATGGCGGCGAGGCTGAGCAGCCCGGCATGATAGCCGATGCCGCGCGCAACTTCCGCCTCGGCGACGGCTTGCCCGGTCGGGCCAGCGAGGCCTGCGACCAGCGCCAGCGGCCGCTTGGTCCAGCCCACCGCGGTCTCCGCGGCGAGCTCCAGCACCGGCCGGTACAGGCCGACATCGCGGATCGCGAACTGCGTGGTGTGGACGCCGACCGCAAGGCCGCCGGCGCCGGCGTCGATGTAATAGCGCGTCAGTGCGCGCTGATGTGTGGCATCGAGCGTGCGATCGGCGTTGAGCGCCAGCGGATGGGCGGGGATCACGGTCCCGTCGGCGATCAGGCGCCGCACCGCGGATTCGATTTTGCTATGATGCATGGCGATGATCCCTATCCATATTCCGGGCCGGCGACGGCGAAGGGCAGTTGCGCGGGCGGCGGGGCGGCGTCGCCGAAGCGCATGCGCTGAAACGGCCGCTCGATCTTCCAGCCAGAGCGTGTCAGGCCGTCGAGGAATGGGGCCTGCTCGAACACGACGTCGATCAGCAGCGGACCGTTCTCGGACCGCACGATTTCATTGACCAGAGTCAACGCCTGCTCCGGGCTGGTCGCAAGCAACGGGCCGATATGCCGCGCCTTGCGGCCGTCGCGGACGAGGGCAAGCGCATCGCCGTTCGACACCAGCCGGGAGCCGGAACGTCCGCCGAGCTCCGTCAGCAGGTCAACGCGATCGAAACCCATCGCGAGACGGTCCCGGGCGGCAAGTGTCGCGGTATCGACGGACGACAGCGACGGCGGCGCTTCGGCCTTGGTCGACATCGCATGCTCGAGCCGCAACCGCCGCAACTGCAGCGTCGGCTTGAATCCCAGGGGACCATAGACCGAGGCGCCTGCCGGCGTGGCGTCGAGCCACGTCGTCAGCCCTTGTTTGGCCGCGGCGGCGAGACAGGCATCGACCGATCTCGTGGCGAGACCGCGCCGGCGCCAGCTTTCGGTCACCAGCACCATGCTGATCCAGGCATTGCCGGACGAGTAGGGCAACAGCGCCGCGCTGGCGACGAGATGCCCGTCACTGTCGCGCACGCCGAACACAGCTCCCTTGGTCAGGAAGAAACGCCAGTCGGCCTCGTTCTGGTTCCAATGCGCTTCCGTCGAAAGCAGGAGTCCCGCGGCTGCGTCGTCCAAACCGAGCCGAACGATCGGCGTCTCGTCAGTACCGGCCATCGCGCACCTCGTATTTGGTGGGCTTTCCCAAGCTCGGCATCGCGCGCGCGACCCAGTCCGCGGTCCATTTTATCAATTGCTCGGTATCGACGATCGGCAGACCGAACAGTTTTACGGCCTGCGAGGTGTCGGTGAGCCAGGCGGTCGGCTCCTCCTTGCCGACGATGACAGGCGCACGGCCGAGCCGCGCGCCGAGTTTGGCGGCGAGATCGCGCACCGCCAAGATCTGGTGGCCGCTGACATTGATCGGCGAGGTCGGCGTGTCGCAATTCGCGAGGCAGCGCAGCGCCTGCGAAGACGCATCGCCCTGCCAGATGAAATTGACATGGCCGAGGCTGACGTCGATCGGCTTGCCGTTAAGGATCTTGCTCGCGATGTCGTGCAGTACGCCGTAACGCATGTCGATCGCGTAGTTCAGCCGGAACAGCCGGCCGGGCGTCGAAAACCGGCGCGAGAAATATTCGAACATGCGCTCGCGGCCGACGCAGGATTGCGCATATTCGCCGGGCGGATTGGGCTGAACGCTCTCGTCCGCGCCCTTGCCGTCGATCGGAACGAACGGATAGACGCAGCCGGTCGAGAACGCCACGATACGGGAGTTCCGGAAGACCTGCGCGACCAGCGCAGGGACGTGCGCGTTCATCGCCCAGGTCAGCGACAGATCGCCCTCGGCGCCGAATTTGCGCCCGGCCATGAACACGATATTTTTCACCTTGGGCAGCGCCTTGATCGCGGTCTCATCGAGCAGGTCGCACGCGATCGTCTCGACGCCGCGGGCCTCCAGCCACGCCTTCGCGGCCGGTTCACTGAAGCGCGCGATGCCGATCACGCGGCGGCCGGGCAGGGCGGCTTTGGCGAGGCCCGCCAGTGTCGGTCCCATCTTGCCGGCGACCCCGAGGATCATGATGTCGCCGTCGACCTTGTTGAGATCGTCGATCAGCGCCTGGCTTGGGCGGCACAAAAGATCGTCGAGCGCTCCGATATCGGCGATCGTCTCCGGCAAGGTGTTGCGCGTCAGAAACATGGATCTTCCTTCTTATTGCAGCCGCACGTCCCTGACCACGAACAGCCGTTCGAGGCCAAGCACCAGGCCGTAGAGCGCTACTCCCAGCAGCGTCAGCAGCACGACCGCCATCACCATGGCCGGTGTGTCGAGCGAGGATTGCACCTGGATCATGAGATAGCCGAGCCCGCGTTCGCTCGCGATGAATTCGCCGACGATGGCGCCGGCCACGGCCAGGATGGCGCCGACCTTCATGCCGGAAAACACGTAAGGCAGCGCACCCGGCAGCTGGATCTTGCGGAACAGCGTCCAGCGCGAGCCGCGCAACGATTTCACGAGGTCGAGCAGATCCGGCTCGACCTCGGTGAGGCCGCGCGCGGTGGTCAAGAGGATCGGGAAGAAGCAGATCGAGAAGGCGATCAGGATGTTTGGAAAGATGCCGTAGCTGAACCAGACGATGAACAGCGGACCCAGCGCCACCTTCGGGATCATGTTGAGCGTGACGAACAGCGGCAGCAGCAACAGGCTCACCAGCGGCGACCAGCAGAACACCACCGCCAGCGCCACGCCGACAAAGGCGCCCAGCGCAAAACCGCCGAGGATTTCGACCGCCGTCACCGCCAGATTGGAGAGCCATGCATATTTCGCGTAACCCAGCGTCGCGATCGTCGCCAGCGGCGATGGGAGCACGAATTTCGGCACGTGAAAGGCATCGACCAGCACCTGCCACAGCACGATCACGGCGACATGCACGACCAGGATGATCGCGAAGGTGCGGGCCGAGCGCATGCCGTCTGTGAACAAGGTGGTCTCCTGTCCCGCCCGCCGCTGGCGGGCGAGGGGTAGCTTAACCTATCCCGATACCCAGCAGCTTTCAACCAATTGGTTGATTAGGTTGGCTGCTTCCGTCGTCATTCCGGGATGGTGCGAAGCGCCAGACCCGGAATCTCGAGATTCTCCGATGTGCAATGGCACACCGTAGTTCGATGCTGCGCATTGCCCGGAATGACGGGGCTCCCTCACGGCCTCAACGCCTGCATCACCAGATCGACCACGTGCTTGCGGCGGGCGCGCCGGGCGGTGGGGCTCGACAGGTCCTTGCCGAAGATCGCCGACAGCGTCGGGGTGTTGGAGAAGAAGAAATAGCTCAAGCCGGCGATCGAGATATAGAGATGCACGGGGTCGACGCCGCTGCGAAAGGTTCCGGTCCGGACGCCCTGCTTCAGGATCTTCGAGACCATGCTGACCAGCGGCGAGTGCATGTCCTCGATCCGCAGCGAGGCGCGTACGTGCCGGGCACCGTTGCGGTTCTCGTCGTTGAGCAGCACGATGAAGTCCGGATGCAGCGCGAGGTGGTCGAAGGAGCTCTCGATCAGCTTGCGGATGGCCTGCTCGGGAGGCAATCCCTCGAGGTTGAGCGTGCGCTCCTGGGCGCGGATTTCCTCGTAGACCCATTCGAGCACCGCCAGGTACAGCGCGTCCTTGTCGCCGAAATAGTGATAGACCAACTGCTTGTTGACGCCGGCGCGGGCCGCGATCTCGTCAACCCTAGCTCCGGCAAGCCCGCTCTTGGCGAATTCGCGCCGCGCTGCGGTCAGCAGCTTCTGGCGTGTGGCGACGGGGTCGCGGCGCTGCGGCTTGGCGGCAGTTGGTCGTTGTTTGGGCATTTCCAACCAGACAGTTGACAATTCGGTCCGTCCCTTGTTGCATTGGTAGACCGGCGAAGGCGTGGCGACAAGGCCGCGAGACCCGAGTCACAAAGCGCCAACCGCGAGATCGAGGAGAGCCGCCATGAAGCGTTTCGGGATTGCAGGACTGGCGCTCGCGCTGCTGGCGCCGACCGCTCCCGCCGGCGCCGGCGAAGCCGTCAACCTGATCCTGAACTGGACGCCGACCGCCGATCACTCGCCGTTCTATTACGCCAAGGCGCAGGGCTGGTACGAGAAGGCCGGCATCGATCTCACCATCGAGGTCGGCAAGGGCTCCGGCGTCTCGGCGCTGAAGGTCGGCTCGGGCGGTTCGCCGTTCGGCATCGCCGATCTCGCGACCATGCTGGTGGCGCGCAGCAAGGGCGCCGACGACGTGGCGCTGATGAGCATCTACGCCAATACCGGGCAGACCTTCTACTGGCTGAAGAGCTACGGCGTGAACGGGGTCAAGGATTTTCCCAGCCACAAGATCGGCAATCCGCCGGGCGACGCCTCGCGCGTAATGTGGCCGGCCTTCGCCAAGGCGGCGGGGATCGCGCCGGATTCCGTGAATTTCGTCAATGTCGGGCCGACCGCGAAGATCGCGGCGTTGAAGAGCCACACCGTCGACATCATCAGCGATTTCTACAACGAGCACGATCTGAAGGCGATCGAGTTCGGGGCCGACCTCGGCTACGTCAACTGGAAGGACATCGGGCTCAACCCTTACGGCAACTCGCTGATCGTCAACGGTGCCTACCTGCAGAAAAATCCGAAACTGGTCGAGGATTTCGTCAAGATCAGCCAGAAGGCGTTCGCCGCCTGCGTCGCCGACGTCGATCCCTGCCTGAAGGCGCTACTTGACCAGGTCTCCGGCCTCGACAAGGAAAACCAGCAGCGCCAATGGGAAAGAATAAAATTCCTGATGACCGACGAGTTCACCACCAGCAAGGCGCTGGGCTGGATCGACGGCGAGCGGATGAAGAAGGATTACGAGCTGGTGCAGACCTATCTCGGCATGGAAAAGCCGTTCAACGTCGAAGACGCGTTCACGACCAGGATGCTTGATACGTCGGTGAAGATGGACGCGAGCAAGGTGAAGAAGTGAGCGCCTAGGGCGCGTTCGGGTCCGGTCGGGTAACGATCGGCCGTTTGGCTTCATAGGCTCGACGCACGGCTTTGCCGTGCTCCTCACCATGAGGGTCCAAGGCCTCATCGTGAGAGTCTGATTCAAAAAGCGGTCAATAAGTTCGGACATTGGCGCCTGGCTCGTCATGCCCGGCCTTGTGCCGGGCATCCACGTCTTATAGTGCAGCGGCGAGAGAGACGTGGATGGCCGGGACAAGCCCGGCCATGACGAAAGTGAATCAATTTCGGGCTACGAGCGAGTGCCCTAATATGCTGGCTGCTTTTTCAGTCAGGCTCTGAGGGGCGCGTAACGCCGTCGCGAAGGATGACGCCCCCTGAGTTGGAACGATGCACGAGTTTGAATTTCGCGACACGTGAGGGAGGACCACACCATGACTGCAACAGCCAGCAGCGAAGCCGCCAAGGAAATGTCAAAGGAAACGCCCAAGGACGCGTCCGCCTCCGTCGTCGCCCAGCAGGCGGCGATGCTGGGCGCGCTGCCGTTCTCCGACACCGCCGATTTCGACGACGCCGCGCGCGGCTTCATGGGAACGATCGAGCATGCGCGGATCGCCAACCCGCAAGGGCGCGTGGTCTGGAGTCTGGAGCCCTACGGCTTCCTGTCCGACGCGGAGGCGCCCGCCACCGTCAACCCGAGCCTGTGGCGGCAGTCGCGGCTCAACATGCAGCATGGGCTGTTCGAAGTGATGCCGGGCGTCTATCAAATTCGCGGGCTCGACATCGCCAACATGACGCTGATCGAGGGCGACTCGGGCGTGATCGTGGTGGACACGCTGACCTCGATCGAAGGCGCGCGCGCCGCGATGGAGCTCTATTTCAAGCACCGCGGCCTGCGCCCGGTCGCCGCCGTGATCTTCACCCATACCCATACCGACCATTGGGGCGGCGCGCGCGGCGTGCTGGAAGAGGATGCGCTGGCGACCGGCCGCGTCCCTATCATCGCGCCCAACCTGTTCATGGAGCATGCGGTTTCCGAAAACATCATCGCTGGTCCTGCGATGCTGCGCCGCGCGCAATATCAATTCGGGCCGTTCCTCGCCAAGGGGCCGCGCGGGCAGGTCGATTGCGGGCTCGGCAAGTCGATGGCCGCGGGCTCGGTGGCGCTGCTGCGCCCGACCGATCTCATCATGGAGACCGGCGACAAGCGCATCATCGACGGGCTGGAATTCGAATTCCAGATGGCGCCGAACTCGGAGGCCCCGGCGGAGATGCATTTTTACGTGCCGCACTACAGGCTCTTGAACCTGGCGGAAAACTGCACGCATAATTTCCACAATCTGCTGCCGTTCCGGGGCGCCGATGTGCGCGACGCGCTGGCCTGGTCGAAATATCTCGGCGAGGCCTTGGCGATGTGGGGTGGCAAGGCCGACGCCATGTGCGGCCAGCACCACTGGCCGGTCTGGGGCAAAGCGCGCATCGACACCATGATCCGCCAGCAGCGCGATCTCTACAAGTTCGCGCACGACCAGACCATCCGCCTGATGAACCACGGCCTGACGGCGACCGAAATCGCGGAGACGATAAAGCTGCCGGCGAGCCTGGAGGGCGCATGGCATACGCGCGGCTATTACGGCCATATCCGTCATAACGTGAAGGCGATCTACCAGAAATATCTCGGCTGGTACGACGCCAACCCCGTGCATCTCGATCCCTTGCCGCCGGTCGACGCCGGCACGAAATACGTCGAGTATATGGGCGGCGCGGCGGCGATCCTCGATCGCGCGCGCAAGGATTTCGCCAAAGGCGAATTCCGCTTCGTCGCGCAGGCCGTCAGCCATCTGGTTTTCGCCGATCCCGATAATGCCGCCGCCCGCGCGCTGCTCGCCGACACCTTCGAGCAGCTCGGCTATGCCGCCGAAAGCGCGACCTGGCGCAACGCCTATCTGTTCGGCGCGCAGGAGCTGCGCCAGGGCATGCCGAAGGCGCCGCCACGCCCCTCGATGCCGCGCGAAACGCTCGCCGCGCTGCGCAGCGGGCAAATATGGGACGTGCTTGGCGTCCGCCTGAACGGGCCAAAGGCCGAAGGCAAGCACATCGTTCTGAACTGGAGCTTTACCGATACCAGGGAAAACTTTGTGCTGACGCTGGAGAACTGCGCGCTGACCTATCTCGAGGGCGCACTGGCTCCCACGGCGGACGCCAGTTTTACGCTGCCGCGCAGCGTGCTTGACGATGTCATCGCCAAACAGACCTCGTTTCCGGAAGCCGTCGCCAGCGGCAAGATCACCTTCACTGGCAATGCGATGCGGCTCGCCGAACTGATGAGCCTGATGGACGAATTCCCGCGCATGTTCGAGATCGTCGAGCCGAAGCGGACCGCAGTGAGCTAGCGAGCCGTCATTCCGGGGCGATGCGCCAGCATCGAACTCCGATGTGTCGGCAACCCGTCCGGGGCTTCGGGCACGCCATGCGGCTCGCGGAACGGATGGGCCCGATGGACGAATTCCCGCGCAGGGAGCTGTTGCGGTCTGTCGTCGGGCTGCCAAGTCGGATCAGCGAAGCCCAGGGGGGAAGCCGGATGGTCACTTCAGCATCCTGCACTGGCGCAGTCTGCGTTCCTTCCGTAAAGAAGCCGGACGCCGGGCGGCTTCGATCGCCCGGCCAACATTGGGGAGGAAAATACCGCATGTTTTCGCATGTCATGATCGGCACCAACGACCTTGAAAAAGCAAAATCGTTCTATGATGCGTTGCTGGGCACGCTCGGCGTGCAGCCCGGCAGGGTGGACCGCCATCGCATTTTCTACAGGACCAAGACCGGCGTGTTCTCGGTCTCGAAGCCGATCGATGGCAAACCGGCGACGCCTGCCAATGGCGGCACCGTCGGCTTCGTCGCCGCTTCCCCCGAAGAGGCCGACGCCTGGCACGCCACCGGCGTCGCCAATGGCGGCAAGACCTGCGAAGACCCGCCCGGCGTGCGCGAAGGCCCGCAAGGCAAACTCTATCTCGCTTACCTGCGCGATCCCGACGGCAATAAGATCTGTGCCTTGCACCGGATGTAACCGCAGGTCGGATCAGCGATAGCGTAATCCGCCGTTCCTCGTGCGGGTGGCAAATAAGTGCGAGTCGTTTCTGCGCGTCACACCGTGGCGTCCCCGCGAAAGCGGGGACCAACCACAGGCGGTAGCGGGTGCACGAAAGCCGTCGAACAGCGTCTTTCACAACAGACGACACGGAGTGTCCCGGCTTTCGCCGGGACGACTAAGAGAGCGCCCGCCGCTCAGCGCCTCCCGTCTACTCCGCGCTGCTTACCAGCTTGATGCGTGGTTCGGCGGCTTCCATCAGGCTGCGATAGGCCGCGAGATAGTCGAGCGCCATGCGGCGGGCGGTGAAGCGGGCTTCGAACTGCTTGCGGATCGCAGGACGGCTCAGGCCCGACAGACGGTCGACCGCAGAGACCGCGCTGGTTTCATCCTCGACGACGAAGCCGGTCAGCCCGTCCTCGATGATCTCCGCGACCGAGCCGCGGTTGTAGGCGATCACCGGCGCGCCGCACGCCATCGCCTCGATCATGACAAGGCCGAACGGTTCCGGCCAGTCGATCGGAACCAGTAGCCCGATCGCGCCGCTGAGGAAGTCCGATTTTTCGTGGTCGCCGATCTCGCCGATATATTCGACCAGAGGATGGTCGATCAGCGGACGGACGATTTCATCGTAATAATCCTGGTCGGCGCGGTCCACCTTGGCGGCAATCTTCAGGGGGATGCCGCATCGGATGGCGATCTTGATGGCGCGATCGACACCCTTTTCCGGCGCAATCCGGCCCAGCACGGCCAGATAGCCGGGGGTCACCGGCCGCGGCGTCAGCAGCGCTTCCGGCAGCCCGTGATGGATGGTGCGCACCCAATTGGCCTGCGGCACCGGGCGCCGCTGGGCGTTCGAGATCGAAATCACCGGGATCGATGAAAATGTCGTGAACACCGGCTGATGCTCCGGCAGATCGAGCCGGCCGTGCAGGGTGGTCAGAAACGGCGTCGGCTGGCGGGAGAACAGCGAGAAGGGATAATAGTCAAGATGGAAGTGCAGAAAGTCGAACTCCTCATCGTCGCATTTTCGCCGTACGCGTTCCAGCATCACCATGTGCAGCGCGTTGGGATCGCGCACCGCGCCGTCGAGGCGCAGCGCCTTCGGCCAGGTCGCATCCAGCTTGGCGGAGGTCTGGGAGTCGCCGCTGGCGAACAAGGTGACGTCGTTTCCCAGCGCGACCAGTTCCTCGGTCAGCCAGTGCACTACCCGCTCGGTACCGCCGTACAGTTTAGGGGGAACAGCCTCCGTCAACGGAGCAACCTGCGCGATGCGCATCTCTCACTCTCCTGTTCGTGATCACAATTGAACAATCAGCCCTTCGCGGAGTCGGTACCGGCATGCCGAGTCGGGAACGTTCTCGCATGTGCGAAGTTCCTTGGAACAGCACACTTCTTCCGTCTCACGGTCTTCTTGATGCCATCGACCCAGATCAGAGGTTTGACGCGCGCCATGCTGCAAACGCGTAGTAGGGGCAGCGTTGCGGGAACCGCGGGGAAGTATCGATCATTCAACTACCGGGCTCCGAACCGATAGAGTTCCCTCTCCAACAGGTCTGCCGCATGGACAATCTTTCAGGCTACGCCAACCGTCCGCTTTCGTTCGTGTTGCGCTATCTGCGCCACCGTCTCGCCGCCCATGTCGTCATTTTGACTTCAGTTGTCGCCGCGGTTGCCTGTTCCGTAGGCACTCAATACGGCGTGAAGTATCTGGTCGACGGCTTGTCGGCGGGACCTGCCCGCGCCGGCGGCGTGTGGCTGGCACTCATTTTTCTGATGTCGCTGATCGCGGCGGACAATTTCCTCTGGCGGATCGCAAGCTGGACCGCGAGCTTCACCTTTGTGGGCGTAACCGGGGATCTGCGCCGTGATATTTTCCGTCATCTCACCGGTCACGCGCCGAGCTATTTTTCCGACCGGCTGCCGGGCATGCTGACCAGCCGCATCACGGCCACGTCGAACGCAGTTTATACCGTCGAGAACATGGTCGTCTGGAATGTGCTGCCGCCCTGCATGGCGACGATCGCTGCAATTGCCCTGATCACGACCGTGAGTCCGGTGATGGCTGGGGGTATGATCGTGGTCGCGGGCGTCATGGTGGTTGCGATGTTCCGTCTGGCGGCCGCCGGCAAGCCTTTGCATGACGATTTCGCCAACAAGGCCGCGGCTGTCGATGGCGAGATGGTCGACGTCATCAATAACATGCCGCTGGTGCGAGCATTTTGCGGGTTCCGCTTCGAGCACGAGCGCTTCGACGCGACCGTCAGCCGCGAATTGACGGCGCGGGGACGAAGCCTGCGCTATCTGGAAAAGCTGCGGATCACTCACGCCGCGATAACGGTCGCACTGACCATCGCGCTGCTGGTCTGGGCGATCGTGCTTTGGCAGCACGGCAGCGCCACCACCGGCGATGTCGTGCTGGTCTGTACGCTGGGGCTTTCGATTCTGAGCGCGACGCGCGATCTCGCGGTGGCGCTGGTCGACGTGACCCAGCATGTCGCCCGGCTGACCGAAGCCATCGCCACCCTGCTGCTGCCGCACGAACTCCGTGACCATCCGCAAGCCGAGCCGCTGATAAAGGCGGGGGCGGCGATCGTCTTCAACAAGGTGTCGTTCCAGTATCCCGGGGGCCTGCAGGTATTCGACAAGTTCAGCCTCCGGCTCAACGCGGGCCAGAGGGTCGGGCTGGTCGGACAGTCCGGCGGCGGCAAATCCACCGTGTTCGTCCTGCTGCAGCGTTTCTACGACGTGAACCAGGGGCACATCGCTATCGATGGCCAGAACATTTCCCGGGTCACGCAAGAGAGCCTTCGCGCGGCGATTTCGGTGGTGCCGCAGGATATTTCGCTGTTCCATCGCTCGATCATGGAAAACATCCGGTACGGACGGCCGGGCGCTACCGACGACGAGGTGCTGCGTGCGGCCATCGCGGCGCGGTGCGATTTCGTCGAGACCCTGCCGGAAGGTTTGGCGACCCAGGTCGGGGATCGTGGCGTCAAATTGTCGGGCGGGCAGCGGCAACGCATCGCGATTGCCCGCGCCTTCCTGAAGGACGCGCCGATCCTGCTGCTGGACGAGGCCACCGCAGCGCTTGACAGCGAGTCGGAGGAGGCGATCCGCGAAGCGCTTGCGCGCCTGATGCGCGGGCGTACAGTGATCGCCATCGCGCATCGGCTGGCAACGCTGCGTAATTTCGATCGGGTCATCATGCTGCAGGGCGGCCGGATCATCGAGGATGGACCGCCCGATCGTCTCATGCAGGGCGGCGGCCCGTACCGGGAACTGGTGGCGCGGGAGATGAACCGGCTGGCGACGCATGCGGCCTGAGGTCGTCAGCGATTGTTCTGAGTTGCGTACCGTCGCGCGAAATACGCAAGCAACCGGCCAAGGTCACCCAATGGCAATTGAAGCTCTCTCTCAAACGACGATTCGCGAGACCGACATCGTACTGGAATCGCCGTTCTATATTCCGATGACCGGGCCCGCGGCGCGGCCGCGGCGCTCGCTCAAGCACGACAACACCTTCATCGTGCTCGACAGCCATGGCGACATCGGCGCTTCCGCCGGCGGACCGGACGGGCTGTTCAACACCGACACCCGTTATCTGGCCCGGCTGGAACTCGTGCTGGACGAGCTGCAGCCGCTGCTGCTCGGCTCGAACTTGCGCGATGACAATTCCGCCCTGACGGTCGATCTCACCAATCCCGACGTCTATCGCCAGGGGCGGATCGTGCTGCAGAGGGACATGCTGCACATCGTGCGCACCATCTTCCTGTGGTGCGGCACCGCCTATCAGCGGATCGGCGTGCAGAACCATGGCGACCGGCCAGCGAGTTTTGACATGACGCTGCTGTTCGACAACGACTTCGCCGATCTGTTCGAAGTGCGCGGCGAGAAGCGCCCGCGCCGGGGCGTCGGCTCCAGCAAAATGCTCGGCCCCGCCCACGTCCTGCTCGAATACAGGGGGCTCGACGATGAAGCGCGCGCCACGGCGCTGCATTTCGATCCCCGGCCGACGCGGCTTGCGGTGAATTCGGCGACCTATCATTTCGATCTGGCGCCGCAGCAGGTCGCTTCGCTGTTCGTCGCCGTATCGTGCAACAAGCCGGCCGGGTTCAGTCCGGCGCCGTTCTTTCGCGGATTGCTGGCGCATCGCCGCGAAATGCGCCGATCGACATTGGGCGCCACCTGCGTAGAAACTTCAAACGATATCTTCAACGAGGTGCTGTGCCAGTCAATGGCCGACCTCAACATGCTGATGACGGACACGCCGCAGGGACGATATCCCTATGCGGGCATCCCCTGGTATTCGACGACCTTCGGCCGCGACGGAATCATCACCGCGCTGCAAATGTTGTGGATCGATCCGCGGGTGGCCCGCGGCGTGCTGCGGCGGCTCGCCTTCTATCAGGCGAAGTCGGTCGATCCGCTCGCCGACGCCGAACCCGGCAAGATCCTGCACGAGATGCGCGGCGGCGAGATGGCTGATCTGCGCGAGGTGCCGTTCGCGCAATATTACGGCAGCGTCGATGCGACGCCGCTGTTCGTGCTGCTGGCCGGCCTCTATGTCGAGCGCACCGGCGACGACGAGACGCTCGCGGAGCTGTGGCCTTCGATGGAAGCCGCGCTGCAGTGGATCGACGGGCCCGGCGATCCCGACCGGGACGGCTTCGTCGAGTACCGGCGCGCATCGGAACAGGGCCTCGCCAATCAGGGCTGGAAGGATTCCTACGACGCGATCTTTCATGCCGACGGTCGCTTGGCGGAAGGCTACATCGCGCTTGCCGAAGTGCAGGGCTACGTGTTCGCGGCCAAGCGGCTGGCGGCGCGCTGCGCCTTGCGCCTCGGACTTGCGCAAAAGGCCGGGCAACTCGCGACCGAGGCGCAAACGCTTGCCGCACGGTTCGAAGAGGCCTTCTGGTGCGACGATCTCGGGACCTATGCGCTCGCGCTCGACGGCGAAAAGAAGCCGTGCCGGGTGCGGACCTCGAATGCCGGGCAACTCCTGTTCACCGGCATCATCCGCCCGGAGCGCGCCCGAATGGTCGCCGCCGATCTGATGCGGCCGCATTTCTTCACGGGCTGGGGCATCCGCACCGTGGCGCAGGGCGAAGCGCGCTACAATCCGATGTCCTACCATAATGGCTCGATATGGCCGCACGACAACGCCCTGATTGCGCTCGGACTTGCGCGTTACGGGCTGAAGCATTCGGTCGAGTGTGTGTTCAAGGGCCTGTTCGACGCCGCCGCCTACATGGATTTGCGGCGGCTTCCAGAGCTGTTTTGCGGATTCCGGCGTGAGAAGGAGCGCGGACCGACGCTGTACCCCGTCGCCTGCGCGCCGCAGGCCTGGGCGAGCGCGACGCCGTTCACGCTGCTGGAAGCGGCGCTCGGCCTCGAATTCGATGTTCAGCGCGGCGAAATTCGGCTGCGCAATCCGCGCCTGCCGGCATTCCTCAACGAGGTGGTGCTGCGCGATCTGCGACTGGGACCCTCAAGCGTCGATCTTCGGGTCAGCCGCCACGGCGAGGAGGTCGCGCTGGAGGTGCTGCGCACGCGCGGCCAGATCCAGGTGTCGATCGTCCTGGCGCATTGAAGGCGGCGCTCGACCGGAGGAGGCCTTATGCGCGCAAGACACCTGTTTATGTGCGTTGCCGTCGCGTTCGCGGCGTTGCCGGCCGCCATGTCGTGGGCTCAAGATCCCCCGGTGGCGCCGAAAACGCCGGCGCCGCCGCCTTCCGTCACCATTATCGCCGCTAGGGAGGCGCACGGGGTGCTCGGCCGCGACGTCCGCAGCCCGGCGGATGAGGACATGGGGCATATCGTTGACGTGATCGTCGATCGTGCCGGCGTGGTGCGCGCGGCCGTCATCGACTTCGGCGGCTTTCTCGGCGTCGGCAGCCGGAAGATCGTCGTCGACTGGAACGCGCTGCATTTCGGGCATGTCGCTGACAAGGGCGACAGCATCACGCTTGAATTGACGAAGGAGCAGGTGAACGCCGCGCCTGAATACAAGGAGGACACGCCGATCGTAGTGCTTGGCGCGGCGGGCAGCCTGGCGCCCTGGCAATTTGACCATTGACCCCGGAGAAGCAAACTGTTGGTGCGCTCGTCCAGACAGTCGCCCGATCGGATTGACGACCGCGGCGCCCGGGCCAACGTCCGCGGCGGCGATCCCGTGCTGCCGAGGGAGCCGGAGGTGCGCAGGTCACCGGCGCCGTCTCGGCAGAGCTTGCGCGGTCTCGACTGGTTCATCTTCTTTCTCGCGGACGTGCAGACCGGGTTCGGTCCGTTCATCGCGGTTTACCTCACGACACAAAAATGGACCCAGGTCGAGATCGGTCTTGTACTGTCGATCGGCGGTCTGGTCGCCCTGATCGGGCAAATGCCGGGCGGGGCCATCGTCGACGCCGCCCGTTCCGAGCGGCTGGTCGCCGGCCTCGCAGTGGCAACGATCGGCACCTGCGCGCTGGCCTATGCCGCCTGGCCGATCTTTCCGGTGGTGGTGGCCGCGGCGACCCTGCACGCCGCCGCCAGTTGCGTGCTCGGTCCGGCGATTGCGGCGATCAGCCTCGGCCTGGTCGGGCCGTTTGCGATTGGCGAACGGTTCGGACGCAACGCCCGCTACGCGTCGCTCGGAAATGGCGTCGCGGCAGCCGTGATGGGCACGTGCGGCTACCTGCTGTCGAGCCGTTCGGTGTTTCTCGTCACCTTCCTGCTGGCGATTCCGACCCTGCTGGCGCTGGGGCGGATTCGCGAGCGCGAAATCGACGCGGCCCGCGCGCACGGCGCCATGGCGCGTGATGCGTCCGACGCCAGCGCCACCAGCGTTCTCCGTCTGCTGCGCCAGCGCCCCCTGCTCATCTTCGCCGGCAGCGTGTTGCTGCTGCAACTCGCCAACGCGGCGATGCTGCCGCTGATGGCGGGCGTGGTTACGACCCGCTCGAGCCAGTGGGCGCCGGTGCTGATCGCCGCCTGCATCGTGGTGCCGCAAGCCATCGTGGCGCTGACGTCGCCGTGGGTCGGACGAACGGCACAGCTATGGGGTCGACGGCCGCTGCTGCTCTTGGGTTTCGCGGCGCTGGCTGTTCGCGGCGTACTGTTCGCCACCGTGAGCGATCCATACCTGCTGGTCGCGGTGCAGGTGTTCGATGGCATTACCGCTTCGGTCTTCAGCGTGATGATACCGTTGACCGTCGCCGACGTTGCCTTCGGAAGCGGTCACTTCAATCTGGCGCAGGGCATCGTCGGCACGGCGACCGGCATCGGGGCTTCGCTCAGCACCGTGCTGGCGGGTTACGTCAGCGACAGGTTCGGCAGCAGTATCGCGTTCACGGGACTTGCATGCGTGGCGGCCACGGGCCTCGTCATGATCTGGCTGGTGATGCCGGAGACGCGGCGGAGTCCGAACTGATCGGGCCGGAATACGAAAACGCCGGCCCAACGGCCGGCGTTTGAAACGGGATCAGACGAGAAACTTGGCTCGCTTATGCGTCCAGCGTGCGTAGCTTCTGGCGGTTGCGGAGCACGATCTGGCGTGCGCCGGAAAATCCGAGAATTCCCTGGCTGTGGAGCTGCGAAAGCGCCCTCGAGACGGTTTCCAGCGTAAGGCCGAGATAATCGCCGATATCCCTGCGGCACATCGGCAGCGCCATCATGCCCGCAACGGCGAGCCGGCCGTCCATTTCCAGGAGGAAGGTGGCCACCCGCTCCATCGCCGTCTTGCGTCCGAGCAGCAGCATATGGTCTTCCGCATGCCGGAGATCGCCGGCGGTCATGGCCCAGAGCTTGCGCGCGACCTGGACATCGACGCCTGCTGCCTGTTCGAGGCTGCGGCGCTTCACCAGCCGCACGGTGGTATCGATGATGGCTTCCGCGGCCAGCCGGTGAATGGTTCCGGATTCGAGGCCGAAAACATCGCCCGGAAGGTGGAATGCGCCGATCTGGCGGCGTCCGTCGGACAGCAGCTTGTAGCTGCGAACCGCGCCTGTAATTACCTGGTAAACGTATTCCGCAGGTTCATCCTCGCCGTAGATTTCCTCGTCCTTCTTGTAGGAAAATTCCGTTGCGACGAGACCCGCATGACCGGTAACCGCGCCGAACTGGTCGGGGGCAGGAGCGGGGAAGGCGACGGGGCTGACCTTGTGGCCGATAACCGAGGTGCTGAGGGATTGGGTAAGCATTTTGCCATCTCCTGTGCGGCGGATGGCGAATGGGTACCGGGGATTTTCGGGGCTGGAAATTTCGCGAGATATCTTAAGGGGAACTACTTACGTATATTACCGGAGGTGGCCGTTCCAGGCCTCAGCCGCCGGCCGGTCCGCTCTCCTGGATGGCCCCCCGGATACGGGTGACAAGGCTCTCATCCAGCAGCGGTTTCATCAGGACGTGCCGGACGCCCGCCGCTTCAGCCCTTGCCGAGATGTTTTCGTCGGGGTAGCCGGTAATGAGGATGACCGGCGCGGCGATGTCGCGGTTTCGCAGGCGGCCGGCCAGATCGATGCCATTCATGTCGGGCATCTTGTAGTCGATCACGAAACAGTCGACGCCGGTCGAATCCACGGCGTTCAGCAGCGAGGCGCCGTTCCTGAAAGTGCGGACGTTGAAGCCGTCCGTTTCAAGAAGGAATCGAAGCGAACCAAGCACATCCGCGTCGTCGTCGACCACGTAAACTGTTGGTTTGGCGAGTGGCGACATCGCGAAAGCCCGCGCATCTTTCGAGCTGATCTGGATCATAATTTATCCAGACTACCACCCGATAGGCGATGGGGGCTTGATTTAGCTCAATCCTTCAGCAGGCCGGCGCGCATCGCCAGCCGCACCAGTTCCGAGAGGCTGTTGGCCTGCATCTTTGTCATCACGTTCGCCCGGTAAACTTCGATGGTGCGGGGGCTGATGTCGTAGTCGCGGGCGATCAGCTTGTTGGAAAGCCCGGCGATCAGTCCGTCCATGACCTGGCGCTCGCGAGGGCTGAGCGATGCTACCCGCGCCGCGATATCCTGGGTGATCGCCTCGCTCTTGGCGGCCGGCTCCGCCTGATGGATGGCCGTCTCGATCATGGCGATCAGGCGGTCATCCTCGAACGGTTTCTCGAGAAAATCGACCGCCCCCAGTTTCATGGCTTCGACGGCAAGCGGCACGTCGCCATGCCCGGTCATGATCACAATCGGGAACGTGCTGTGGCCCGCCTTCATGCGCTTCAGAAGCTCGATTCCGTCGAGGCCGGGCATGCGCACATCGGAAACGACGCAGCCGAATTCAAGGCGCGGGAGGGCATCGAGAAATTTCAAGGCGGTCTCGAACAGCGTGACCTTGTAGTTGGCGGAATCGAGCAGGAAGTTCAATGAATCCCGCATCGCCTCGTCGTCGTCGATGACATAGACCTTTCCCCTGTCCGGCATATCTCAACTCTCGTTCGATGCTGCTGGCAGGGTGAAGCGAAACGTCGCGCCTCCCGCAGCATTGCTTTCGGCCCACATCCGGCCGCCATGGGCTTCGATGATCGACCGGCTGATGGAAAGTCCTACCCCCATCCCGGTTTCCTTTGTCGTAAAGAAGGTTTGAAACAGGTTGGCTTTGACGTCGTCGTGGAATCCGGACCCGGTATCCGACACTTCGATCTCGATCATGTCGTCCTCGACCTTGGCGTTCGACGCAATAAGCTCCCGTCGAGGCGACTGCGCCATCGCCTCCAGCGCATTGCGAAACAGATTGACCAGCACCTGCTGGATCTGGACCCGATCCGCCAGTACCAGGTCGAACTCCGGATTGAGGTGGAAGCGCAGTTGGATGTTCTGCTCACGGGCGCCCGCCAGACCGAGCGCGCCTGCTTCCTCGATCAGTTTCGAGAGGCTTTCGACGCGTTTTTCGGATTCGCCCCGAGAAACGAAATCGCGGAGACGGCGGATGATCTGGCCGGCGCGAAGCGCCTGTTCGGCGGCGCGGTCCATGGCGTTTTCAATTTTCGCCGCATTGGGATCGGTGCTGCCCGCCAGCAGCCTGCGCGAGCCCTTCATGTAGTTGCTGATGGCGGCGAGCGGCTGGTTGAGTTCGTGCGCCAGCGCGGATGCCATCTCGCCCATCGCGCTCAGGCGCGAGATGTGGACCAGTTCGGATTGCAATTCCTGCAGCCTTGCCTGGGTTTGCTGGTGTTCGGTCAGATCGCGCACGAACCCGGTGAAATAGGGCTCTCCGCCCGATTGCATCTCGCCGATCGTGAGGTGCATCGGGAAGGTGGTGCCGTCCCGGCGCTTGCCGGTCACGATCCGCCCGATGCCGATGATGTGCCGTTCGCCAGTGGATCGGTAGCGCGCCAGATAATCGTCGTGGCGCGCCTGGTCCGGCATCGGCATCATCTCGCTGACGTTTTTGCCGATCGCCTCCCGCTCGGTATAGCCGAACAGCCGCTCGGCCGCGGTGCTGAAGAACTGGATGATGCCGTAACCGTTGATCACGATCATCGCATCCGGCACGGTGTCGAGGATCGACCGCAAATGGCTCTCGCGCGTTCTCAGCGCCTCTTCGAGCTGCTTTTCCTCGTCGATATCGAGCGCGATCCCGCTGACATGGCATGGAACCCCGGCCTCGTCTTTGACCAGGCCCCCGCGGGCGCGAATCCACTGCCCGGACTTGTGCCTGCCACGCAGCCTGAAAGAAACGTCGAGACTGCCGCCGGTCTCGGCAACCTTCGTGATCGCCCGGTCGATGCGCTCGCGCTCTCCGGATTCCAGCAGGGAAAGAAACAGCTCGTAGGATATGGGCTGTTCGCGGTCGACGCCGAACAGGTTTCGCGTGGCATCGGACCATTCCAGCTCTCGCGTGGAAAGGTCGAGGTCCCAGGTTCCGACGCCGAATCCCTCCATTTGGAGTTGAAAGTGCCCTTTTGCCGATCCGGTTATGCCAGCCACGCTAAACTTTCACTTCCTTTGCCCGACGTCCACCAGTCCGAACCAGCAAGCGCGCAGGACAATCCTACACCAGTTTGACGTCCGATAACCGCCAGTAACTCAAACTTTGATGCTGGATTCACAATTTCGCCCGGGTTGGCATGGTCCGGAATCCACCAAGGCGTCATTGCATATCCCGGCCCGTTTTCCCAATCGCACGCCGGCCGTGGGGGCTCTTGCGAATTTCGCGAAAAGTTCGAAGGCACTTTGATCTATCTCATCCTGGGCTTCGATTCCGTCTCTAAAAGAGCTCCGTGGCAACGGAGAAAGTCGGATGACATACGCGACCGTCATGGTCAGCCTGGCGCTTGATCAGCCGAACGAGGCGCGTCTCGACGCGGCGGGGCAGATCGCCGAACGATTCGACGCGCGTATCGTCGGGATCGCGGCGTCGCAGTTTACTCCGCCGCTCTATTTCACGTCAGGCGAACTGGCCCAGGACCTGATCGACGAGGGACAGGCATCGATCAAGAAACGCATCGGGGAGTTGGAAGTCCGGTTTCGCGACGCGGTAAGGAATCGGGCCAAGCCAGTCGAATGGCGCAGTGCGATCGACTTCCCGGCACGCTATATCCTGCGGGAAGCACGTTGCGCCGACATCATCGTCAGCGGTGGAGACAGGGGGGTGCTTTCGGACCCGCTGGCGATGGCCAGCCCGAAAGACCTCGTGATGCAGGCGGGCCGGCCGCTGCTCATCGTTCCCGATTCGGCCAATTGGCTCGATCTGCGAAGCGTGCTGGTGGCCTGGAAGGATGCCACGGAGGCGAGGCGGGCGATCGCCGATGCCCTGCCCATGCTGCGCAAGGCCAAAAACGTCACCGTCACGGAAATCCTGGAGCACGACGGTAGCCGGTCGGCCGCCACGGCGCGGGTCCGTGATGTCGCGGCGTGGCTGTCACGGCACGGCGTTTCCGCCTCCGAGCGCGTTGCGGAGAAGGATGGCGACCAGGACGCGACCGCGCAACTGGACGGAATTGCCGCCGACGTCGGGGCCGGGCTCATTGTTGCCGGCGCCTACGGTCATTCGCGATTCCGCGAATTGATTCTCGGCGGCATGACGCAGCATCTCATCACCCAATCCGCTCGCTGCGTGTTGCTGTCGCATTAGAGGCCAACGCTTTAACCACGGAATCGATTGGATCGCGCCTTGTACAAGTTTCTCGAACAAACCGTAGCCGGCTACATGACGCGCGCAGCCAAGACTGTGACGCGCGAACGAACAGTGCGCGAGCTGAGCGAAATGTTCGAGCGAGACGATTTCAACTCCTATCCGGTCGAAGAGGACGGGCAGGTGGTCGGCATCGTCACCAAATTCGACCTGCTGAAGTGTTTTATCTTTACGCCGAGCCAGATGATTCCGCCGTACGAGCAATTGATGAGCCGGACCGTCGGCGACGTCATGACTCCGGAATTCATTTACGTTCGTACCGACACCAAACTGACCCGGGTACTCCAGCTCATGGTCGATCACCGCATCAGGAGCGTTCCCGCGATCGACGACGAACATCGATTGTCCGGCATCATCGCGCGCAGGGATGTTCTCAAGGCGCTGGCGGATTGCAGCGGCGGGTGACGCTTCCGTCTGTCCACAGGCGTTTCATCGCCGACGTCGGGAATGAATCGCGTCCATCAAGCCGTTGACTAGAAGCGCTAAAAGACGATTCCCGGGCTCGGCGTCGGTCTCACGGATCAAACCTAGTTGATCTCGATCAAATCGCGCCCGGTCGGACTGTGGTTGTTTGAGTCGTGTCCTCAAGAGAGAATCCGCATGAGCCAGGCCTCTAGTTCCAAAACCATGACCATCGGCGAAAGTGGCTTGTCACTGATGTTTGCAGTGACTTCCTTTCTTTGCGTGGTCGCCGCGGCCAAAGCCGTCGACGCGCCCTTCGCATTTCATGCCTCTCTCGGCGCCGCTGCCAGTCTTGCGGCGGTATTTGTCATCCTTAACCGGTATTTCGACCGCCCCGCCGCGCTGCCGGCGTATGAAATCAATGGCCGGCCCAACTACAATATGGGTCCGATCAAGTTCGCTTCGGTCATGGCGATGTTCTGGGGAATCGCCGGCTTTACCGTCGGATTGTTGATCGCTTCGCAACTGGCGTGGCCGTTGCTGAATTTCGATCTGCCCTGGACCAGTTTCGGCCGGCTGCGGCCGCTGCATACGTCGGCCGTGATCTTTGCGTTCGGCGGCAATGTCCTGATCGCAACCTCGTTCTATGTCGTTCAAAAGACGTCCCGGGTACGTCTCGCCGGCGATCTCGCGCCGTGGTTCGTCGTTGTCGGCTATAATTTCTTCATCCTCATTGCCGGCACCGGCTATCTGCTCGGGGTCACGCAATCGAAGGAATATGCCGAGCCGGAATGGTACGCCGATTTGTGGCTGACCATCGTCTGGGTGACCTATTTGCTGGTGTTCCTGATGACGCTGGTCAAGCGCAAGGAACCGCACATCTTCGTGGCGAACTGGTTCTATCTGGCCTTCATCCTCACCATCGCGGTGCTTCACCTCGGCAACAATCCCGCACTGCCGGTATCGGTGTTCGGCTCGAAGTCGTACATCGCCTGGGGCGGCGTCCAGGATGCGATGTTCCAGTGGTGGTACGGCCACAACGCCGTCGGGTTCTTCCTGACAGCCGGCTTTCTCGCCATCATGTATTATTTCATTCCCAAGCGCGCCGAGCGGCCGATCTATTCGTACCGCCTGTCGATCATCCACTTCTGGGCCCTGATCTTCCTCTACATCTGGGCGGGCCCGCATCACCTGCATTACACCGCGCTTCCGGACTGGGCTCAGACGCTCGGCATGACCTTCTCGATCATGCTGTGGATGCCGTCCTGGGGCGGCATGATCAACGGCCTGATGACGCTGTCGGGCGCCTGGGACAAGCTTCGTACCGATCCCGTACTGCGCATGCTGGTCGTCTCGGTGGCCTTCTACGGAATGTCGACCTTCGAAGGCCCGATGATGTCGATCAAGGTCGTCAATTCGCTGAGCCACTACACCGACTGGACCATCGGACACGTGCATTCCGGCGCGCTGGGCTGGGTCGGCTTCGTCTCGTTCGGCGCGTTGTATTGCCTGGTGCCCTGGCTGTGGGATCGCAAGGGACTTTACAGTCTCAAGCTCGTCAACTGGCATTTCTGGATCGCGACCATCGGTATCGTTCTCTACATCTCCGCGATGTGGGTTTCGGGGATCCTGCAGGGCCTGATGTGGCGCGCCTATACCTCGCTCGGCTTCCTCGAATATTCCTTCATCGAGACCGTGGAGGCGATGCATCCATTCTACATCATCCGCGCCGCGGGAGGAGCGCTGTTCCTGATCGGCTCGCTGATCATGGCCTACAATCTCTGGATGACGGTGCGCGTCGGTGAGGCGGAAGTGCAGTCGCCCGTCGCTCTTCAGCCGGCGGAATGAGGAGCGATTAAATGTCTTTCTGGACTCGGCATCAAATTTTCGAAAAGAACTCGATCATCCTGATCGTGGGAATTCTCGCGGTCATCGCGATCGGCGGTCTGGTCGAGATCACCCCGCTGTTCTACCTGAAGAGCACGATCGAGGTGGTCGACGGCATGAGGCCGTACACGCCGCTCGAGCTCACCGGCCGCAACATCTACGTCCGCGAGGGCTGCTATCTCTGCCACTCGCAGATGATCCGGCCGCTGCGCGACGAGGTCGAGCGTTACGGTCATTTCTCGCTCGCCGCCGAAAGCATGTACGACCATCCGTTCCAGTGGGGATCGAAGCGAACCGGGCCCGATCTGGCGCGGGTCGGCGCCAAATACTCCGACGACTGGCATGTGACGCATCTGACCAATCCGCGCGCCATCGTTCCCCAATCGGTGATGCCCGGCTATCCGTTCCTGGCCGAGACCGAGATCGACGCCGACAACATCGCCGATCATCTGCGGACCAACCGCGCCGTCGGCGTGCCCTATACGGACGATCAGATAGCCAACGCCGTTGCCGATCTGAAGGCGCAGGCCGATCCAGACAATCCGGGGGTGGATGCGTTCTCGAAACGCTACCCGAAGGCCGTGGCGCGCAATTTCGACGGCAAGCCGGGTGCTCCGACAGAATTGGACGCGCTGATCGCCTACCTGCAGATGCTCGGCACGCTGGTCGATTTCAAGCTTTACAACGAAAAAGCCAACCTTCGCTGAGGCAGAACGATGAGAGCAATCCTAACCGTTCAGAATATCACATCGGATTTCGTCACGACCTTCTGGACGCCGATCTTCGTCGGAATCTTCATCGCAATCGTGACTTACGCGCTTTGGCCTCGCAACCAGAAAGCCTTCGACGAGGCGGCGAGAATGCCGTTGCGGGAGGAATGACAAAATCATGACTGAACATAGCGATTTCGACCAGATCTCCGGCAGGACCACGACCGGTCACGAGTGGGACGGCATCAAGGAACTGAACACGCCGCTGCCGCGCTGGTGGGTGATCACCTTCTATTTGTGCATCGTCTGGGCGTTCGGGTACTGGATCGTCTATCCGGCATGGCCGCTGGTTTCCGGATATACCTCCGGCGTGCTGCATTATTCGTCGCGCGCGGACCTTGCCGTGGAACTGGCTAATCTCGAGAAGATCCGCGGCGACAAGATGGTTGCGCTTGGCGCGGCGTCCCTCGCGGATATCGAGAAGGATCCGGCCTTGCTGGCGCTCGCGCGCGCCCGCGGCAAGACGGTGTTCGGCGACAACTGCGCGCCATGCCACGGCTCCGGCGCCGCCGGCGCCAAGGGCTTTCCCAACCTGAACGATGACGATTGGCTCTGGGGCGGCACGCTCGAGCAGATCATGCAGACGATTCAGTTCGGGGCGCGTTCGGGGCATGCAAAGAGCCACGAAGGCCAAATGCTCGCCTTCGGCAAGGACGGAACGCTAAAGAAGGAGGAAATCGTTACGGTCGCCAATTACGTCCGGTCGCTGTCGGGCCTGCCCACGCGTCCGGGATATGATGCGGCAGCCGGCGCGAAGATTTTCGCCGACAACTGCACCGTCTGTCACGGCGATGCGGGTAAGGGAAATCAGGAAGTCGGGGCGCCCAATCTCACGGACAAGATCTGGCTTTATGGTTCCGACGAGGCGACGATCATCGAAACCGTCACCAACGGCCGGGCCGGCGTGATGCCGGCATGGGTGGGGCGGCTCGATCCCTCCACGATCAAGGCCATGGCGGTCTATGTTCATTCGCTCGGCGGAGGGAAGTGACCGCCATAGCGTTTTCGAGCGGAGTCGATGCCGGTCCGCGGGATGAAAACGCGCCAAACCGACGATTTGCAGCCTCGGTTCTGATTCAATCAGAACGGGGCTTTGGCAAAGGACATCCCCGATATCTGCCGGCTATTTGAGCTGGATCAACCGCGCGTCGGATGCTGGGTCTAGGCTCAGTTGCAAATGCGAGATGAATCCCGCCGATGAACAAGCCCGTACTCCCAACGGAAATGGAATATGACGACAACGGGCCGCTTTATGTGGCCCAAAAGAAGGTCTATCCGCAGAGCGTTTCCGGAACCTTCCGCCGCATCAAATGGGGGCTGATGGCATTCTGCCTCGGCGTCTACTACCTGCTGCCGTTCGTGCGCTGGAATCGCGGCCTCGGCGCCCCCAGCCAGGCGGTGCTGATCGACCTCCCCAACAGCCGCTTCTATTTTTTCTTTATCGAGCTTTGGCCCCAAGAGGTCTACTATTTTACCGGCCTGTTGATCGTCGCCGCCCTTACGCTGTTCCTGATGAACTCGATGGGCGGACGCATCTGGTGCGGATATCTATGTCCGCAGACCGTGTGGACGGATCTGTTCTACGCCGTCGAGCGCCTGATCGAGGGTGACCGCCGCGAGCGCATGAGAAAAGACGCCGCGCGGGGTACGCTGAAGCTGGAGCGCTTCGCCGAGATCACGCTGAAGCATTCGATCTGGCTGATGATCGCATGGTGGACCGGGGGCGCCTGGGTGCTCTATTTCAACGACGCGCCGACGCTGGTGAAGCAACTCGTGACGTTCCAGGCACCCATGCTGGCCTATATCTGGATCGGAATCCTGACCGCGACGACCTATGTTCTCGCCGGGTTCCTGCGCGAGCAGGTCTGCGTCTATATGTGCCCATGGCCGCGCATCCAGGCGGCGCTCACCGACGAATGGGCGCTCAATGTCACCTACAAATACGATCGCGGCGAAAAGCGTACTTCCCTGAAGAAGGCGATCGAATTGCGGGCGCATGGCGAAACCGCCGGCGACTGCATCGACTGCTATCAGTGCGTCGCCGTTTGTCCGACCGGCATCGACATCCGCAACGGCCCGCAGCTCGACTGCATCCAGTGTGGCCTGTGCATCGATGCCTGCGACACGGTGATGAAGAAGATCGGCCGGGAAACCCGCCTGATCGGCTACGACAACGACATCAACATCCACCGCCGCCAGGCCGGCAAGCCGCCGGTCTATCGCCTCGTCAGGCCGCGCACGATCGTCTACAGCGCCATGATCGCCGCCGTCGGGGCGGTCATGCTGTATGCGATGCTGACGCGGTCGCTGCTCGACGTCAACGTATTGCATGACCGCAATCCGGTCGCGGTGCGACTGAGCGACGGCTCTGTTCGCAACGCCTTTACGGTTCGGCTTCTGAACAAGCGGGGCTTCGACCGCGTCATCGCGATCGACGTCGACGGGCCGGCTAACGTCACGGTCCATGTCGTTGGCGTCGATTCCGTCACACCGGACCGGCCGATGATCATCCTGGCGCGGGATACCACAACCGAGCTGAGGGTTCTCGTCACGGCACCGTTGGAAGAAAATGCCGAAAAATCGATCCCGGTGAAATTCCGCGTCACCGACATCGGGCTCGGCGAGGTCGCATCCGCAACCGATCATTTCGTTACTCCCTGAAGAATCCAAGAAGGAACCCGGCATGAGCAGATCGCACGTTTCACCGAAGCCTCTCACCGGACGCAAGGTGCTTGTCATGCTGGTCGCGTTTTTCGGCGTGGTGTTCGGGGTAAACTTCCTGATGATGAAGCTCGCTATCGATACCTTGCCGGGGACTGAAGTGGACTCGGCCTACAGCGCCAGCCTGGCTTACGAGAAGGAGATCGCGGCGGCGCACGATCAGGACGCGCGGGCATGGAAGATCAATGCCCACGTTCAGCGCGGTACGGATGGCGGCGCCACGGTGCAGGTCGAGGCGCGCGACAACAAGGGCGTACCGATGTCCGGCCTGACGTTTCAAGGCCGCTTCGAACGGCCGACCGACCGGCGAGCCGATCAGTCGGTTGGACTCACGGAAGTCGGCGGCGGCGTCTATCGCGGCAACGCGCCGCTGATCGCTCCCGGACAATGGGATCTGGTGCTCGAAGGCGACGCGGCGGGACAGCGGATGTTCCTGTCTAAGAATCGCGTGCTGCTGAACTAGGAAAACCCGACCATGCAGGCGACGCGCGACTTCTCCCATTATGTGAGGGATGCAGGCCCGGGCCTGCAGCACATCGACCTTGCCATCGAAGGCGTCAGCTGTGCCGGATGCATGTCGAAGATCGAGCGGGGGCTGTCGGCGATCCCCGACGTCACGCTCGCGCGCGTCAATCTGACCGACCGTCGCGTGGCGCTGGAATGGAAGCAGGGCACGCTCGATCCCGCCCGCTTCATCGACCGGCTCGCGGAGCTTGGCTACAAGGCCTATCCGTTCGAAACCGCGGGCGCGGAGGCGGCGGAGGCCGAACAATCGCGCTTTCTGATGCGCTGTCTCGGGGTCGCGGCATTCGCGACCATGAATGTGATGATGCTTTCGATTCCGGTGTGGTCCGGCAATGTCAGCGACATGATTCCGGAACAGCGGGATTTCTTTCACTGGCTGTCGGCGCTGATCGCGCTGCCGGCGGCGGCCTATGCCGGCCAGCCTTTCTTCCGCTCGGCATTCCGCGCACTGCGCACCGGCAACGTCAACATGGACGTTCCGATCAGTATCGGCGTGATTCTTGCGCTTGCGATGTCGGTGGTCGAGACCATCAATCACGCCGAGCATACCTATTTCGATGCCGCGATCATGCTGCTGACGTTTCTCCTGGTGGGACGCTACCTCGACCAGAGCATGCGGCGGCGAACGCGGGCGGTCGCCGGAAATCTCGCGGCGCTCAAGGCGGAGACCGCGACCAAATTCGTCGGCGCCGATGAAATCTCGCAAGTCCCGGTCGCTGCGATCTTTCCGGGCGACATTGTGCTGCTGCGGCCGGGCGAGCGTTGCGCGGTCGATGGCACCGTGATCGAAGGCCGCTCCGAGATCGACCAAAGCCTGATCACCGGCGAAACCCTGTACGTCACCGCGGAGCAGGGCACCTCGGTCTATGCCGGCTCGCTCAACATCTCCGGCACATTGCGCGTGCGGGTTTCCGCGGCATCGGAAGGTACGCTGCTGGCGGAGATCACCCGGCTGCTCGATAATGCGCTGCAGGCGCGCTCCCGCTATGTGCGGCTCGCGGACCGGGCGTCGCGGCTCTATGCGCCGGTGGTGCATGCCACCGCGCTATTGACCGTGCTTGGCTGGGTGCTGCTGGGCGCCAGCTGGCACGACGCCATCGTTACAGGCGTGGCGGTTCTCATCATCACCTGCCCCTGTGCGCTGGGTCTCGCGATCCCGACGGTGCAGACCGTTGCCTCCGGCGCGATGTTCAAGGCTGGCGTCCTGCTCAATTCCGGCGATGCGATCGAGCGGCTGGCCGAGATCGACTGGATCATCTTCGACAAGACCGGAACCCTCACGTTGCCCGATCTCGAAGTGGTGAACGCCGCCGGCATCCCCGACGAGGTGTTCCGTCTCGCGGGCCAGCTCGCGCTGGCAAGCCATCATCCGGTCGCCGCCGCCGTGGCGCAGGCGGCGGGCGCGAAATCGCCTTTTGTCGGCGCCGTCGAGGTGCCCGGGCAGGGCGTGCGCGGCATGCTCGGCCAAACCGAGATGAGGCTGGGAAGGCCGTCGTTCTGCGACGCGGAGCAACTGGCGAACGAGCGCGCGAAGCTCGACCCGGAAGCCTCCATCGTGGCGTTCAGCCTCGGCGAAGCGAAATACGTGTTCGCCGTGCGCCAGGCGCTGCGCCCGGACGCGCGAGCGATGATCTCGGCGCTGCAGAAGCGCAACATCCGGCTTGAAATTCTCTCGGGCGACCGGGAGCCTGCGGTGCAGGCGGCGGCGCGAGCGCTCGGCATCGGCGAATGGCGTGCCGGCGTGACGCCGGCCGACAAGATCACACGGATCGAGGATCTGAAGCGGCAAGGCCACAAGGTGCTGATGGTCGGCGACGGCCTGAACGATGCGCCGTCGCTCGCCGCGGCGCATGTCTCGATGTCGCCGATCAGCGCCGCGCATCTGAGCCAGGCGACCGCCGATCTGGTTTTCCTCGGCAAACCGCTGGCGCCGGTGGTCGCGGCCATCGATTATGCGCGCAAGGCGCTGTTTTTGATGCGGCAGAACCTCTGGCTCGCGATCGGCTACAATCTTCTGGCGGTTCCGATCGCGATCGGCGGCGTGGTGACCCCGCTGATCGCGGCAGCTGCGATGTCCGGCTCATCCATTCTGGTCATGCTGAATGCGCTTCGCGCCCGCCGCGTCGCCAAGGGGAGAGCGTGATGGAAGTGATGGTCATTCTGGTGCCGCTGGCACTCGGACTTGGGCTGGTTGGCCTGCTCGGATTCCTCTGGTCGCTCAAGAGCGGTCAGTATGACGATCTCGAGGGCGCGGCCTGGCGGGCCATCGCCGATGACGAGCCGCCGCAGGAGAAGCCGGCTGAGTGAGGCGCTGCAGAGCCTCCTCAGGAAGACAACGCCTTGCGATAAAGCGCGTTGTAGCAGGCGGCCGAAATGTCCCAGCTGAACGATCGCGACATCGCGCTGCGCCGCATCGAGTTGAGGCGATCCTTCGCCATGTAGGTCGCGAACGCGCGCCGGACGCCGCCGAGGAACGATTCTGTTGAGGGACGGTCGAACAGGAAGCCCGTTTCGCCGTCGGTGATGGTTTCCGCCAGCCCTCCGGTCTGGTGACCGATCGGCAGCGATCCGAACTTCTGCGCATACATCTGGCTCAACCCGCACGGCTCGAAGCGCGACGGCATCAGGGTAAAATCGCTGCCGGCGAAAATCCGCCGCGCCTGTCCGTCATTGAAGCCGATGGCGACGCCGATCGCGTCCGGGCGGCGGCGGTGCGCATCGACCAGCGCCTGCTCGATGTCGGGCTCGCCGCTGCCGGTCACGATGAGCTGTCCCCCGGACTCGATGATCTCGTCGGCGGCGGCCAATACCAGATCAACGCCTTTCTGATGAACGAGGCGGGCCACCAGGCCGAAGATCGGTCCGCGCGACAGCGCCAGGCCGAACTGCTGGCGGACGTAGTCCGAGTTGGCCTGCTTGCCTTCCCAGTCGCCGGGAGCAAACGGCTGCGCCAGTTGCGCGCAGACCCGGGGATCCCAGCTCTCGTCGATGCCGTTCAGTATTCCCGTCAATTGCGCGGCATCGGAGCGGCGGCGCAGCAGGCCTTCGAGACCGCAGCCGAGTTCCGGCGTGGTGATCTCCCTGGCATAGGTCTCGCTGACCGTGGTGAGGTGCGACGCGTAGATCAGGCCGCCTTTGAGGAAGGACAGTTTATCGTAAAACTCGAGGCCTTCGATATGGAAGGAGTCTTCCGGTGCGCCGATCCGGCGCAGCGACTCCTTGGGAAACAGGCCCTGATAGGCGAGGTTGTGGATGGTCAGGATGGTGGGAATCCTGATGTTGTTCCAGGCGAGGTAGGCCGGCACGAGTGCGGCCTGCCAGTCATTGGCGTGAACCAGGTCCGCTGCCCAGTTCTTGTCCAGACTGCCTGCCGCCAGCTCAGCCGCGACCGAGGCAAACCGGCCGAAGCGGATATCGTTGTCCGGCCAGTCGCGGCCGGACGGGTCGCCATAGGGGTTGCCCGGGCGGTCGTAAAGTTGCGGACAGAGCAGAACGTAGACGGGCAGGCCGTCTCTGGTCGCCGCCAGGCCGAGCGTGCAAGCCGGCATTTCCGCTTTCGCCGGACAATGGCCAACGATTTGAATATGCGTGAATTGTTCGACGACGTCACGATAGCCCGGGAGCAGGATCCTGACATCGGCCCAGAGCCGCAGCGCCCGGGGCAAGGCCGCCGAAACCGCCGCGAGACCGCCCACCCGGATAAAGTCGTCCATCTCGGTCGTGACGAACAGAACTCTCAAAAACTGCCCTCGTTGCCCCGGTCTGACCTAAATTTATGCAAGAACGATTCCAGTTTCTCTTCCGGGTTGAAATGGGAATTGGGACGGGCTTCCGCCAGAGCCTTACCGGCTCGTTAGGGAAATGCTTCCCCCGTCGAGCCGCGCAATTTAGGGTCACGCCGCGACTTGAAGCGCGCGGGCCGGAGGGATTCTCGAGCAATGACGATAGCGGCAAATGATGAGGCTAATTTGACAAAGAGCTTCGCGGGTCTTCGCGTGCTGGATTTTTCGACCACGATCGCCGGCCCACATTGCACCCGGATGCTCGCGGACATGGGCGCGGAAGTCATCAAGATCGAACAGGTCGAAGGCGAGACGATGCGGACCCGCCCGCCGGTCCGCAACGGCTGCTCCACTGCCTTCGGCCAGCTCAATGTCGGCAAGAAGAGCCTCGTTCTCGATCTGAAGTCGGCTGACGCGATCGAAATCGTCCGCCGCCTGGTCGCCAGCGCCGATGTGCTGGTCGAGAATTTCCGCCCCGGCGTGATGCGCCGGTTGAAGCTCGACTACGGCTCGCTGCGCGAACTCAATCCGAAACTGATCTATTGTTCGATCTCCGGCTACGGCCAGACCGGGCCGTCGGCGGAACTGCCGGCCTACGCGCCGGTCATCCACGCCTCTTCCGGCTACGAGATGGCACACCTCGCGTATCAGCCCGGGCGGTCCCGCCCGGATTACTGCGGCATCTACCACGCCGATGTTCTGACCGGCGTCTATGCCTTCGGGGCGATTTCGGCGGCGCTGTATCAGCGTCACGGCACTCAAAAAGGCCAGCACATCGACGTCTCGATGCTGGAATCGATGCTCAGCCTGACCTTGAACGAAGTGCAGTGGTCGCAATTCCCGGTGAAGCAGACCCAGCGGCCGCTGTTCGGCCCGGTCGAGACTGCCAATGGATATGTGATGCTGGCGGTCGCCAGCGAGAAGACATTCCAGAGCCTGACCAAGGTGATCGGTCATCCCGAGTGGATATCCGATCCGCGCTTTGCCAGATATTCCGACCGCCGCGACCACTGGGGCGATCTGATGAATGGCGTCGAGGCGTGGTCGCGCGCGCTGACCACGGAAAAATGCCTCACCGAACTGAACGGCCACGGCGTTCCCTGTTCCGCCTATCGCACGGTGGCCGAAGCATTGAACGATCCGCAGATCGCCCATCGCGGCGCATTGTCCGAGGTCCGCGATGGCGGAGGCACGTTCAAGGTGCTGAACCTGCCGTTCCGCATGTCCGGCGCGACAGTGTCCGCGGCAGAGCGGATGTCGACCCTGGGCGAGCACACCGTTGCGCTGTTGAAGGAGGCCGGCCTTTCCCTGGATGAAATCGCCGCCTTCTCCGACAAACCGCTGGCGGCGGAGCTGCGCTAACGCCAAGCGCGCGTCGACGGCAGCACAACAACTGCGGCTTTTCATCCCGAGCATACTCCCCGGCCTTGCCGGGGCCAATGTTTCCAGCCAAGCTTGCGAACGATCCGGAATACCGGACGTAGCGCTCTGGCAGGAGACGACATGATGGCGGCGATCCGCTCGCGCAAATCGGCGCAAATAGTCCTTGGTGCGGCATTTGGCGCAGCCTTGTTTGCGGGCGCTGCCCACGCGCAGAAGCAGGGTGGCAGCATCACGGTCGGCCTCGAGCTCGACATTCCCGGCTTCGATCCGCTGAAGGTCGGCGTCTACGACACTTCGGCCGAAACGGCGGCGGCAGCGATTTTCGATACGCTCACCACGCTCGACGACAAAGGCGAGGCGCAGCCGAAGCTCGCGCTGTCCTGGACGCATTCCGATGATTTCAGGACCTGGACCTTCAAGCTGCGGTCCGGCGTCAAGTTCCATGATGGCACGCCGTTCGATGCCGAAGCGGTGAAAGCCAATTTCGACCGGCAGAAGGATCCGGCCAATAAATGCCGCTGCGCGTTTTACATTTCTTTCATCCACGATGTGCAGGCGTCCGACGAAATGACTGTGGTTTATAATCTGATCGATCCATCGGTGAACCTGCCGGCGATCATGACGATCCAGAGTTCGAACTTCGTCATCCAGTCGCCGACGGCGTGGAAGACCAAGGGCGATGATTACAACCGCAATCCCGTCGGCACCGGACCTTATATCCTGAAATCGTGGACCGCGGGCGACCGCATGGTTCTCGAAAGGAATCCGGACTACTGGAACAAGGGGCATCCCCATCTCGATCGCATCGTCCTGAAGCCGCTGCCGGACGCGCAGTCGCGCTTCGCCAGCCTGCAATCGGGCGAGGCGGATATCATCTGGGATGACGAGGTCGACGCGGACAATATCCAGAAGGCGCAAAAAGACCCGAAGATGACGGTCCACACCTATGCGGGCTCCGGCGCTTCGGTCTATGCCTTCAACACCAAGGTGGTGCCGTTCGACGATGTGCGCGTGCGCCAGGCCCTGGTGATGGCGATCGACCGCAACAAGATGTCGCAGGCCCTTACCAACGGGCTGAGCCGGCCGGCCTCCAATCCCTACGGCGAGGGCTCTTGGGTCAAGTGCAAGGACGACGGGGCGCTGCCCAGCGACGTCGAGAAGGCCAAGGCGCTGATCAAGGATTACGGCAAGCCGGTTGACTTCAAGATGATCGTCTCCGCGACCCCGCGCGGACGTAACACCGGTCAGATCCTGCAACAGTTCTGGAAGCGGATCGGCGCCAACATGGAGATCGAACAGGTCGACCAGGCCACCATCGTGCCGCGCGCCTTCATGCGGCAGTTCCAACTGACGCCGTGGCGGATCATCGATCTCGCTGATCCCGACCCGCAGATGTATGCGAATTTCCACACCGGCAGCCCGGTCGCGCTCGCCAACTATTCCAATCCGGAGCTCGATCACCTGCTCGAACATGCGCGCGTTACGGCCGACGTCGCCAGGCGCACCGACGACTATTGCGCGATCAGCCGGCTGATCAATCAGGAGGCGATCTGGTTCTGGACCTTCCAGAATACCTATTACGCAATTTCGAGCGCCAAACTGAAGGGTTTGCCGAAGATCTATGGCGGCGTGATCGACGTGTCCAACGTCTGGATGGAATAACGGCCGATGCTGGGTTTTGTGGCTCGAAGGCTGCTGTACCTGGTACCGGTACTGGTCGCCGTATCGCTGCTGACCTTCCTGATCGCGTCGCTTTTGCCGGGCGACCTCGCTTACGTCATCCTCGGCGATCAGGCGACGCCGGAAAAGGTCGCGGCGCTGCGCCACGACTTGGGGCTCGACCAGCCGGTCTGGTGGCGTTACCTCAGCTGGCTCGGTCACGTCCTGGAAGGCGATTTCGGCCGGTCGTTCCGCACCGGCCAGACCGTGCTGCAGGCGGTGGCCGAGCGGCTGCCGGTGTCGCTCGAGCTGATGTTCTTTGCCGAGATCGCAGGCCTTGCCATCGGTGTTCCCGTCGCCATCGCCTGCGCGGTGCGCAGCGGCAGTGCGTTCGACCGCTTCATGACCGGCAGCGCCTTCGGCATGCTGTCGGTACCGACGTTCCTGTCCGCAATCCTTTTGATCTATCTGTTCGCGGTCGAACTGCGCTGGCTGCCGGCGACCGGCTACGTGCCGTTCGCCGAAGACCCGGTCGCGAATTTGCGCTTCATGGTGCTGCCGGCGCTGACGCTGGCGCTGGCTGAATGGCCGGGCATCATGCGGGTGCTGCGGTCCGACATGATCGCGACCTTGCAGGAAGACTATATCGCCTTGGCCAAGGCCAAGGGATTGAAGGCGTCGCGGATTCTTTTTGTGCATGCCCTGAAACCCTCCTCGCTGACCCTGATCACCGTCACCGGCATCAACATCGGGCGTCTGATCGGCGGCGCGCTGATCGTCGAGACCATCTTCGCGCTGCCGGGCATCGGCCGGCTTCTGGTCGGTGCGATCTATACCCGCGACCTCATCATCCTGCAGGGCGTGGTGCTGTTCGTCGCCGGCGGCTTCGTCGTGATGAATTTCGTCGTCGATATGCTCTACGCCGTGCTCGATCCCAGGATTCGCCATGGCCACGCTTGAGCTCGGCATCGACGAGCAGGTCGCCGCTGGTCCGGCCGGGCGGACGCGCCGGCTGGGGCCGCTGTTCTGGGCCGCGGTCGGCTGGACCGTTTTTATCCTTGCCGCCGCCGCGCTCGCTTCGCTGTTGCCGTTGCCGAGTCCGACCGACATGGACATGCTGGAGCGACGGGCGCCGATGTCGCTGCAGCATTGGCTCGGCACCGACGGCCTCGGGCGGGACGAACTGGCCCGGCTGATCCATGGCGCGCGGATATCGCTGACGGTCGGCCTTTGCGCGCCGGTAATCGGGGTTGCGATCGGCGGCGCGCTTGGCATGCTGGCCGGCTATTTCCGCGGCCGTTTCGAAACGCTGGTGGTCGGCAGCATGGATGTGCTGCTGGCCTTTCCGCCGCTGATCCTCGCGTTGGCGGTGACCGCCTATCTTGGTCAGTCCCTGCTCAATCTCACCTGCATTCTCGGCGTGCTCGGCATTCCCGCCTTCATGCGCGTGGCGCGTGCCGCAACCCTCACGCTGTCGCGGCGCGAATTCGTGATCGCGGCCCAGGCGCTGGGTGCCACTCATGTTCGCATCCTCCTGCGCGAATTGTTGCCCAATGTGTTCCTGCCGCTGCTCGCCTTTTTCCTGCTCGGCGTCGCCGTCACCATCGTCGTCGAAGGCGCGCTGTCGTTCCTCGGTCTGGGGGTGCCGCCACCGATATCGAGTTGGGGCAGCATGATCGGGGAGGGCCGCGAGAGCCTGGAAATCGCGCCGCGACTCGCCTTCATTCCCGCGATCGCGATGTTCCTGACCGTGCTTTCATTCAACCTGATCGGCGACACCTTGCGGGCGCTCACCGATCCCAGGCAGGGCGCGCTGTGACGGAACCGGCGTTGCTTTCCGTCGAGGACGTCTCGGTCGACCTGCCGACCCCGCGCGGCAATTTGCGCGCCGTGGATCATGTCGACCTGACGGTCGGCGCCGGCCGCACACTTGGGATCGTCGGGGAATCCGGATGCGGCAAGACCATGCTGTCGCGCGCAATCCTTCATCTGTTGCCGAAAAAGGCAAAACTGTCGGGACGGGTGATGTTCGACGGGCAGGACCTCGTGCGCCTCGATCCCGAACGCCTGCGCAAATTGCGCGGCCGGTCGCTCGCCGTCGTGTTCCAGGACCCGATGACCTCGCTCAATCCGGTGCTGACCATCGGCACCCAGTTGATCGAAACGCTGCAGGAGCATCTCGAGCTCGACGGCGCGGCGGCGAAAAGGCGCAGCGCCGAGTTGCTGGCGGCGGTGGGCATTCCCGCCCCCGAGCAGCGGCTGACGCAGTACCCGCATCAACTCTCCGGCGGCATGCGGCAGCGGGTTGCGATCGCCATTGCTCTGTCGTGCGAACCAAAGCTCCTGATCGCCGACGAGCCGACCACCGCGCTCGACGTCACTATTCAGGCCCAGATCCTCGATCTCCTGGCGCGCGAGCAGCGCCGCCGCCATATGGCGATGATCATCATCACCCATGATCTCGGCGTGGTCGCCGGCCGGACCGACGAAGTCGCCGTGATGTATGCCGGCCGCGTCGTGGAACGGGCGCCGACGCCCTTGCTGTTCAAGAATATGCATATGCCGTACACGCAGGCGCTGCTGGCGGCGATCCCCAGGATCGATGCCGCCCCGCATACGCCGCTGCCGGCAATTTCCGGGCGTCCGCCCGATCCGACCCGGCCGCTGCAGGGCTGCTCGTTTGCGCCGCGCTGCCGTTATGCCACCGGGCTGTGTCATCGCGAGAAGCCCGCGCTCACCCCAGCGGAATCCCCGGAGCACCGATTTGCCTGCTTCCATCCGATTCTGGCGCCAGCCGGGGTAGGCGCATGACGCAGGATATCCGGCCATCGCCTCCGCCCGATCCGCTGCTGAAGGTGCAAAACCTCGTGGTCGAATATGCCGTCGGCGGCAAGACCATCCACGCGGTGTCCGATGTCAGCCTGGAAGTGGCGCGCGGCGAGACGCTGGGGCTGGTCGGCGAGTCCGGGTGCGGCAAGTCCACGCTCGGCCGCGCAGTGCTGCAGTTGCGCCGGGCTCAATCGGGGCGGGTGCTGTTCGACGGCGAGGATCTCACGGCCATGCACGGCGATGCCTTGCGCAAGATGCGCCAGCGCGTGCAGCTGATCTTCCAGGATCCGATCGCCTCGCTGAATCCGAGGCGGCGGATCGGCGATATCGTCGCCGAGCCGCTGGTGATATCGGGCGTCAGGGATCCCAAAAAACGCGAGGAGCTCGTCCGCGAGGTGCTCGGCGCGGTCGGTCTCGACCCCTCGCTGGTGATGGGGCGCCTGCCGCACGAGTTTTCCGGCGGCCAATGCCAGCGCATCTGCATCGCGCGTGCGCTGGTGCTCAATCCGGAATTTGTCATCTGCGACGAGCCGGTGTCGGCGCTCGACGTTTCGATCCGGGCGCAAATCCTCAATCTGCTGGAGGACATGAAGGCGCGCTTCGGGCTGACGCTGCTGTTCATCGCCCACGACCTTGCGGTGGTGAAGGCGGTCAGCGACCGGGTGGCCGTGATGTATCTTGGCCGGCTGTGCGAGGTCGGGCCGTCCGAGCAGGTGTTCGCCCACCCCGCACATCCCTATACCGCGCTCTTGATCGAGGCTATCCCGGTACCCGATCCGGACGTGCGGCCGGCCGAAAGCGTGGCGGTCGGCGAACCGCCGTCGCCGATGTCGCCGCCGTCGGGTTGCCGTTTCCGCACCCGCTGCCCGCGCGCCGACCAGCGCTGCAACGACGAGGTGCCGGAACTCCGCGAGCTGGCGCCTCGGCAGTTCGCCGCCTGCCATCATCCATTGATCGCAGCCGGCTAAACGTCTAGCAAGCGTATGGGAATGCGTGGCAATCTCTGCGCAAGAGCAACAATAATCGGGAGCGAAGCGATGAAGAGTTTCCAGGTCACCGAGTTCAACGCCCCCCTGAAAGAAGTGGATCAGCCGACCCCGCAGCCGACGGGGACCCAGGTGCTGATCAAGGTCAAGGCGGCCGGCGTCTGTCACAGCGACCTGCATATCTGGGAGGGCGGCTACGATCTCGGCCATGGACGCAAGCCGCTGTCCTTGAAGGATCGCGGCGTGTCGCTGCCGCGAACCATGGGCCATGAGTCGGTCGGCGAAATCGTCGCGTTCGGACCGGACGTCAAAGCCGCCGACAAGGGCGACCTCAAGATCGGCGACGTCGCGCTGGTCTACCCCTGGCTCGGCTGCGGCAAATGCGACGTGTGCCTGGCCGGCGAAGAGAATATGTGCCTGAAACCCGCATCGCTCGGCGTCTATTGCGACGGCGGCTATGCCGACCACATGACGGTGCCGAACCCCAAATACCTGCTGAATTTGAAGGGGCTCGATCCCGTGACCGCGGCGCCTTACGCCTGCTCCGGGGTCACCACCTACAGCGCCCTGAAGAAGGTCGAGGCGGATTTCAAGACGCCGATCGTCATCATCGGCGCCGGCGGCCTCGGCCTGATGGCGCTGTCGCTCCTGAAGGCGATGGGCGGCAAGGGCGCCATCGTGGTCGATATCGACGCGCGCAAGCGCGAAGCCGCCGAAAAGGCCGGCGCGCTCGCGACCGTCGATGGCTCCGCGCCCGACGCGCTGGAGCAGCTTGCCCAGAAAGCCGGCGGTCCGATCCGCGCGGTGATCGATCTCGTCGGCAACGCCAAGACTACCCAGCTCGGCTTCGACTGCCTCTCCAAGGGCGGCAAGCTCGTCATCGTCGGCCTGTTCGGCGGCGGCGCGACCTGGGCGCTGCCGCTGATCCCGATCAAGGCCATCACCATCCAGGGCAGCTATGTCGGCAATCTCCGGGAGACGCAGGAGCTGCTCGATCTGGTGCGTTCCAAAAAGATCGCGCCAATCCCGGTGACGCCGATGCCGCTGGCCAAGGCCAACGAGGCGCTGGTCGACCTGCAGAAGGGCAGGCTGGTCGGCCGCGCGGTGCTCATGCCGTAGTCGTTCGTCATTCCGGGATGGTGCGTTAGCACCAGACCCGGAATCTCGAGATTCTTCGATGTGCAATTGCACATCGTAGTTCGATGCTTCGCATCGCCCCGGAATGACGAATGTGGATTGCTTCGCTTCGCTCGCAATGACAACTTTCATCTTCATCTCCCCGGTTCTGTTGAGGAATTTCCATGTCCGCTAACAACGCCCTTCACATCGCCGTGCTCGCCGGCGACGGCATCGGGCCTGAAGTGATGGCTCCGGCGCTCGAAGTTCTGCGCAAGGTCGAGGCGACCACCGACCTGAAGTTTCGCTTCACCGACGCGCCGGCCGGCGCCAACGAATATCTCGCGACCGGCAAATCGATGCCGGACTCCACCGTGCGGCTGTGTGACGAGGCGGACGCGATCCTGCTCGGCGCCTGCGGGCTTCCTTCTGTGCGCTACCCCGACAACACCGAGATCATGCCGCAGGTCGAGCTGCGATTTCACTTCGACCTCTATGCCGGCGTGCGCCCGGCGCGGCTCATTCCCGGCGTCCCCAGCCCGATCGTCGGCGCCGACCAGCGCGGCATCGATCTCGTGGTGATCCGGGAGTCCACCGAGGGCCTGTTCGCCTCGATGGGCAAGGGCGTCGTCACCGACACCGAGGCGCGCGAGACGCTGGTCATCACGCGAAAGACCTCGGAGCGGTTGTTCGAGTTCTCGTTCCGGCTGGCGGAACGCCGCAAGGCGCGCGGCCGACCCGGCCAGCTCACCTGCGTCGACAAGGCCAATGTGTTCAAGGCCTTTGCCTTCTTTCGTGAGATGTTCGACGAAGCGGCCAAACGTCATCCGGATGTCAGGACCGACCGGCTTTATGTCGATGCCTGCTCGGCGCTCTTGGTAAAACGGCCCTGGGATTTCGACGTCATGGTGATGGAGAATATGTTCGGCGACATCCTCTCCGACATGACCGCCGGCCTGATCGGCGGCATGGGCATGGCGCCGTCCGCCGATATCGGCGACACCCACGCGGTGTTCCAGCCTTGCCACGGCACCGCGCCTGATATCATGGGACAGGGCAAGGCCAATCCCACCGGCATGATCCTCTCCGCCGCGATGATGCTGGACTGGCTGGCCGACAAGCACGGGCTGGAGTCCGCTGCCGAAGCGGCTCAAAGCATCGAGCGCGCGGTCGACAAGGCCTATGCAGATGGTATCAAGCCGATGGAATTCGGCGGCGGCAACGGGACGGCGGATATCGCCAAGGCCGTCCTGGCGGCGCTGTGAGGGCGGGCATGTGAAACGGCGTCAAGTTCTTGGTGCGCTCGGTGCAACCGCGATCGCTTGGCCGCTCGGCGTGCGGGCTCAGCAGCCGGAGCGGATGCGCCACATCGGTGTGCTTGTCGGATTGGCACAGGGCACGAACGATCCCGCTGCCGAGGTTTTCCTCCGGGCCTTTCGCGATGCGATGCAGCAGTCGGGATGGATTGAGGACAAGAACATCCGCATCGACTACCGGTTTGGCGGGACGCTCGCCAATCTCGCAAAGACCGATGCGTCCGCCGCCGAGCTTGTCGCGCTTTCTCCCGAACTGATCTATGCCCAGGGATTGCCGTCGACGCTGGCGTTGCATCGAAAAACCAGCACGATTCCCATCGTCTTCACCCAGGTGGCCGATCCGGTCGGCTTCGGCCTGGCCGATAGCGTGGGACATCCCGGCGGCAATGTCACCGGCTTCGTGGTCTGGGACCTTTCTATCGGCGGCAAGTGGATGCAGCTGCTTCGCGAACTCATCCCCGACCTCACCCATGTCGGCATCCTCTACAACCCGGACACCACGGCCTATGCGCCGCCGCTGGTCGCCGCGGCCAGGGCCGCCGCCGGAAGCGTAGAGGTCATCGAGTGTCATGCCCACAGTGACAGCGAGATCGAAACCGCGCTTTCCTCGCTCAGCCGTCAGCCGCATGGCGCTCTGATAGTGATCCCGGAGCCGTTCACGAACGCGCACCGCGACCAGATCATTGCACAATGCGCGCAATCCGGCCTGCCGGCCCTCAATTCCGTGCTCAGTGCCGTGGATCATGGTGCGCTGATTTCGTATACGGTCGTTCTGGACGAACTGGTACGCAGTCCCGTCGGCTACATCGATCGAATTCTGAAAGGGGGATCGCCGAGCGATCTGCCCATTCAGGCGCCGAACAAATATGAACTGGCGATCAACCTGAAGACGGC
>NZ_JADGRI010000299.1 GCF_017881085.1 Bradyrhizobium sp.
ACTCGGAAATATTGACCGCGAGCACATGTTTTCCGCTCTGCCCCCAACAACGGACGTAGAGCGACCACGGCGGCATGTCCGTTTCGTGCCCAAGAGGAGACATCATTACCGGCAATCAACATTCTCATAACGCGCGATAGACGCGAATAACCTCATCTCCAGCTGCTTGAGAGACTAGGCGTTTCACCGATCTGATGGAGGGGACGCAAAGGGTCGTTCCGGCAGCGTGAGCATCAGGTGATCAACGCTAATCTAGCCGTGGCGTGACCCAAATCGCACTCGCCGGGCAAACGCACTAATGGAATGTTAGTGCCAAACTGCCTTTCGAAGCAGATACCCACCCAGCAAAATCAATAGTATCGGGGCAAGCGGCCACTGCAACGCCAGCAGTTCCCAGACACCGCCTGCAAGGAAGATCACGCCACATGCGACGCCGAAGCCGTCGACCTTCAGGCTCATCTGCCAGCGGCATATCTGCGCGCCCAGAATGAAAACGCCGACGCCGACGAGAAACCAAGCCCATGGCAAATGGACCAGCATGGTCACGCCGACCCAGATGAAGAAGACAGCCCAAGCGGCGGAATCAATCCGCCGGGAACGTTCACTGCTATTGTCGGACGGTTCTTGAGGCCCTACTGGGATTGATTGCGTGCCGTTCATGACAGTCTACTCCAACCTTCAGCATCGGTTGGATTGCAATCGAGCGTCTTGACATGGATCAAGCAGGGAAATCATTTGCCCGCAAACTGACACTATTATTCTTATCGGGCAGCTACATGTCAGCTCAGGGTCAAAAGCGCCGTTTTAAATTTCTGCGAGCCACTTCCGGTTTACCCCCATCAACGGACATCATCAGACCGTTGCGGTTGATCCGGTTTGTGCAAGAAGCGCAGATCGCGTGACCTGCAAATGCAACGCCGAGCGGCAAAGCACTTCCCTGCCTCGCCAACGCCGATGAAAAGCGACCCGACGGGCAAATCACCTGGGCAATTTGTCGACCCCTCTGTCGAGCCCCTTTTGAAAAAATATTCTGATTTTCCGAAAGTGCAAATCAGTTCCATATATGCGCCGTCCCGCTCCTCCGAGGGGCGTTTCGCGATCGTCACGGACGCGGGGCGGGATGCGGTGGCCGCTGGATGCGCCAAAGACGAGGGCGCTTTCCGGCGGACGGCAAAATCGTGTGGTCCTGACGCCTCGACGCTGGCGTCAAGTTCGCGGAAGGCAACTTTCGCTGATGACGGTGACAAAAAAGCCCGATCGCCGGGGAGAGTACGACATAAGCCGTAAAACCATTGCGTGGGGAATGCCGGGTGATTCCGGTGTGACCTGACTAACGCGTGTGCGCTCTATTACTATCATTGCACACGCGGCTATCGGGCGCATCGGGCGCCCGGCATTCCCTGCTCCCTCTGTTCTCGGAGGGACAAGGCTCTTGCATAACCCGGGCGTTTCGCGCCGCGAGAAGGCGGACGCGTGTTCGCGTCCGGACCACAGTTGGCGGCGAATGTTCTGCAATGAAACAAGCGGCGGTCTTGAACTCCCCGTCCACAAGCATTTTATTAAGCTGTGACCCCCCGAACAACAGGCCATCCCATGACCGTCCACGAGCGCAACATCTCGGCATCGATCGATCCGGTAAAACTAGACCGCCTCGCCGAGGTGGCGATCAAGGTCGGGCTGAACCTGCAGCCGGGGCAGGATTTGCTGCTGACGGCGCCCGCGGCGGCGCTGCCGCTGGTGCGCAGGATCGCCGAACATGCCTACAAGGCCGGCGCCGGTCTGGTGACGCCCATTTTGTCCGACGAGGCGGTGACGCTGGCGCGCTACCGCTTCGGCCAGGACAACAGCTTCGACCGCGCCGCGAACTGGCTCTATGAGGGGATGTCGAAAGCTTTCGCCGCCAACACCGCGCGGCTCGCCATCGTTGGCGACAATCCGATGCTGCTGTCGGGCGAGGACCCCGCGAAGGTCTCGCGCGCCAGCAAGGCCAACTCGATCGCGTATCAGCCGGCGCTGGAAAAGATCGTCAATTTCGAGGTCAACTGGAACATCATCTCCTATCCCAGCGCGTCCTGGGCGAAGCAGGTTTTCCCTGATGACGAAGAGGATGTCGCGGTCGCCAAACTGGCCGACGCGATCTTCGCCGCCTCGCGCGTCGACGACGACAACGCCGTCGCGGCCTGGACGAAGCATAACGCCGTGCTGCGCGAGCGAACCAATTGGCTGAACGGCCAGCGGTTCAGCGCGCTGCATTATTCCGGACCGGACACCGATCTGACGATCGGTCTCGCCGACGGCCATGAATGGGAAGGCGGCGCTTCCACCGCCAAGAACGGTATCACCTGCAATGCCAACATCCCGACCGAGGAAGTCTTCACCACGCCGCATTGCCGGCGGGTCAGCGGCCACGTCGTCAGTTCCAAGCCGCTGTCCTATCAGGGCTCGCTGATCGACAACATCGCGGTGCGGTTCGAGGAAGGCCGCATCGTCGATGCCAAGGCCTCGCGCGGCGCGGAAGTGCTGAACAAGGTGCTGGATACGGATGAAGGCGCGCGCCGGCTCGGCGAAGTGGCGCTGGTGCCGCATTCCTCGCCGATCTCGAAGAGCGGGCTGTTGTTCTTCAATACCTTGTTCGACGAAAACGCCGCCTGCCACATCGCGCTCGGCCAGTGCTATTCGAAATGTTTTGTGAATGGCGGCCAGTTGACGCCGGAGCAGATCGCCGCGCAAGGCGGCAACAAGAGTCTGATCCATATCGACTGGATGATCGGCTCGGACCAGATCGACATCGACGGCATTCACGCCGACGGCCGCCGGATGCCCGTATTCCGCAAGGGCGAGTGGGCCTGACATCGTTAACGGGCGGCTGCAACGGGTCGCGCGAATGCGCGTCCGATGACGGATTCCGGGCCGCCCGACGCCAAATTCGGCGTAATTCGCCTCTTAAAAGCACCGGCTGCGTCAATGCTGCCGGTCTTGCATGCAACCATAGCCATGGCGCTTTGGCCGCTTTTGGCCTAAAGCAACCCCAATTCAATCAAATCCGCAATTCGGCGGCCGTGCTTCTGCCGGGCACGCAACCTCAAACCATTGGGTTCGAGGTTCTGTTCGATGTTCCGGCGCAGACACCAACCAAGGCTTTCAATCCCGTGACATTCTCAACCACCAGCCCGCCGCTCGCCCGAGCCTTGACGGAACGCAATTACGATCAGGCGACCGCCGTCCAGACCGCCGTGCTTGCGGACGCGGCGCTTGGCCGCGACCTTCTCGTGTCGGCACAGACCGGCTCCGGCAAGACCGTCGCCTACGGGCTGGCCATTGCTGAAAATCTTCTGGGCGATGCCGAACGGTTCGAGCGGGCCGCCGCACCGCTTGCCCTGATCGTCGCGCCGACCCGCGAGCTTGCCCTGCAGGTGCAGCGCGAACTCGCATGGCTCTATCAATATGCGGACGCGCGCGTGGTTTCCTGCGTCGGCGGCATGGATCCGCGCCGCGAACAGCGCGAGCTTGCGGCGGGCGCCCACATCGTGGTCGGCACGCCGGGCCGGTTGTGCGATCATCTGCGGCGCAATCGTCTCGATATTTCGCAATTGAAGGCCGTCGTGCTCGACGAGGCCGACGAAATGCTCAATCTGGGTTTTCGCGAGGATATGGAATTCATCCTCAAGACGACGCCGGCCACCCGCCGTACCCTGCTGTTCTCGGCGACCTTGCCGCGCGGCATCGTCGCACTGGCGAAGCACTATCAGCAACAGGCCTTTCGCGTCGAGGTCGCGGGCGATGAAGGCGGTCACGCCGATATCGAGTACCGGGCCATCCGAATTGCCGCGGGGGATGTCGAGCACGCGGTCGTCAACGTGCTGCGGTTTTTCGAATCGCCGAGCGCGCTGGTATTCTGCAACACGCGGGATGCGGTCCGGCATCTGCAGGCGACGCTGCTGGAGCGCGGGTTCTCCGTGGTCGCGCTGTCCGGAGAATTGACGCAGAGCGAGCGGACCCAGGCGCTGCAGGCGCTGCGGGATGGACGCGCCCGCGTCTGCGTCGCCACCGACGTGGCGGCGCGCGGCATCGATCTGCCGAACCTCGACCTCGTCATTCACGCCGACATGCCGAACGACGCGGAAGTGATGCAGCATCGTTCCGGCCGCACCGGCCGTGCGGGCCGCAAGGGCGTCAGCGTCCTCCTGGTGCCGTCAGCGAAAAAGCGGCGCGCCGAGTTGCTGCTGAATCTGGCCGGCGTCGACGCCGTCTGGGGCACGGCTCCCACCGCGGAGGAAATCCGCAAGCTCGATCAGGAGCGCATGCTGCACGATGCCCTGTTTACGGAGGAGACGACCGCCGAGGATCTGGTGCTGGCGCAGGCATTGCTCGCCGAGCGGTCGCCCGAGGATATCGCCGCGGCGCTGGCGCGCCTTTATCGCGCGCGGCTGCCTTCGCCCGAGGATATTCTCGATCCCGGCCAGGGCGCCGGCCGGTCGCGTGACTTCAGCGCCCGGGAAAAGGACGGTCGGCCGCCGCGCGGCGACGATCGCGCTGCCGGATTGCGATCGAAGAACGGAAAATCATCGCCGCGTCACGGCATGGCGGAGGGCAGCGTCTGGTTTAGCGCCGCCATCGGACGCAAGAAAAACGCGGAAGCCCGCTGGCTGTTGCCGATGATCTGCCGTCGCGGCGGCATCGACAAGCATGACATCGGCGCCATTCGCATCATGGACACCACCACCGAGTTCGAAATTTCGCGGCGGGTCGCCGAATCCTTCGCCGCCAAGATCAGCCGCCCGGACAAGGAAGACAACATCCGCATCGAAGCGCTGGCGGAGGCTCCCCAGGCCCAGGCGCGCCCGGAAAAACGTTCACACCCGCCCCGGCGGGAAGACGGCAACACCGATCGCGGCCCTCGCAAGGCCGATGAATTCCGCGATGCGCGAGGGCCGAAGCAACACGCAAAACCTCACGGCGATAGCGGGTCGAAATTCGGTGGCGAACCGGGGTTCAAGAAGAAAAAGCGACGTGAGGATAAGCCTGCCTACGCCGGACACAAGCTGCTCGGCGGATTGTCTGCCGCAAAACCCGACTTCGCAAAGAAGGCAAAGCAGAAACGCCGCGGCTGATGCCTGTGCGCGTTATTGCGCCTTCGTGACCAGGCGAACATGCTCATCACGCATCCGACCGCGGCGAATGCCGCGCCCAGCACCAGCGCGATGGTGGGCAGCGCGATGTTGGCGATCGCCGTATCGAGCGAGGCCATCGCCAGCGCGGTGAAGATCGCAGCCGCCGCCCAACCCCGGCGCGAGGACGCGTCAGGCCGATTTCGCCAAGGGTTCGCTCAGCCCCTCGCGGACGAACTGCTCGAACGTCTTCGGCCTGGCGCCGCCGATCTTTTCGATCGTGTCGGTTACCGCGAAGCGGGCCCGCTCGGGATCGAGGCTGGCGGCCCGGAGCGCCTTCCAGAGCGCGGACAGATGCGCCAGCGCGTGTTCATTGTAACCCCGGGTGATGGCGTCGCTGCGCCATTCCTCGTCCGTGGTCTCCTCGTAGCGCACGTTCCTGGCCAGCACGCGGCCGAAGGTCGCGATGATGTCCTTGAGCGATATGACGCTGCCGATCAGCGGATAGGCCGCGTTCGCGGGCAATGACGGACTGGTCAGCAGGCCGACCGCGACCCGCGCCACGTCCTCCGCCGAGACGAGCGGAAGCACGGTGGTTTCCCTGCCCCAGGGCAGGCGGACGGCGCCCTGCGCGGGAAGGCTCTGGCGAACCTGCGAGCCGAGATTCTCATAGAACACGGTCGCCCTGATATGCACCGCGCCGATTCCGGCCCATTCGAACACCTGTTCGGACAGATAATTTTGCCGCATCCGCGGGGTGGGGGCATCGATCGAGGATTGCAGCATCACGAGATTGACGAGGCGGGAGATGCCGGCTTCGCGCGCGGCAAGGGCCATCGCCGCGGTCGCGTCGAGCAAGCCGTCCTGCACCGGGTAAGCAAAGTAGATGGCCGAAGTACCCTGCGCCGCGCGTTGGACCTCGTCGCGGGTCTCCGGCGGCGCCAGGGCAAGAATTCTCGAGCGGACCGCTTCGGTCGCCCGTTGCAGGAGCTCATCATGTCGATCCTCACGACCGTCACGTTCCGTTTCCAGACCCCGGCCGGTCCCGAGACGGTGTGGCGTTCGCTCACCGACGAACCACGGCACTTCCCGGGACTCACGATCGACAGCGACTGGCGCGCGGGATCGACGGTGCGTCTCGGCAGCGGTGGCCTGGCGATCGTGGGCCGGGTGCTGCGGTGCGAACCCGTCGCGCGGCTGTCCCACACGCTGGGGGACCATCCCGCCCGTCCCGAGGTCTACGTGACCTGGGAGCTCACGCCCATCGCCGGCGGGACCGTCGTGGAGCTCTACGTCGACGAGCTCGGCGACGGTCGCGACATCACTGGCGCCCGGCCCGAGGACATCGCCGAGATCGAATCGGCTTGGCAGCCCGTCGTCGACGCCTTGCGGACGGTGATCGACCGCTGCATCCGCTGAGCACGCTCGCGGGCGGTGGGGTCCGTTGACGACCGGTGGGAGTCACCAGCCCCGGTCGACCCACTCCTGGAGGTGCGGCG
>NZ_JADGRI010000067.1 GCF_017881085.1 Bradyrhizobium sp.
TGCGACGTCTCCGACCGCAAGGCAGTCGCAAACCTTTTCGCGGCGGCATTGGCAAAACTCGGCGGTCTCGACGTGCTCGTCAACAATGCCGGCATCGCCGGGCCGACCTCCAAGGTCGAGGAGATGAATCCGGAGGACTGGGACCGCTGCCTGGAGATTTGCCTGACCGGGCAATTCAACTGCGTCAGGCTGGCGGTGCCGCATTTGCGCCAGAGCAAGAACGCCTCGATCGTCAATATTTCATCCGCCGCCGGCCGGCTCGGCTTTGCGATGCGCACGTCCTATGCCGCGGCGAAATGGGGCGTGGTCGGACTGACAAAATCGCTGTCGATCGAACTCGGGCCGGACAATATTCGCGTCAACGCGATCCTGCCCGGCCTCGTCGCCGGCGACCGCCAGCGCCGGGTGCTGGAAGCCAAGGCGCAGCAGCGCGGCATTTCCTACGCCGAGATGGAGCGGACGGCGTTCTCCTATACCTCGATCAAGGATTACGTGACGCCGGAGCAGATCGCCGATCAGATCCTGTTCATGTGCAGCCCGCGCGGCCGGACGATCTCGGGGCAGGCGATCTCGATCTGCGGCGATACGCAGATGCTCGGCTAAATTGTCAGCCACCAATCCGTGATTGGCTGCCGTGGCTGCCGCAGGTCATACTACCTCAGCGGGCAATTGTAACAGGCCGCCAAAAACCAGCGGCCCGCCGTCCGGGGGGTGCCTGTGAAAGTTGCAGGGTTGTGCCGAATAGTCGTCGCGGCGAGCTGCGCGGCGTTTGCCGCCGGTCCGGCACCGGCTGAGCCGCGTGTCGCCTTATCCGGATACAACGCCGACATCGGCCAAAGCTCGATCTCCGGCATCTCTTCCGGCGGGTTCATGGCCGTGCAGTTCGGCACCGCCTGGTCTTCGGTGATCCGGGGCGTCGGCGTTGTCGCCGGCGGACCGTTCTGGTGCGCGCAGGCTGACGCCAACGACGCCTTCGACGCGTTCTCGCTTCCGTTCATCAACGCGACCGGCCTGTGCATGTCCGGAAAGCCGCTTGCCGACCTGAATAAATTCATCGGCAAGGCCGACGCCAAATCGGCTTCCGGCGATATCGATTCCCTGCAAGGGCTGAGCCGGCAGAAAGTATATGTCTTCCACGGCTATAACGACGACAAGGTCGCAGAATCGGTCACCGATGCGACCGTGGCGTTTTATCGCCATTATCTCGGCGAGCCCAACCGCGGCAATTTGTACTACCAGGCTGCGATCGGGGCTGGTCATTCATTGGTGGTTGCGAAGGACCCTCACAGCGGCGGTCCCAATGACTGCAACGTCACGGCCAGCCCGTTTATCGACGCGTGCGGCTATGACCAGGCTGGAATCATCCTGCAGCATATTTACGGGGCGCTGAACGCGCCCAACCGCGGCCAGCTGAGCGGAATGGTCAAGCGCTTCGACCAGTCGATTTATACCGACCCCAGGGATCCAAGCCCGCTAAGCCTCGCCGACAGCGGCTACCTGTTCGTTCCCAGGGAATGCGAGGACGGCGCGGCGTGCCGAGTGCATATCGCCCTGCACGGGTGCCTGCAGGATGCCGGCGAGATCGATCAGCGTTTCATCGACGAAACCGGCTACAACGCCTGGGCGGACACCAATCGGCTGATCGTGCTTTATCCGCAGACCGCGGTGAGCTGGTATCTGCCGTATAATCCGCTGGCCTGCTGGGATCTGTGGGGCTACGTCGATCAGAACGACAGCTATGTCACCAAGTCCGGATCGCAGATCAGGACCATCAAGGCCATGCTCGACGCGTTGACGTCGCGCGGCACGCCGGGCGCCGCTCCGGCGCCGGCAACAGGCGCCGCGCCGACGGCGGCGACAGTTGTCGACACCTCCGATAACGGAGCGGATTTGGTGTGGACGCCGCTCGCGGGAGCCGCGACCTATCGCGTCTGGCGCGCCGGCGCCGACGGTCAGTTCGAGGCGGTGGGAGATACCGCAAGCCCCGGTTTCGCCGATTCGGACTTGTCACAGCGATCCGCTTATCGTTGGCGCGTCACGGCCGTCGTGAATGGGGTCGAAGGCCCGCCCTCCGTCGAGGTCGCGGCCACCACCCGGGCCGCTCCCCCCGCTTGCGACCGTCCAGGCAGTTGCCCGATCGACAAGTGATCGGCGTTTTGCACCGGGCCAAAACGCTATAGAAGCAACGCATGATTCCATGGTTGCAGGTTGATATGGCACGCGTGCCGGGCGCAGAGGTCGAACTTCGCCTGATGCGAAGGGGTGCCGAATTCTCGATGATGCTCGGTCCGAACGAACTGATGAACAGCCGGCTCAGCGGCTCCGAGGAGGCGCTTGCCACGCTCGCCTGCAGGCGGCTAGAGGCGGTCAAGCGGCCACATTTGCTGATCGGCGGACTGGGGATGGGGTTCACGCTCCGTGCCGCGCTCGCCGTGCTCGGACCTGAAGCCCGGATCACGGTGGCCGAACTTGTGCCCGCCGTGATCGCCTGGGCGCGAGGTCCGATGGCGGATGTTTTCGGCGACAGCCTGGACGATCCGCGCACGGAGATTCGCGAGGCTGATGTCGCCGATGTGATTCAAGCTCATGCTTCCGCCTTCGATGCCGTCCTGCTAGATGTCGACAACGGCCCGGAAGGCCTGATCCGCAAGGCCAACGATGCGCTCTATGATGCGAAGGGGTTGAAAGCCGTGCGCCGGGCGCTGCGGCCGGGCGGCGTGCTCGCCGTCTGGTCGTCGGGGCCTCACCCCGCCTTCGCAAAACGGCTTCGCGACGCTGGCTTCGAGGTGAACGAGGTCAATGTGCGCGCCACGACCAAGCGCAGCGGCGCACGACATGTCATCTGGTTCGCGACCAAGCCGGAGGGTGGACGCTAGAGCAGGATGGTTTTGAGTTAATTGAGGATTGGTGCCGGTTTGGTCACGTCGCCCCGCGAAGGGCGGGGAGAGGGAGAAGTGATCGACGCGGTGCTCCTGCCGGTCAGGGGCGGGTGCTCTGCGCCACCGCCGCGACGATCGAACCGGTCCAGGGCCATTCGCTGGAGACGAGCTTGCCGGCAACCACGATCAGCGTCACGGCCAGCATCAGCCGCAGCGCCATTTCCGGCACGCGGGTGGCGAAGTAGCTGCCGACGATAATGCCGGGCAGGGAGCCCATCAGCAGCACGGCCATGAGATGCCAGTCGATCGCGCCCAGCGCCCAGTGCCCGATACCCGCGATCAGCGTCAACGGCACCGCGTGCGCGATGTCGGAACCGACGATGCGCGACATCGGCAGTTGCGGATAAAGCAGGAGCAGCGCGGTCACGCCCACCGCGCCGGCGCCGACCGACGAAATCGAGACCAGCACGCCCAGTGCGGCTCCAACCAGTACGGTCGCGCGCGCGATCGTGCGGTCGTCGAGCCGCTCCATACGCCAGCGCAGCGAATCCATGATGGTCTTGCGGAAGATCAGCGATGCCGCCGTCAGCAGCAGCGCAAAGGAAAGCACGACGTTGACCAGGCTGCGTGCGGCAGCGCTGTCGAGATGGAGCTGCCACAGAACGATCAGTGTCAGGATGCTGGCCGGAATGCTACCGCTGGCGAGCCGGGTCACTGCGGGCCAGTGGATGCTGCGCGCCCAGCTGTGCACGACGCTGCCGCCGGTCTTGGTGGCGGCGGCGTAGAGCAGATCGGTGCCGACCGCCGTCGAGGGATGAATGCCGAACAGCAGGATCAGCAGCGGCGTCATCAGCGAGCCGCCGCCAACACCGGTCATGCCGACGAGAAGGCCAACGCCGAAACCCGAAGTGACGTAGAGCGGATCGATCACCGGCATCGCGCGGGCCTGCACTCACGTCTGGTCATCGCCAAGCTTCCCTCGTGGGTGCAGCGGCGCATGGTCGTCCCGACCGTGCGGCACCTCATCAGGTAGGATCATCCCCGCGATGACGGCAATAGCGCGGCCGAAAAAAGAAGGATCCTTGCGTTGAACCGGCCCGGGTAGGGATTCCTGCCTTTGAGCCGCCAAGCGGCGAAAGCCACGGCCTGTCGGAACCGCCGGCGGTAAATTCTTCCAGATCGGCTTGCGTGCCCCTCTCCGCCCGGCATTTCAAGCCGTGCGCGCCCAGACGCAGCGCAAATGACTCGCATTACCAGCTGTGGCCGGGATGGCGGGGTTCGATCTGCGTTGGCAGAATTGATCTGCGCTCGAACGCCGCAGGCGCGACGCATAAATACGGGCTCGCTTAGCGAAACGTTAAAAGTAAACGGACTATATAGCTCAACCTCGAGACATCAAGATAATCCAGCATTCCTGCCCAGGCCAGAACCATGCACGCATTTTCAAGGCTCTCCATCAGCGCGAAGCTTTTCGCGATCGTTTCATTCCTGTTTCTGGTCATCGCCATCATCGGCGGATTTGCATTCATGCAGATGCGCGCCATCAATGCCGCGGCCCATGATATCCAGGCGCAATGGCTTCCGAGCGTTCGATGGGTCGGCGAGATGCGGGTGCAGTCCGCGCGCTTTCGCGCGGTGCTGCGCGATCACCTGATCGTTGCGGATGCCGATCGCGCGGATGTCGACAAGAACCTGGTAGCGCGCAAGGCCGACTTTGAAAAGGCCGCGCAGGCCTACCGGCCGTTGATCTCCTCGCCCGCCGAGCGCGAACTCGCGGATGAACTGGACAAGCAGTGGCAAAGCTTCGCCGGCGCGTCAGCCGAAGTGCAGTCGCTCGCCAGTAAAGGCGACATCGCGGCGGCAAAGGAAATCAACGCCAAGAAAGTGGTGCCGACCGGCCGTGCGATGGACGCAACGCTTGCCAAGCTCGTGGAGCTCAACGACAAGGGCGCCGAAGCGGCCGGACAAGGCGCAGAAGCAACCTATGGGAGTGCTATCCTCCTGATGGCCGTCATTCTCGGCGGCGCGATCATGCTCGGGCTTGGTGCGGCGATCTACATGGTCCGCGACATCCGCCGCGGCATCGGCTCGATCCTGAAGCCGATGGGGCAATTGACCGATGGCGACCTCTCCGTCGCGATTCCGCACCAGGGCGAGGCCACCGAGATCGGCCGGATCGCCACGGCGCTCCAAATCTTCAAGGAGGCGCTGATCGCCAAGAAGGCGTCGGATGAGGCGGCCAAGGCCGAAGAGGCGATCAAGGCGGCGCGCGCTCAACGCGTCAGCGCGGCTACCGGCAATTTCGAGGCGATGATCGGCGAACTGGTCGATTCCCTTTCATCCGCTTCGACCGAGCTCGAGGCATCGGCAACGACGATGACGAAGACGTCGGATGCCACGATGTCATTGTCCGATTCTGCCGCTTCGGCGTCGCGTGCGGTAACCGACAACATCCAGGCGGTGGCGGCGGCGACGGAAGAAATCACCTCGTCGGTCAACGAGATCGGCCGACAGGTCCATGAATCCAACAGGATCGCCTCCACGGCCGTCAGCCAGGCGCAAAAAACTGACGAGAGCATCGCGAGGCTTTCGCTCGCCGCCGGCCGCATCAATGACGTCGTCAAGCTGATCACGGAAGTGGCCGAGCAGACCAATCTGCTCGCGCTCAATGCCACCATCGAGGCCGCGCGCGCCGGCGAAGCGGGGCGCGGCTTCGCGGTTGTCGCATCCGAGGTCAAGGCGCTGGCGACCCAGACCGCCAAGGCGACTGCGGAAATCGACGCCCAGGTGGCCGACATGCAGACCGCAACCGCGGAGACCGTTACCGCCATCAGGGAAATCGGTTCGACCATCACGCTGATTTCGGAAGTGTCCTCGGCGATCGCCGCGGCCGTCGAACAGCAGGGCGCGGCGACGCAGGAGATCGCGCGCAACGTGCAGCAGTCGGCGCAGCTCTCGACGCAGGTGGCCGCCGAAGTGACCGAGGTCAAGCGCGGTTCGAGCGAAACCAGTGCGGCGTCCGGCGAAGTGCTGACGGCGGCGCGCTCGCTGGCGCACGAAAGCGATCATCTGAAGAACCAGGTCGAGACATTCCTGGATACCGTGCGCGCGGCATGATCGAATAAAAAAACAGCGCGGCGGATGGTTCCGCTGCGCTGTTTTCTTGAGGCGAGGGCGCGTTTCCGTGCCGCTTGCGCCGAGCCGGAGCTCAGCTGTAGATTTCGAACAGGCCTGCGCCGCCCTGGCCGCCGCCGATGCACATCGTCACCACGCCCCACTTCGCCTTGCGCCGGCGGCCTTCCTGCAGGATGTGGCCGGTCAGACGCGCGCCGGTCATCCCGAAGGGATGGCCGATCGCGATCGAGCCGCCGTTGACATTGTACTTCGCGGGATCGATGCCGAGCTGGTCGCGGGAATAGAGGCACTGGCTGGCAAACGCCTCGTTGAGTTCCCACAGATCGATATCGTCGATCTTCAGGCCATGACGCTTCAGGAGTTTCGGCACCGCGTAGACCGGGCCGATGCCCATCTCGTCCGGCTCGCAGCCCGCCGCCGCCCAGGCGACGAAGCGGCCAAGCGGATTGAGACCGCGCTTTTCGGCGTCCTTGGCTTCCATCAGCACCACGGCCGCCGCGCCGTCCGAGAGCTGGCTGGCGTTGCCGGCAGTGATGTATTTGCCGGGACCCTTGACCGGCTCGAGCTTGGCGAGGCCTTCCATGGTCGTCTCCGGACGGTTGCACTCGTCGCGGTCGACCACATAGTCGACGATACTCTCGGCCTTGGTCGCCTTGTCGACGACCTTCATCCTGGTCTTCATCGGGACGATTTCGTCCTTGAACTTGTTGGCCTGCTGGGCGGCGGCCATGCGGCGCTGCGATTCCAGCGAGTACTCGTCCTGGTATTCGCGGCTGACCTTGTAGCGTTCCGCGACGATATCGGCGGTGTCGATCATCGCCATGAAAATGTCGGGCGCGGTCTTGAGCAGCTCCGGGTCGACCACTTCCTTCGGCAGCGGGCCGCCGGGGACCGAAATGCTCTCCACGCCGCCGGCGACGATGCAGTCGGAGCCGTCCGAGCGGATCGAGTTGGCCGCCATCGCGATGGTCTGCAATCCCGAGGAGCAGAAACGGTTCACCGAGACGCCGCCGGTCGACTTCGGCAGGCCGGCGAGCAGGGCGGCCTGGCGGCCGATATTGGGCGCGCCATGCGCGCAATTGCCGAGATAGCAATCCTCAACATATTCCTTGTCGACGCCGGCGCGCTGGACGGCGTGCTTGATGGCATGAGCCGCCATCGACATCGGCGCGGTGATGTTGAACCCGCCGCGGCCGGATTTCGCCAGCCCGGTACGGGCGTAAGAAACAATGACGGCTTCACGCATTTTTTTGATCTCCCTTTGGGCTGGCCAATGCTGCCTCGCGAAACGCTGTAATCGTACATAATTCCCGCGGGAGCAACGAAAATACGGCCGGTTCAGACTTCCGGCGAGCGGAATTCCGGCTCGCGGGATACCCGCGCTGGGCGGCGGTATCAGCCTGCGCGTTCACACGATCCGAGAGCTCTTGTTGCCCCAGTAGCGGTCGCGCAACAGCCGCTTGTAGAGCTTGCCGGTCGGCAGCCGCGGCAGTTCATCCTCGAAGTCGATCGAGCGCGGCACCTTCTGGCGCGACAGCGACTGGCTGCAGAAGGCGATCAGCTCGTCGGCGAGCGCGGCGCAGGGCTCGATGCCCGGCATCGGCTGCACCACCGCCTTTACCTCCTCGCCGAGATCGGCGTTGGGCACGCCGAACACGGCCGCGTCCGCGATCTTGGGATGGGTGATCAAGAGGTTCTCGCATTCCTGCGGGTAGATGTTGACGCCGCCGGAGATGATCATGAAGGTCGCGCGGTCGGTCAGATAGAGATAGCCGTCGTCATCGACATAGCCGACGTCGCCGACCGTGCTCATGCTGCCATCCGGCGAGCGCGCCTCCCTGGTCTTGTCCGGATCGTTGAAATATTCAAACGGCGTGGCGGTCCTGAACCAGACCGTGCCCGGCGTGCCCATGGGGCACGCTTTCATGTTCTCGTCGAGAATATGCAGGTCGCCGAGCAGCACCTTGCCGACGCTGCCACGGTGGGCGAGCCATTGCTCGCTGTTGCAGGCGGTAAAGCCCAGGCCTTCGGTGGCGCCGTAATATTCGTGGATGATCGGTCCCCACCACTTTATCATTTCTTCCTTCACCGCGGCCGGACAGGGTGCTGCGGCGTGGATCGCAGTTTCCAGCGACGACAGGTCGTAGCGCGTTCGGATTTCCTCCGGCAGTTTCAGCATGCGTGAGAACATCGTCGGCACCAGCTGGCTGTGGGTGACGCCCCATTTCTCGACCAGCTCGAGGTAACGTTCGGGATCGAAGTGCTCCATGATGATGACGGTGCCGCCCTCGCGGATCGTGAGATTGACGGCGGCCTGCGGCGCCGAATGATACAGCGGCGCCGGGGACAGATAGATCATGCCCTCGCGGTACTGCCAGAGTTTCTGCAGGAAATCGAAGATCGGAAGGTTCTGCACCGGCGGCTGCTCGGGCAGCGGCCGCAGGATTCCCTTTGGCCGTCCCGTCGTGCCGGATGAATAGAGCATGGCGGTGCCGACGGTTTCGTCCGGGATCGGCGTTTTCGGCAGGCGGGCGGCGGCTTCCTGCAGGCCGACGATCCGCTCATTCTCGCCGGGACCATCTGCAACGATGCAGAGTTCGACGTTCGGGCATTCCTTGAGCGCCTCGCGGGCGACGTCGAGCTTTGCGATCGAGGTGATGAGCACCCGCGATCGGCTGTTGTTGACGATGTAGGCGAGTTCGCCTGGCGTCAGGTATGAGTTCACGCAGGTGAAATAAAGTCCGGAGCGCTCGCCCGCGCCGCAGGCCTCGAGGTAGCGGCCGTTGTTCTCCATGAAGATCGCATAGTGGTCGAGCCGCTTCAGTCCGAGATTGCGCAACAGATGCGCCAGGCGATTGCTGCGTGCCTCCAGTTCGCGATAGGTCACGGCTTCGCCGGTAGCCGCCATGATGAAGGCGGGCTGCAGCGGACGCAGATATGCATGCTTGCCGGTATACATTTTGTCTCCCATTCCCTCATGCGGCCAGAAGAAGAATTTCGCGCACCTGCGCCGGCGAATCGATCCTGCGCGGGTTGCGCGGTACCCATGGCGTCGCCATCGCCAGTTCTGCGATGCGATCGAAATGCCCGGGGTCGATCCGCAATTCCTGCAGGCTGCGCGGCATGCCGAGCACGCGGATGAAATCGTCCAGCACGTCGGCGGCGTCCATGCCAGGCTTGCCCATCGCCGCTGCGACCAGCGCCTGCCGCTCGGAATTGTCCGGTTTGTTCCAGCGCAGCACCGACGGCAGCATCACGCAGGAAGTATAGCCGTGCGGCACGTCGTAGACGGCGCCGAGCACATAGCCGATGCCGTGGCTGGCGCCCATCGGCACGCCCGACGACAGCGGTCCCATCGAGAGCCAGGTGCCGATCTGGCAATCCATCCTGGCGTCGAGATCGGCAGCGTTCGCCTTCACGCGCGGCAGCGCCTGCGCCAGCATCGACAGGCCCTTCAGCGCCTGAGCGTCGGCGAAGGGGTGCGCTTCGCGCGAGCACAGGCCCTCGACGCAATGGTCGACGGCGCGGATGCCGGTCGAAAGCCACAGCCATTCCGGTGTGTGCACGGTCACGGCGGGATCGAGGATCGCCGCACGCGGCATCACGAGGTCATGGCGCACCATTTCCTTGGTTCTGGTGCGCAGATTGGTGACGCCGGCGATCGCGCTGAACTCGCCGCCGGCGATCGTCGTCGGCACGCTGATCTGGCGCACTACGGGCGCCTTCATCGGCGGTGCGACGCCCTTGATCGCGCGGATCCGATCGATGTCGTCGGTGGTGCGGACGTCATTGGCGAGACAAAGCTGTACCGCCTTGGCGCCGTCGGTGATCGAGCCGCCGCCGACAGTGACGATGAGATCGGCGCCTGCGCTGCGCGCCTCTTCGGCGGCGGCGACGACGGCCTCGCGCGGCGTGTGCGGCGGCATGGCATCGAAGGTGCCGACGCAACGCGGCCCCAGCATTTTGCGGATCTTCTCGATCTCGTCGGTGGTTCGGTTGAGCGTGCCGCTGACCATCAGGAAGGCGCGGCCCAGACGAAGGCGGTCCATCTGCCCGGCGACCGCGTCGGCGGCCGGGCGGCCGAACACAACCTCGTCCATGGCGCCGAAGACGACACGCCCCTTGTGCACGACGATTGTCCTCCCCGGACATTTTTGTCTTGTTGCAACGTTGCGGGCAATTTAGCGGAGGTGCCGCGCCGATGGGAACAATAAAATAGCTCTCGTCCGTGGACTTGCCAAAACGAAACGCGCCGTCATTCCGGGGCGACGCGCAGCGTCGAACCTGGAATCTCGAGATTCCGGGTTCGCTCGCTTTGCGCGCGTCCCGGAATGACAGCTTACGAAACCAGCAGCCCCGCAACGTCCGCGATCACAACCTGTCGCTCCGAGAACAGGATTTCCGCCGCCCCGCGCTCCCAGTCGCCGGTGGAGGGCTCGAGCGGATCCCGGGCGCTCAGACGATGTTCGAGAACCAGCCGCGCATACAGCGCGCGGCGCGCGTCCGAGCCCGGCCGGGAGGCTTCCCACATCATCAGGATGGCGCTGGTGACGTGATAGAGGCCGGAGGCCGCCTGCCGGGCGTTCGCTTCCAGCGCAGGCTCGGCGGCGACGCGTTCGGCGAAGCTGAGCGTGCGGTCGAGCGCGGCGCGCAGGCGATCCCGGAACGCCGCCGGCACCGCCGTGGCGTTATCGAGCAATTTGGTGAGCGCGGTCCCCAGAGCCCGATGGGCGCGGCTCTTGCCGACCGCGCGGGTGACGATGTCGAGCGCGTTGATGTTGCTGGTGCCCTCCCAGAGCACGCCGATATGGGCGTCCCGGATCAGCCGCGCATGCACCCATTCCTCGATATAGCCATTGCCGCCGCGCACTTCCATGGCGCCGGTCGCCACCGGAATGTTGTCGCGGCAGGCGCGGAATTTCAAAAGCGGCGTGAGAATCCGCAAGGCGCTCTCCGCTTCCTTCGAGCCGGCATTGGCGCGGTCCATCGCGCTGGCCGCAAACAGGAACATCGAAAGCGACTGTTCCGAAGGGATTGCGATCTTCAGGAGCTGACGGCGAAGCAGGGGATATTCGATGATGGTCTTGCCGAAGGCCGTTCGGCTGCGCGCGCAAACCATCGCCTCGTTGACGCAGCGCCGCATCATGGCGGCCGCGCGCACGCCGTGCGAAAGCCGCGACAGGTTGACCTGCTCCATCATCTGCTTCAGGCCGCGGTCGGCATCGCCGACCAGGTAGGCGACGGCGCCCTCCAGCAGGATCTCGCCTGATGCCATCGAGCGGGTGCCCAGCTTGTCCTTGAGGCGTACGATGCGGTAGGCGTTGCGGCGGCCGTCCTTCAGCCGGCGCGGCAGGGCGAATAGCGCGAGCCCCTTGGTGCCGGCAGCCGCGCCTTCCGGGCGTGCCAGCAGCAGCGCGACGTCGGCGTCGGCGTGCGAGCAAAACCATTTATCGCCGTAGAGCCGCCACACCCCTTCCTCGCAGCGCGCCATTGTTTCGATCGCGCCGACGTCGGAACCGCCGGAACGTTCGGTCATGAACTGCGTACCCTTCCACTGCGCGGCCGGGTCGGCCGACAGCATTTTCGGCAGCAGGTAGTCCTTAAGCTCGGCGCTGGCGAATTTGCGGATCAGGTGGATCGAGGTATCGGTGACGCTGATCGGACACATCAGTCCGAACTCGGCCTGCACGAACAGATATTGCAGCGCATATTTGGCGACCGCGGGCAACGGCCGGTCCATGCCGAGCGCGCCGCCGCGATGGCTCATGGCGTGAAACTGGAAATCAGCGAATGCGATGCTCTCCATTTCGCGATAGGACGAATGGTAGTCGATCCAGTCCTCGTCGCGGCCGAAGCGATCCCTGGCATTGAGCACCGGCGGATGCTTGTCGGCGGTCCGGGCGAGTTCGTCCAGTCGCCCGCCCGCCAGTTCCCCCAGGCGACGGAAATGCGGCTCCAGCCGCCGGTAATCGTCCGGCTGCAGGTACAGCCGGAGCAGATCGCGCAAGCCCCGATCAATCTCATAAAAATTCTGACCCGCGCAATCCGGCGCGATGCGATCGGGGCCGCGGCCCTGCGCCTCGGCTCCGGCGAACGATTTGTGAGAGGGAGGCGCGTGCATGTCTGACCTCGTTTGACGGATCGTTCGGCCGGAGGGATCTCCGCGATAATGCCCGCCTCATGGCGCGGGGTCGAGAGCGAATTGCCTGGTGGTCTGGCCGGTACCGCTGCGGCATTTTCGCTGACTTGGGACGCCGCGAAACTGCGATGGTTTCGCAGCTTTTGCTTCGAAATGGGACAATTCCGCTGTCATGCCTTCCTGGCGTCTTCTTGGCCAAAGTCGCGACACTCGGAAGCGCCTGACCCGGCCAGAAGGCCAGTTCTGGTTGGATGCGCGGCGCGATATCAATGCCGCGATCCGGTAAATTGTCTGCACGCACGATCATCGTCAGCGCGGCACGACAAAATTGCTTGATATCGCCCGGTTCTTGCACAGACTGGGCACTCAATCTCATCACGATCCCGCCGGCACGATTATGGCAGCAGGATCTTCGGCGCAGGAAGTGCAGGGGTGATGGAAGTGCGAGCGACTGAGAGATCGGGGCGTTTGGCTCGCGATGCTGCAGGTTCCAGTCTCCGTTCATTTCGCGTTGTGGGACCGCTCGTCGTCCTGCTTGCAGTCTCCTTGTCCGGCTGCGGCGACAAGCCGCCTCCGCAGGCGGCAAGCGCGGCGCCGCCGGTCACGGTCGCGCAGCCGACCAAACGCACCGTCACCGATTGGGACGAATTCACCGGACGGTTCGATGCGGTGGAAGAGGTTCAGGTCCGCGCCCGCGTCGGCGGCTTCGTCACCAGCGTGGAATTCCGCGACGGCGCCTTCGTCAATACCGGCGACCTGCTCTATGTCATCGACTCCCGCCCGTTCGAAGCCGTGGCCGAGCAGGCGGACGGCCAGGTTTCGGATGCGCGCGCCAGGGCCGAACTCGCCAAGCGCGAACTCGATCGCGCGCTGACATTGAATCAGACCCAGGCGGTCTCCGACTCCATTGTCGATCAGCGCCGCCAGGCCCTGCAGGCCGCGAAAGCCGCGGAAATGCAGGCCGAGGGCCTGCTCAAGGCGGCCCAGCTCAATATCGAGTTCAGCCACGTCATCGCCCCGATCGGCGGTCGCGTGAGCCGCCACCTCGTCAGCGTCGGCAATCTCGTGTCAGGCAGCGACAACAGCGGCAACGCAACACTGCTCACCTCGATCGTCTCGCTCGATCCGATCTATGTCTATTTCGACATGGATGAGGCGACCTACCTCAAATACAACCGGCTCTATTTCGAAGGAAAGCGGCCGAGTTCGCGCGAGAATCCGAATCCGGTCCAGGTGACGTTGACCGGCGAAACCAAGCCCTCGCATGACGGCAGGATGGATTTCCTCGACAACCGGCTGGATGTCTCGACCGGCACCCTGCGCAGCCGCGCGGTGATCCCGAACAGGGATTTCTCGATCCTGCCGGGTCAGTTCGGCCGCGTGCGGCTGATCGGCAGCGCGCCCTACGAGGCATTGCTGTTGCCGGATACGGCCATCGCCACCGATCAGTCGCGCAAGATCGTCTTCGTGGTCAAGGACGACGACACCGTGGAGGCGAAGCCGGTCGTCCTCGGGCCGCTCGACGAAGGCCTGCGGGTGATCCGCGAGGGCCTGAAGGCGGAAGATCGCGTGATCGTCGATGGCTTGCAGCGCGCCCGCGTCGGCGCCAAGGTGAGCCCGCATCCGGCGCAAGCGCCGGCCGGTGGCAAGACATGAATCTGGGCCGGCTTTCCATCAATCAGCCCATCCTGGCGATGGTGCTGTCCATCGTGCTGCTGATCGTCGGCGCGATCGCCTACACCACGCTGCCGATCTCCGAATATCCGCAAGTGGTGCCGCCCACCGTCGTCGTCACCACGCAATATCCCGGAGCTTCCGCGCAAACCGTCTCCGATACGGTCGCCGCTCCGATCGAGCAGGAAATCAACGGCGTGGACGACATGCTGTATCTCTACAGCCAGGCGACCTCCAACGGCCAGCTGAATATCACGGTGACCTTCAAGCTCGGCACCGATCTCGACAAGGCCCAGGTGCTGGTTCAGAACCGCGTCGCGATCGCGCAGCCCCGCCTGCCCGAAGAGGTGCAGCGCAACGGCGTCGTCACCCGCAAGAACAGCCCGGACCTGATGATGGTCGTGTTCATGCTGTCGCCGGACGATACGTTCGACCAGACCTATATTTCCAATTATGCGCTGCTGCAGGTCCGCGACCAGTTGCTCAGGCTGGACGGGGTCGGCGATATCCAGATTTTCGGCGCGCGCGACTATTCGATGCGGCTGTGGCTCGAGCCCGACAAGATCGCCAATCTCGGGATGACCGCGGGCGACGTGCTGGCGGCGATCAGGGCCCAGAACCTGCAGATCACCGGCGGCCAGCTCGCCGCACCGCCGATCGAGGATCGGGCGTTCCAGCCGAACCTCACCTTTTCAGGCCGTCTCAAGGAGCCCGGACAGTTCGAAGACATCGTCATCAAGGCCGGCGCCGATGGCCGCACGGTGCGACTGCGCGATGTGGCCAGAATTGAACTGGGTGCGCTGGATTTCTCCACCAACGGCTTCCTGCTCAGGAAGTCTGCGGTCGCACTTCTCGTGTTCCAGCGCCCCGGCTCGAACGCGCTCGCCACCGCCAAGCGCATTTCCGAAACCATGGTGAGGCTCAAATCCGAATTTCCAAACGGGCTCGACTACAACATCGGCTACAATCCGACCGAATTCATTGCACAGTCTGTGAGCGAACTGGTCAAGACGATCTACGAGGCAATGGCTCTCGTCGTCGTCGTCGTGCTGGTGTTCCTGCAGGGCTGGCGTCCCGCGATCATTCCGATCGTGGCGATACCGGTGTCGCTGGTCGGCACCTTCGCGGTGATGGCGGCGCTGGGATTTTCGATCAACAATCTGACCCTGTTCGGCCTTGTGCTCGCGGTCGGCATCGTGGTCGATGACGCGATCGTCGTGGTCGAAAACGTCGAGCGGCATCTTGAACACGGCATGAGCCGGCGCGATGCGGCACTCAGGACGATGGAGGAAGTTGGCGGCGCGCTGGTCTCGATCGCGCTGGTGCTCTGCGCGGTGTTCGTGCCGACCGCGTTCCTCGGCGGCATTTCCGGCCAGTTCTTTCAGCAGTTCGCCGTCACTATCGCGGTGGCGACGGCAATCTCGCTTTTCTGTTCGCTGACACTTTCGCCCGCGCTCGCCTCGCAGATCCTGCAGCCCCACGACGAGAAGCGGCCGCCGGCGAGCTGGAATTTCATCGCGCGCGGCTGGGCCGCCTTTACCGGCTTCTTCAACCGCGGCTTTGGCCGGCTGTCCCATGGTTATGCCGCGGCGGCAGGATTTGTGATCCGGCACTCGGTGGCGATGCTGCTGGTTTACGCCGTGCTGATCGGCAGCGCCGGCTGGCTGCTCTTTACCACGCCGCAGGGCTTCATCCCCGCGCAGGACCGCGGCTATGTCATCGTCGCCGTGCAATTGCCCGGGGCGGCCTCGCTGGCGCGCACGACCGAAGTGGTTCGCAGGATCGAAAATATCGCGCTGGACACGCCGGGCGTCGTTCGCGTGCCGGCGCTTGCAGGCCTGTCGGGTGCGACGCGCACGCAGGCCGGCAACTCCGCGGCGCTGTTTCCGGTGTTCGACGAACCCGAGGTCCGGGCCAGGAAACGACTTACGGCCAATTCCATCACCGCGGAGTTGCGCAAGCGGCTGGCGGGTATCGAGGACGCGTTCATTATCGTCATTCCGCCGCCAGCCGTCCCCGGGATAGGCACCGGGGGTGGCTTCACCATGCGCATTCAGGACCGTCAGGGCCGGGGCAGCGACCTGCTCGCGGCGGCGACCGACGAACTGGTCGCGGCGGCCCGCAAGGCGCCGGGACTGACCGCGGTGTTTTCGCCCTATACCGCCAATACGCCGCAGGTGTTCGTCGATATCGATCGCGTCAAGGCGCAGAAACTCGGCGTGCCGATCGCGAACATCACCGAGACGATCGAGACCTATTTCGGCTCGGCCTATGTCAACGACTTCAACCTGTTCGGCCGCACCTACCACGTCACCGCGCAGGCCGATCTGCCGTTCCGGAAAGAGAGCGCCGATCTCGCACGGCTGCGCACCCGCAACGCCGCCGGCGACATGGTGCAGCTCGGCAGCGTCGTGGACTTCAAGGATATTTCCGGGCCCGATCGCGTCGCGCGCTACAACCTCTATCCGTCGTCCGAGCTGCAAGGCGATACGCTGCCCGGTACGAGTTCGGCGACCGCCATCAACACCATGAAGAAGCTGGCGCAGGAGACGTTGCCGAGCGGATTCTCCTATGAATGGACGGATCTGTCCTACCAGCAGGTCACCGGCGGAAATACCGGCCTGCTGGTGTTCCCGATCTGCGTGCTGTTCGTGTTCCTGGTGCTGGCGGCGCAATATGGCAGCTGGAGCCTGCCGTTTGCCGTCATCCTGATCGTGCCGATGTGCCTGCTGGCCGCGACCATCGGCGTGCGGATCATGGGACAGGATGTCAACATCCTGACCCAGATCGGCTTTGTCGTCTTGGTGGGATTGGCCGCCAAGAACGCCATCCTGATCGTGGAGTTTGCCCGCGACATCGAACTGGAGGGAAAGGCGCGCCTGGACGCCGTCATCGAGGCCTGCCGCCTGCGGCTGCGTCCGATCCTGATGACCTCGTTTGCGTTCATTTTGGGGGTGCTGCCGCTGGTGGTTTCGACCGGCTCTGGCTCGGAAATGCGCCAGGCGGTCGGCGTCGCCGTGTTCTTCGGCATGTTGGGCGTGACCGTGTTCGGGCTGATCTTCACGCCGATCTTCTACATCATCGTCCGCAACCTGGCCGACGGCTCGCGCCGGAAGGTTCCCGCCAGGGAGCCGAGCGGACCCTAAGCGTCGCCCCTTTTCGCGCCGCGCCTACGCCGTTTTGCCAATGCGAAATAGATGGGCAGGCGCAGGGTTATTAAATATCATGTCCGGAACCGGAACCTGGGGGAGAGACGTATTATGAAGTCGGGATTGTTGTCGGCGGCCGTTGCGATATCCGGCCTGTTGCTAGCCGCGCCGGCGTCGGCGCAGGGCGTCAAGATCGGAATCCTGAACGATCAGTCCGGCGTCTATGCCGATTACGGCGGCAAATGGTCGTTCGAGGCGGCCAAGATGGCAGTCGAGGATTTCGGCGGCAGCGTGCTCGGCCAGAAGATCGAGGTGATCTCCGCCGACCACCAGAACAAGCCGGATCTCGCCACCGCCATCGCGCGGCGCTGGTACGAGGTCGAGGGCGTCGACATGATCACCGAGCTGACGACGTCGTCGGTCGCGCTCGCGATTCACGACCTGTCGAAGCAGATGAAGAAGATCGACATCGTGGTGGGCGCGGCGACCTCGCGCCTGACCGGCGACGCCTGCCAGCCCTACGGCTTCCACTGGGCCTACGATACCCATGCGCTCGCGGTCGGCACCGGCGGCGCGCTGGTCGAAGCCGGCGGCGACACCTGGTTCTTCATGACCGCCGACTATGCCTTCGGCTATGCGCTGGAAAAGGACACCGGCGATCTGGTCAAGGAAAAGGGCGGCAAGGTGCTGGGCTCGGTCCGCATTCCCCTGAACTCGTCGGATTTTTCGTCCTTCCTGCTGCAGGCGCAAAGCTCGAAAGCGAAGATCATCGGGCTCGCCAATGCCGGCCTCGACACCACCAACTCGATCAAGCAGGCGGCTGAATTCGGCATCGTCAAGGGTGGCCAGAAACTTGCCGGCCTGCTGCTGACGCTCGCCGAAGTCCACGGCCTCGGCCTTGAAGCAGCCCAGGGGCTGGTGCTGACCGAAGGCTATTACTGGGACCGCGACGACAAGAGCCGCGAGTTCGCCAATCGCTTCTTCGCCCGCACCGGCCGGATGCCGAACATGATCCAGGCCGGCACCTATTCGGCGACGCTGCAATACCTCAAGGCGGTCAAGGCCGCCAATACCAAGGACACCGAAGCGGTCGCCGCGAAGCTGAAGGAACTGCCGGTCGACGATATGTTCGCGCAGGGCGGGAAGGTTCTGCCCAACGGCCGCATGGTGCACGACCTCTATCTGTTCGAGGTCAAGAAGCCGTCGGAATCGAAGAAGCCCTGGGATTACTACAAGCAGCTCGCGGTGGTGCCCGGCGACAAGGCGTTCCCCTCCGCCAAGGACTCAGGCTGCCCGCTGACGAAGTGATCGCGGCGGTCAGCGGTTTCGGCTGTTTCCCCGACTTGAATCGCCGCGCCCTCTCTGCGGAGACGGCGCGGTGCAGCTTCAAGAATCAGCGGCTCGATTCTCGTCAGGCGATTTCCCGATCGGTGCCGATCGGGATGCTGACGGTGCCGGGCAATGCGTATTCGGAGTGGCTGGAATAGATGACTACTCTGTTCGCCAGTTGCGACAGCACCCGCTTCAAGATCCGCGCAGCCTGGTCGAAATCCAGATGTTCGACCGGCTCGTCGAGCAGAACGAGCGGAGCATCGTTGAGCAGCGCGCGGGCGAGATTCAGCCGCTGCGCTTCGCCGAGCGACAACATGTCCTGGCTGATCCAGCCATCGAGCCCATCGGCGAAACGTCCGTCGAGTTCCACGGCGGCGAGCGCCAACCAGCATTCTTCTTCAGTGGCGCCCGGCGCGAAGAGATTTTCGCGAACCGTATCGGACAGGATGGCGGCATCGTGCAGGCAGAGATGTGACGCCGCGCGGCGATAGGCGCCGAGCATCACGATCCCGTCGCCGACAAACTGGCCGTTGTTGTCGGTGCCGATCCAGCCGGCGATCTGTTTGAGCAAGGTCGTCTTTCCCGTGCCACTGGCGCCGACGAGGGCTGTCGGATGGCCGGCGCGGAAACTCAGATTGATCGGCTGGCCGAGGCGGCGGCCATCGGGCGTCTGGCGCGGCACGTTCCTCAGCGTCAGGTTCTGCAGGAGCGCCGGCGAGGGCGTTGGCGTTGTCTTCGGTGCGGTTGCCGTCGACCAGTCCTTGAGCCCTTCGCGGGCGGCGCGCTCTCGCACCCTTCCAAGCACGATCCGCGAGACGCTGTGCGCGGTCTCGCCCAGCGCGAGCCAGCCGAATCCTAGAAAAGCCGGAACCAGAAGCGCGCTGCCGCGCTCGCCAGCGTGCCAGGCCGCGACCAGCACGCTAAGCGCCGCCAGCGGGCCGGCAAGCCCGGCAAGCATGTCGAGCATGGCCAGCGCGCGACGCTGGGCAAGCCGCCCGGCTTCCGCGTCGCTGAAACAGGCAAAGGCGGTGGTCAGGATATCCGGGAAGGCGCGCTCGGCCTGCAGCGGCACCACCGAGGCCAGCGCTGTCCCCAGCAGGCGCCCGGCAGCGCGTTGCGAGGATCGCACGCTTGCCCATTGC
>NZ_JADGRI010000300.1 GCF_017881085.1 Bradyrhizobium sp.
GAATATTTGGCGCGATAGGCGTTGAAATCATAGTCCAGCAGGATCGGCATCTCGCCGGAGACCACGCGGGCATAGGAGGTCTGCTTGGGAACGATCGGATCGTTCTTGCGCAATTCCTTGAAGAAGGTGATCGCGGGGTCGAAATTGTCCGCGTTGCCGCCGAGCGCCAGATTGATCGCGACCGCGCCGACGTAGCCCACCGCGGCCGAACTCGGATCGAGATAGCCGACCATGCCCTTGTAGTCCGGCTTCAACAGATCCTTCCAGCAAGCCGGCACCGGCTTGCCGCCCAGCGCATCCTTGTTCACGAACAGACCGAGCGTGCCGGAATGGATGGTGGTCCAGTAGCCGTCGGGGTCCTTCAATCCGGCCGGCACCTGGTCCCAATTGGCGGGCTTGTAGGGCTCCAGCGCGTCCTGGGCCTTCGCCTTCATGCCAAAGGTGACGCCGAAATAGCCGATGTCGCCGACCGGGTTGTTCTTCTCGGCCAGGATCTGCGCCAGCGCCTGACCCGAATTCTTGTTGTCATGGGGAATGTCGTAGTTGAGATCGGCCTTGATGGCCTTGAGCATGGAGGCCCAGTCCGCCCATTCCGGCGGGCAGTTGTAGCAGATGACGTCGGCCGCTTTGGCAGACTGCAACGGCGCCACCAGCGCCAGCGCAAGCAAGGCGAGGGCAAAACGGACGGTCTTCATGAATGGCTCCGATCGCAAAGGAAGGCATGCCCTAAAATGGGGACATCAACACCATCGGGGCACCAAGTACAGGCCGCGTATGAAGGATTTGCGACGGCCTTTTTGCTGTGCAGCAAAGTTGTGGAGAGCGCGCTTTGCCTCCGATAGCAAGCCTGGCTCGCCGACCGCAGCGCACCTGATATGGCTGAGTTGCATGGATGGTGGCGACCCTACCTTGCGGCGCAAAGGAAGTTGCAGGTAACCTGAGGCGGTTTCGGTCAGGCTCAATCTTACGCGGAATCACCCGTTGCATCGGAGACCTCAATGGTCCCTCCCGTCCATTCTCCTGCGATCAAAATGATAAAATCGGTCCGCGAACAGGTGAGCGCGGAGGAATGGCAGACCCGCGTCGACCTGGCGGCCTGCTACCGCCTTACCGCGATGTACGGTATGACCGAGATGATCGCCAACCACATCTCATGCCGCGTGCCCGGATCGCATGATCACTTCCTGATCAATCCCTACGGGATGCTCTACGAAGAGATCGACGCATCCTGCCTGATCAAGATCGACGTCGACGGCAACGTGCTGTTCAACGCCTCGGACTATGGGGTCAACGCCGCCGGCTTCGTCATCCACAGCGCCATCCACATGGCCCGCCACGATGTCGACTGCGTCGCGCATACCCACACGCCGGCCGGCATGGCGGTCTCGGCGATGGAATGCGGGCTGCTGCCGCTGGCGCAGACCTCGATGCGGTTTCTCCACATCGCCTACCACGACTTCGAAGGCATCGCCGACGATGTCGGCGAGCGCGAGCGGCTGGTCAGGGACCTCGGCGATCACGAGGCGATGGTGTTGCGCAACCACGGACTGCTGGTGGTCGGACGCACGATCCCTGCGGCATTCAACCTGCTGTATCGCATGGAGCGCGCCTGCGAGGTGCAGGTGATGGCGCTCTCCTGCAACACCAGGCTGGTCTACCCGCCGCAGGAAGTTCTGGAAAAGACGTTCGACAAGGTGAAGCCGCGTCCCAATCTGCCCAACCGCAACGGCGAACTGGCCTGGCCGGCCCTGCTGCGCAAACTCGACCGCGCCGATCCGTCATACCGGAATTAGGCTGCCGGAATTAGGCGGGCGGAATTCGCTTCAGCGCGGCACCACCGCCGTCGCCTCGATCTCGACCCGCGCCGCCGGTTCGACCAGGCGCACGACCTGGACCAGCGCCATCGCCGGATAATGCGCGCCGAAGGTCTCGCGATAGGCTTGCCCGAGCATCTTCAGGTTCGCCAGATACTCTTCCATGTCGACGACATACCAGGTAAGGCGCACAAGATGCTCGGGCCGTGCGCCGCCTTCGGCAAGAATGGCCGAGATGTTGCTCAGGGTCTGACCGACCTGAGCGACAAAATCCGCCGGCAAATGGCCGTGATGGTCCCAGCCGATCACGCCGCCGGTCACCACCAGCCGGCCGTCGGCCGCCATGCCATTGGCGTATCCCTTCGGCATGGGCCAGCCGCTCGGTTGCAGGATCTGTAAGCCAGCGGGCGAAGGTTCGTCCTTTGCCGCCGGCAGCACCGCCAGCGTGGGCCCTTTTGGCGTGCTCACGAACAATTCTCCGTCGTCTGAGATTTCTTCATTCCGCAGCGATACCCGGCGAGGCCGCGCCGGCTTGCGCGATCTGCCGCAGGGCAAACCGTTTCAGCTTCCCGGTCTCGGTCTTGGGGAGTTGCGCGACGAACTCGATCGCGCGCGGATATTTGTAAGGCGCGATCTCGCGTTTGACGTGATCCTGCAAGGCGGTCGCCATCGCCGCATCAGCTGTCACGCCCGACATCAAAACCACATAGGCCTTGACGATCATGCCGCGCGCCTCGTCGGGCGCGCCGACGACGCCGCATTCGGCCACGGCCGGATGACTTAGCAGCGCGGCCTCGATCTCGGGGCCCGCGATGTTGTAGCCTGAGGAGATAATCATGTCGTCCGATCGGGCCACGAAGGACAAGCGGCCGTTCGCGTCGCGGACGAACGTATCGCCCGTCAGGTTCCAGCCGTCGCGTACATAGTTAGATTGCCGTGTGTCCGCGAGATAGCGGCATCCGGTCGGCCCGCGAACCGCAAGCTTGCCGGCGGTCCCCGGCGGCAATTCGTTCATGTTGTCGTCGACGATTTTCGCCTCGTAGCCGGTGACCGGGCGCCCGGTCGTTCCGGCGACGGCGTCGCCGACCCGGTTGGTAATGAAGATGTGCAGCATTTCCGTGCTGCCGATCCCGTCGAGAATGGTCTTGCCTGTCTTGCGGGTCCAGCTTTCGAATACCGGCGCCGGCAGGGTTTCGCCGGCCGAAACAGCAAGACGCAGCGACGACAGATCGGCGCCCTTGTCCATCGCGGCCATCATCGCCCGATACGCGGTCGGCGAAGTAAAGCAGATCGTCGCCTTGTGGGTCTCGATGATCTTGACCATCTCGGGCGGGGCCGCGTTTTCCAGCAGCGTCGCGGTAGCGCCGAACCGCAACGGAAAGATCGCAAGACCGCCCAGACCGAACGTGAAGGCCAGCGGCGGAGACCCGACGAAAACGTCGTCCGGAGTGACGTCGAGGACTTCCCTGGCATAACCATCCGCGATGATCATGAGGTCGCGATGGAAATGCATCGTCGCCTTTGGCTCGCCTGTGGTTCCCGAGGTGAATCCGAGCAAGGCGACATCGTCGCGGCCGGTCTTGACGGCATCGAACCGGACCGGCTTGCTCAGCGCCGCCCGATCGAGCTCGGCATCGTGGTTTGACGTCCCGTCAAAATTCACGACCTGCTTGAGAAACCGGCTGGTCTTGGCGCACGCGACCAATTCGTCGGCGATGCGGCTGTCGGTCAGCGCCAGCGCGATCTCCGCCTTGTCGACGATCTGCGTCAATTCGCCGGCGCGGAGCATCGGCATGGTGTTGACGACGACGGCGCCGGCTTTGGTCGCCGCAAGCCATGCCGCGACCAGCGCCGGATTGTTGCCCGAGCGTATCAGGACCCGGTTGCCCGGCTTCACGCCGTAATTCTCGACCAACGCATGCGCAAGACGGTTCGACCAGTCCGCCAGTTCCTTGTAGGTGCGCTGACGACCGTTGCCGATCAGCGCAACACGATCGCCGAACCCCTTCTCGACGTTACGGTCGGTCAATTCGACCGCCGCGTTGAGATATTCGGGATATCTGAACTCCGGCCGGTCGAGCCGCAACTGCGGCCATTGCTCGAACGGCGGAAGATTTCGCCGTGTAAAATCATCGACGTGACCCGACGGGCCAAGGCTTTGAATCCCAAGGCTTCCTATTCCAAGGCTCTCGATTCCGAGGCTGTGTTTACCCGACATTTCCATCGTCTCCATCGTCCCTCGAATTCGGGATGAAAGGCTTGAGAGCAATATCCAGGCCGTTCGGAAGCAGCTTATTTCTCAAACATTTTATACTTAAAGTAATTTGGCGCAATAGCCCAAATCCGGGCAGTCCCGCACTTTTTTGCATCAAGACGTCGCCGGCCGGGGTCCGCGTCCGCCACGCACCCTGATCGCCAAATGCCCTCACGGAGCGGCTATCGCGCGTCAGCGGCACGCGATATGGTGATGTGGTCGCAATCGATGCTGAAGGGGACTGGGATGCTTTCCGCGCTGATCGGTATTTTGATTATCGTCGTCTTCGGTGCCATCTGTTTTTGGGCGATCGACAAATTCGCCAATGACCGCCGACTGGCACAGCTCCTCAAGCTGCTCGTCGTGCTCATCTGCATCGGGGCTATTCTGCAGAGATTGCTGCCGCTGCTGGGCCTCTCCGGGATCTAGCGAGTTCCCACCCCTCGGCTGCGCAATCGCATAGGTCAATCGCGGCACCGCCGATTAAGCCTGAAGCCTAGCGCCTCGCCAATTCCATCATGCGCGCCACCATCGGCGAGCCGGGATCAGCCAGCGGCGCAATCGCGGTGAAATGGTTGGCGCTGGGGACGGCGCCGAACCGGGTCGCGATGCCGGCGGCGCCCCACTGCTCAACGATTGATCGGCTCTGCCTGAAATATTCCGCGCTTTCGTTTTCGCCGACCACCGCGTCGAGACTTCCCCGCAGCGGCGCCTTCCAGAACAGCGGACTTGCTGCCCGGGCAGCCGCGTCGTCGAGATGCAATGCCCTGTTGATCGATGTTCCGACCAGCGGCCCCAAATCGAACAGGCCCGAAATGGCATAGGCCGCAACGACTGGATCTGCCGGCAACGAAGCGTCGTAGGCCGGCCAGTCGGTCGCCAGCATGCAGGCGGCAAGATGCCCGCCGGCGGAATGGCCGCTGATAATAAGGGAGCGTCCGAGCCGCGCCAGCTCACGCGTCGCCATCCGCATCTGCTGGATGATCTCTTCGACGGTGACGGCTGGGCACAGGTCGTAACTTGGAATGGCGACGGTGATACCGTGGGCATTCAGGCCGCAGGCTAAATGGCTGAAAAAGGAGCCATCCAGCGCCTGCCAGTAGCCGCCATGAATGAAGACGACGACCGGCCCGTCATCGTTGCCTTGAAAGAGATCGATGCTGTTCCGCGCGCCCGCACCGTAGGCGATCGCGCGGGGGGCGTGACGCGCACGATACGCGGCCGCGTCCCTCGCCCAGCCTGCCATAATCGAGGGGTTTTCCGGGACCCGCGCCCGGTTGTTGTACTCAACCTCGTAATCGACGCCGGTGCTCAAGGTGCGACTACGCTCGCTTTTGCGCTGATTTCTGTGCCGAGGCCTTGGTCTTGGCCAACAGCCGCATCAATTCGCGGACGTCCTTCGGCGTCAGATCGGAAAATATGTCGGCGATCCAGGTTTCGTGCTCGGTGGCCATCTTGCGAAACTCGACGCGGCCGGCTTTCGTCAGCCGGATCACCTGCACGCGCCGGTCGGTGTCCGATGTGCGCCGGTCGAGATGACCGGACTCAACGAGGCGCTCGACCAGCCCGGTGACGTTGCCGTTGCTGACCATCATCCGCTTCGAGACATCCGACAGCGTCATGCCTTCCGGCGCCTTGTCGAGCTGAGCCATCAGGTCGAAACGCGGCAGCGTGACGTCGAACCGCTCGCGCAGCCGACTGCGCACCTCACCTTCTATGAGGGTCGTACAGGTCAACAGGCGGAGCCACAATCTCAGTTCGTTGCCGTGATCTTCCGGGAGTTCGACGGCCTTGGTCTCGGAATCAAGGATCATGATGCAATCACACCTGCCTGGGTCCTCACGGCGGCACGCAGAACGGCGCAGCCAACCTCGCCTCTGCCGGGCTCGGCCCTGTTGTTTTGACCTTCAAATAATTCGCCTCGTGCCGCAAGTCAAAAATCCGGCCGGCCCGCGCCTGCGCCGTCTTCGCCAATTTCTTTAGGGTTCAAACAATTGGCGCGCGGCTTGCATGCCGCCTCGCCGATGGGATCGAGCCGGGCGCGCTCCGCTTGCGGCGATAGCCGTCATCAGAATAAGCTCAGGCCTTGAGCTCGGATCTTGGTTGTGTAGCGGGGAGTGGTCATGAAGCAGCAGTTGAAGTCGGCAGGGCTCGCGGTTCTCTTGAGCGTCGCGGCCGGTCAGGCCATCGCGCAGGAGAAGCTCAAGATCGGCGTGATCGTGACGTTATCGGGCCCGGCGGCGGTGCTCGGCCAGCAGGCCCGCGATGGCTTCATGCTTGGGGTCAAGGATCTCGGCGGCAAGATGGCCGGCCGCGAGGTCGAAGTCGTCGCAGTCGATGACGAACTCAAGCCGGACGCCGCGGTGACCAAGGTGAAGGGCCTGCTCGAGCGCGACAAGGTCGATTTCGTGGTGGGGCCGATCTTCTCCAATATCCTGCAGGCGATCCACAAGCCGGTGACGGATACCAAGACGTTCCTGATCAGCCCGAATGCCGGCCC
>NZ_JADGRI010000301.1 GCF_017881085.1 Bradyrhizobium sp.
ATCCTCGGCAAGGTCGCGCAGGATCGCGGCTACAAGCGCGTCTACATCATGGTTCCGAACTACCAGGCCGGCAAGGATTCCGCCGCCGGATTCAAGCTCGACTACAAGGGCGAAATCGTCGAGGAGACCTACGTGCCGCTGGGTACGCTGGATTTCCAGGTCGAGCTTTCCAAGATCGCCTCCACCAAGCCGGACGCCGTGTTCACCTTCATGCCGGGCGGCATGGGCGTCAGCCTCGTCAAGCAATACAGCCAGGCCGGCCTCGCGGATAAAATTCCGGTTTTGTCGGCGTTCACCGTCGATGAATCGACGCTGCCGGCGCAGCAGGATGCCGCGGTCGGCATGTTCGGCGGCGCGAACTGGGCGCCCAATCTCGACAATCCGCAGAACAAGAAATTCGTCGCCGGCTATGAAGCGGCCTACAACAGCGTACCCGGCACCTATGCCATGCAGGGCTACGATACGGCGCTCCTGATCGACAGCGCGGTCAAGGCGGTGAAGGGCGACCTCTCCAACAAGGAGGCGGTTGCTGCCGCACTGAAGAAGGCCGACTTCACCTCGCTGCGCGGCGGTTTCAAATTCAATACCAACGGCTATCCGATCCAGGATTTCTACCTGACCAAAGTGGCGAAACGCGCCGACGGAAAATTCCAGACCGAGATCGTCGAGAAGGTGTTCGAGAATTACGGCGACCGCTACGCCAAGGAATGCACGCCGGGCAACTAGGCATAGCGTTTTCAAGCGAAGTGGATACCGGTTCGCATAGCAATCAAGTTTACGCAGATTGCGTGGACTTATCTGCGGTAGAAAACGCGTCAAAATAAATGATTGGGAGAGAACCGCCATGAAAACCGAAATCGCCGGCATCACCCGGGCCAATGAAGGCATCCAGGGAATTTCCTGGAACATCCTTGGCCAGACCTACGTGCCGAAGAACGTCACCGAACATAGCTTCTCGTGGCACGCGACCTTCCCGCCCGAGACTTTCGTACCGCCGCATATCCATCCGGATCAGGACGAATATCTCTATATCCTGGAGGGCCAGCTCGACTTCATGCTGGGGGGCGGCGAAACCCAGGCCACGCCGGGCGATCTGGTCCGCCTGCCCATGGGCATACCCCACGGCATCTTCAACAAATCCGGGCGAACCGCGAAGACGCTGTTCTGGGTGTCGCCGACCCAGCGGCTCTACGATCTGTTCTGGGCCATCCACAACATGAAAGAGCAGACGCCGGATGCCGTCGTGGCCCTGGCGGCGGAGCACAACATCCACTTCCTGCCGCCGCCCCCGGGGGCGTGAGGAAAGCGACAGAGCGGGCAAATCAGCAAAACCCTGTCTAGCCCCCTTTGCAAAAATATTCTGATTTTCCGAAGACCCAAATCACCTTAATAACCCTTCCCGTCCTGTCCTCTGGAGGGGCGGCTCGAGATCGTCACGGACGCGGGACAGGATGCGTTGGACGCAAGCGGCGCCGAAGACGAGGGCGCTTACTTTGCGGACGGCGAAGTCGTGTGGTCCTGACGCCTCGACGCTGGCGTCAAGTTCGTGAGAAGCAAGCTTCTCAGGGGCGATGGTGACAAAAAAGCCCGATCGCCAGGGAGAGCGCGAAATAAGCCGTAAAACCATTGCGCGGGGAATGCCGGTCGATTCCGGTGTGACCTGACTAACGCGTGTGCTTGCTACCCACTACCTCTGCACACGCGGCTATCGGGCGCATCGGGCGCCCGGCATTCCCTGCGCCCTCTGATCGAAGAGGGCGGAACGAGCAGGCCAAAACTCGCGCGAACCGCGCGGCGAGATCGCGAGGTGTGGCTGTTTGAAATTCGAATCCGTAGGGTGGGCAAAGGCGCGTCTGCGCCGTGCCCACCATGTCGAAGCAAGTTAAATTGGTGGGCACGCTTCGCTTTGCCCACCCCTACGCGCTGCTTTACGCCCGCACCGCAGCCAGACCGAGCGCCGGTGCGGCAAAGCCGGCCTTGCTGGCATAGCCGCGGACGATGGCCTCGCGCTGGGAATAGCTCAGCACGTTCTCGACATTGTCGAAACCGTCGGGCGCCAGTTGCTCGACCGCGTCGATCACGCCTTCCGGACCGCCGCGGCGGTTGGAGTGCACGATGTCAGAGGTCATCGGCAACCGCTTCTGCTCGTAGGCCATCAGCGCCTGGCGCGGATGCTCCGAGCGCGCCAGCGCGTCGGCGAGGCAGCGCGCGTCGAGAATGGCCTGCGAGGCGCCGTTCGATCCCACCGGATACATCGGATGCGCGGCGTCGCCGAGCAGCGTGACCCGGCCGCAGGACCACCAGGGCAAGGGATCGCGGTCGCAGGTCGGATATTCGTAGAATTCCGGTGTCGCCGAGATCAGGGCCGGCACGTCGACATGGGGCACCTTGAACCGCGCCACGTGCGGCATCAATTCCTCGCGCTTGCCCGGCCGCGACCAGTCCTCGCGGCGCGGCGGCGGCGCGTTGCCGTCGCCGACCTTCACCAGCACCGCCCAATTGGTCAGGCGGTTCGCCGGGCTCGATCCTTCCGCGATCGGATAGACCACGACCTTGGCATGCAGGCCGCCGGCGACGATCATCGATCGGCCGGTCAGGAATACCGGCCAGTCCCGCGCGCCGCGCCACAGCATCAGTCCGTTCCAGCAGGGCGGCCCCTCCGCGGGAAACAAGGTCTCGCGCACCCGAGAATGAATACCGTCGGCGCCGATCAGGATATCGCCGCGCACGGTCCTGGTGTGGCTGCCGGCGCGGTCGAAGAAATAGGCGGTGACGCCGCCTTCGTCCTGGGTGAAGGCCCCCAGCCGGCAGCCGGTGTGGATGACATCCTTTCCCAGCCGCTGCTCGACGGCGCGGTGGATCACGCTCTGCAGCCGGCCGCGATGAATCGAGAATTGCGGCACGTCGTGACCGGCATCGATGCCGCGCGGATCGCGCCAGACTTCCTGGCCGTGGCGATTGAGATAATAGAGCACGTCAGTGCGGATCGCGACGTCATCGAGCTTCTGCAACAGGCCGAGCCCTGCGAGTTCTCGGATCGCGTGCGGCAGCGTATTGATGCCGACGCCGAGCTCACGGATGGTGTCCGACTGCTCGAACAGTTCGCAGCCGATGCCGCGGGCCCGCAGCATCAGCGCGGTGGTAAGGCCCCCGATGCCACCCCCGACGATAATCGCCTTCATCGCCGCAACTCCACTCAAACCCTGAAACGCCACGCCAACGCTCTAAACTCGCATGGTCCCTTACTCCGCCGCAAGCGGCTTTGTCGCCTCCGCCTTGAGCTCGGCCCGGGTCTTCGGCTTAGCCTTAATTTTCAGGTCCTCGAAATCCTGCCGGTCGCGCACGCTGTTGCGGAAAATCTGCTCCTTGCCCGGCAGGTATTGCGGCGGGCAGAACACACGCTCGGCGCCATACCAGGCCGCAGCCTTCAGGGTGAACGAGGGGTCGACCAGATGCGGCCGGCCGAGCGCCACCAGGTCGGCGCGGCCGGCGGCGAGGATGGTATTGACCTGGTCCGCCGTCGTGATGTTGCCGACGCACATGGTGGCGACCCGCGCCTCGTTGCGGACCTGGTCCGAGAACGGGGTCTGGAACATGCGCCCGTAGATCGGCTGGGCATCGCGCACGGTCTGGCCGGTGGAGACATCGACCAGATCGACGCCGGCTTCGGCGAAGGCGCGCGCGATCGCGACGGCGTCGTCGCCGGTGATACCGCCCTCGGCCCAGTCGGTGGCGGAGATGCGCACCGACATCGGCTTGTGCGCCGGCCACGCCGCCCGCAACGCCTCGAACACTTCCAGCGGAAAGCGCAGGCGGCCCTCGAGCGAGCCGCCGTAGGCGTCGGTGCGCTGGTTGGTGAGCGGCGAGATGAAACTCGCGAGCAGATAGCCGTGGGCGCAATGCAATTCCAGCATATCGAAGCCACAGGCTTCGCCGCGCTCGGCGGCCTGAACGAAGGCCGCCTTCACGGCGTCCATCGCGGCGCGGTCCATTTCGCGCGGCACCTGGCTGTCGGGGAAATAGGGGATTGGCGAGGCCGAGACGACGTCCCAGCCGCCCTGCTCCAGCGGACGATCCATGCCGTCCCACATCAATTTGGTGGCGCCCTTGCGGCCGGCGTGGCCGATCTGAAGTGCGATCTTCGCCGCGGAATTGGCGTGGACGAAATCGACGATGCGCCGCCACGCGGCTTGCTGCTCGTCGTTCCAAAGTCCGGCGCAGCCCGGCGTGATGCGGGCGTCGCGGCCGACGCAGGTCATTTCGGTGAAGATCAGGCCGGCGCCGCCGATGGCGCGCGAGCCGTAATGCACCAGGTGAAAATCGCCGGGCACGCCGTCTTTCGCCGAATACATGCACATCGGCGACACTACCGCACGGTTGGCGAGCGTCATCTCGCGCAGCCGCAGCGGCTGGAACATCGGCGCCAGCGGCTTTTCGACATCGACATCGAACCCCCTGGCGCGAACCTGTCTTGCGAACGCCTGATCGACCTCGGCGACAAAGTCCGGCGCGCGCAGCCTGAGATTATCGTAGGTGATCGCCTTGGCACGGGTCATCACGCCGAAGGCGAACTGCACGGGGTCGAAATCCCAGAAGCGGTCGACGTGCTCGAACCAGACCAGCGACACGTCGGCGGCGTGCTGGGTCTTCTCGACCTCCTCGCGGCGGCCTGTCTCATACTGCTGCAACGCGGCCTCGACCGTCGGCGCGCGATGCATGGCATCCGCCAGCGCAATCGCGTCTTCCATGGCGAGCTTGGTGCCCGAGCCGATCGAGAAATGCGCGGTCGCCTTGGCGTCGCCGAGCAGCACCATGTTGTCCTTAACCCACCGCTTGCTGCGGATCATCGGGAAATTGCGCCACATCGAGCGGTTGATCAGAAGCGGATGTCCGTCGAGGAACCAGTCAAAGATTTCGGCCATCCGGTCGGCGGATTGCCGCTCGTTCAGGCCCTCGAGGCCGGCACGCTTGAAGGTCGCGGGATCGGTCTCGAAGATCCAGGTCGAATGTCCCATTTCGTATTGATAGGCGTGGGCGATGAACGGGCCCCACTCGGTTTCCTGAAAGATGAAGGTGAAGGCATCGAGCGGCCGGGTCGAGCCCATCCAGGCGAACTTGTTGGAGCGAAGATCGACCTCGGGCTGGAAATGCTCGATATATTTGTCGCGGAAGCGGCTGTTGATGCCGTCGGCCAGCACCACCAGATCGGCATCGGCGAAGCGGGCCTCGTCCTCGATGTCGGCCTCGAACAACAGGGTGACGCCGAGTTCGCGCGCCCGCTCCTGCAGAATCAAAAGCAGCGTGCGGCGCGAGCAGCCGCAGAAACCGTTGCCGCCGACACGATGCACCGTGCCGCGGAAGTGCACGGCGATATCGTCCCAATAAGCGAACTGCTCGGTGATGCGGCGATAGCTCGGGGCGTCGTATTTCTCGAAATTGTCCAGCGTGGCATCCGAAAACACCACGCCGAAGCCGAAGGTATCGTCTGCGCGGTTGCGCTCATAGACCGTGACCTCGGCCTCCGGCCGCTGTTTCTTGAGCAGGATCGCGGAATAGAGACCGGCCGGTCCTCCGCCGATGATCGCGATCTTCATGACAGCCTCCGGCGCAGCGGAACCATTTCAATTATTTTAAACATAAAACAATTTTCCCGCAAGGCCCCGGGCGGTGGCTCAATTCCCCTGAAACACCGGCTTCGCCTTGCTGGAAAACGCCTCGAAGGCCCTGGCGAAATCCGCCGTGGTCATGCACAGCGCCTGCGCCACCGCCTCCGCCTCGATCGCCTCCTCGACCGACATCGCCCATTCCATCGCCAGCATTCGCTTGGTCATGGTGTTGGCGAAGGTCGGCCCCGCGGTGATCTCCTTGGCAAGCGACTGCGCCTGCGTCAGCACCTGCTCCGGCGCGACAACGCGGCTAAAGAACCCCCAGCGCTCGCCTTCCTCCGCGGTCATGAAGCGGCCGGTATAGAGCAATTCCGAAGCGCGGGACTGCCCGATGATGCGCGGCAGGATCGCGCACGCCCCCATGTCGCAGCCGGCAAGGCCGACCTTGTTGAAGAGGAATGCGACCTTGGCGCCGGTCGCCGCCAGACGCAGGTCGGACGCCATGGCGACGATCGCGCCCGCGCCGGCGCAGATGCCCTCGACGGCGGCGATGATCGGCTGCGGACAGGCCCGCATCGCCCTGACGAGATCGCCGGTCATGCGGGTGAAGGCGGTGAGGCCCTTGGTGTCCATCTTCACCAGCGGGCCGATGATTTCAAAGACATCGCCGCCCGACGAGAAATTGCCGCCGGCGCCGGTTACGACGACGGTCTTGACCTCATCGTCCATGGCGCAGGCGCGGAAGAAGTCCGTCAATTCGCGGTAGCTCTCGAATGTCAGTGGATTCTTTCGCTCCGGCCGGTTCAGCGTCACCGTCGCCACGCCATCCGCCACCCCCAGCAAGAAATGCCTGGGCGAATATTGCGAAAGCGGCAGCGTGACGGGGTTGGCAGGCGTGCTCATGAAAACTCCCTTGGGATTGTCGTTCGTTATTGCGCGCGCTTCTTTTC